>CBDUBS010000183.1:0-7423 GCA_965365445.1 uncultured bacterium | reverse complement strand
GGGAAGGTTTGCCCGACGTTTCGGGATGGTCCACGCACGAATGGCTGCATTTCCTGCGCGGCCTGCCGGACCGGCTGGAACCCGCTCGCCTGGACGAGCTGGATGCTGCTTTCAACCTCTCCCGCTCCGGCAACAGCGAGATGCTGTTCGCCTGGCTACAAATTGCCGTCCGAAACCGGTACGAGCCGGCCTTTCCCGCGCTGGAGCGCTTCCTGACGAGCCAGGGCCGCCGGAAGTTCGTAGCTCCGCTCTATGAAGCCCTGGCCGGCACGGATTGGGGCCTTCCGCTGGCGGAACGGATTTACTCCGGCGCTCGGCCGCTGTACCATCCGGTCACCCGCCTTACGGTGGATGCCGTGCTCCGGTACCGCAATGCGGCCCGGTGATCAGGGGCGCTTCTCTCTGGAAGCCGGCGTATCCTCCTCTATGGTTACCTCGTTACGGTTTTTGTCGAGGAACGTTTTCTCTTCCACCACCCGCACTGCTCCTTCGGAGGGGGGAATATCGGTGCCGTCCCGGGAGGCCCACACCTGGGTAAACTCGGCGCCGAGCAGCACGATCATGGCCGAGTAGTATACCCACACGAGGATGACCGCCAGCGATCCCGCCGCTCCGAAGGCCTCCCCCGGATTGCTGCTGCCGATGTAGAACCCGAGCGCAACCTTGCCGAGGATGAACAGCACCGTCGTGACGGCCGCCCCGAGCCACACGTTTTCCCACGCAATGTCGGCATCGGGCAGTACTTTATAGATGGCTGCAAAAAGCAGGGTAATGACGGCGAATTGCAGGGCAAAGTTGAGCACCCATACCACCCCCACCCCGATACCGCCGGGAAGCAGGCCGGAAAGCTGCTCCCCGATGACGTTCAGCACCGTCGTCAGAGCCAGCGATACGAGGAACAGGAACGCCACCACCAGGATCATGCCGAGCGAAAAGAACCGCTTGAGCGCGAACGACTTCACCATGGTGAGTTTGCTCTGGTTGGGGTTCGGCTGAACCTCCCAGGCTTTGTTGAGCGCGTTCTGCAACTGGGCGAACGTGCCCGTGGCGCTGAACAGCAGGGCCGCAATGCTGAGCAGCGTGGCGAGCAACCCGCCCGTCCCGGGCCGATCCGCGCTCTCTATCATCGCCTGCACTTCTTCGGCAGCCTGCGGCCCGATCAGGTTACCCATCTGGTCCTGGATGCGCCCCTGTAAATCCGAGGGGTCGAGGAAAAACCCGAGGATCATCATGAGCAGGATAAGCAGCGGCGGCAGAGCAAATACCGTGTAGTACGCCAGTGCGGCCGCCATCGTCGGCGCGTCGTCGTCCGAGAATTCCGAGAACGTTTTTTTCAGCAGTTCGAGCATCGCTTTCCGTTTGGCCCGTACCGAGCCGAGTATTCAATGAAACGGCAGCCCGTCGGCTCGCGCCCCGGACTGCCGTTTGCTGGTTAACTGATCATAGATTGAAGCCGTAGCTCCCCCGTCCGCCTTCGTCAGAACGAGGTGGACTCGGAGCCGCCGGTGAGCCCTTCTTTCCTGGCTTCTGATTTGGCGGTCTCTTTGACCGTTTCGGCCGAATCCTTCAGTTCGTGCTTTACGGTTTCCGCCGTTTTCTCGGCGACGTGCTCCAGGCGATCGATCGTATCGTCGGCCTTGTGGCGCGCCTGTTCCACCACCTGATCCCGCTTTTCGCCCATCCATTCATCCTCGAAATGGGTCGAGGGCAGCATCATACCGACCAGGGCGCCGACGCCGAGAGCCGCCGCCCCCATGGCCAGCGGGTTTTCGTCCATCCAGTGCTCCAGCGTAGAGCGGGTGCGCCGGGCCTGCCGGGCCATCTGGTCGCCCCAGTCCTCCATGCGTTCCTGTACGTCGTGCCCGAACTCGGAAGCCCGTTCCTGTACGTCGTGCACGGTTTCGCGCGCTTTGCTCCCGACCTCGCTCGCCTTGTCCTTCATCGACGCATCGTGGGGTTCGGGTTCGCGGTAGGCATACCGGTAGTCCTCCGGGTAGCCGTAGGCATCCCGGCGGTACGAACGCCCCGAAGCGGGGTATCGGCGGTATGCGCCGTAGCGGTCGGGCGTGCGGTAGTCGTAATTGCGGTCGTATCCTGAATCCTCGTCTTTGCCCTTGAAGAACAGCCAGGCGAGGCTCAGGCCGGCGATGGCTGCCGGTAATGGGTTATCCTTGATGGTTTGCATGATCGAGTTACCCGCTCCCCGGGCCGTATCCTTGATGTCCTCGGTAACCTGCCGACGGATGTATTGCGGGCTGAACCGCTCCTGAATCTCGTCGATCGTTTCACTCATATTCGAGCGCGTACGGGCGATCTCTCGTTCGATCTGCTCCGCCTTGTGCGTGCCGGGATCGTCGGTTGCAGTACGTACGTGCGTTTCGGTATAGGTAACGCGTCCCGTAACGTCCGGCGCGCCCGGGTTTATTTCATCTCTTGTTTCAGCCATTGTTTATCCTCCTTCAACGTCTCAGTGGTCCGGTTCAAAGAAAAATCGGTGTTCTTGAGCGCCTTGATTCCCTTCTGGATCATGGAGTAGCCGATGAAGGCTACCAGAGCGCCCGTAATCAGGAAGGCCAGCCAGTCCGGCATGATATCTTCCAGGAGGAAGCCGACCGCGAAAACGATGGCGATCAGGCCTGCGTAGGCGACGGCGCCTCCTGCTCCGATGTAGCCGACGTTCTTGCTCGCCTTTCTGGCTTTTTGCGTGGCTTCCGTCTTGGAGAGCTCGATTTCCTGCCGGACCAGCGTTCGGAAATCCGTCGTCAGATCCGAGAAGAGCTCTCCCAGCGAACGGTCGTCTTGTACCTCCGGCCGCACGGGAGCCGCAAACTCCTGCCTGCGCACCTGTACGTCGCCGGTGTAGCGCGGGGGTTCACCCGGTTCGTATGTGGGGCCGTCTGTCATCATTACAAGTTCCTCCCTCGTTCGTTATCCCGATCCTCGTTGGCCATGCCGATGCCTGCGGCGCCGGTTTCGCTCCGGGTGGTAGTCCGGTGCTCCATCGAGCCCGTATCCTCGCCGGCCCGGTTCCACGTTTCCGGCCGCCCGAACGCCTCCGAAGGGTTCCGGTAGCCCGCCTCCGTATAGTCGCGCCGGTAAGGGCGGGCATAGTTGGGATCGTAGTACCGATCCGAAGCCGAGTAACCGCGCCCATACCCGCGATTCGAGCGGTAGGACATATCATGATGCGAGCCGGAGCTCTTGAAAAAGCGGGACGCCAGCAGGCCCAGCAGGGCCGCGCCGCCGAGGAACAGGGCAGGCTCCTTCCGTGCAAAGCGTTCGGCTTCATTGAGAAGATCGTTTACACTGTGCTGGTCGAAGTACCTGGAAAGCTGATCGATGCGGCCCGCCGCCTGCTCTACGTAGTCGGCTACCATCCCCTGGTTCTCGGACCGCAGGTTGTCGCCCGTCTGACGCAGGGCATGGCTGATGCCGGATAGCCCTTCCGTCGCCCGGCTTTTTCCGCCCTCCAGGCCGGAAACGATCTGGTCTTTGGCCTGATCGGCTACTTTACCGGCTTTTTCTTTCGCCTGCTCCGAGAGCGGCGCGTCCTGATGGGTGGTCCGGCCGGTTGTGTACCCTGTGCGCTCCCGGCCCGATTGCATCGTGTCGCCAAATTCTGCCATAGTCTGCCTCCATGTATCGTCTGAATACTTCCGTGTTTATCTGGAAGAATAGATACAGGCGGCAGAGCAGGCGGTTCGGGCGAATTCGTACACATCTTGTAACCCGATGTGACGAACCGGACACAACCGTTCGAGGAAGGTTTCCTGAACGATCCACCCGGCCGCTCTGCCGGAAAGGGCGACCCTCCCCCGGACAGAAGTTGTCCGGCGCTTCCGGGCCGTGGGCTACTTTGCCGTTGTCCTACAGACTGACAGACAGACCGACAGAAACGCAGGACTCATGCCTTATCCGGCCAGTACATATCCGGCGGCAGCGCGGCCCTACGGGGGTAGGCCGCGCGGGCTCCTCCTCGCCGCCATCCTGTACCTGCTTACGCTCATCCAATCGGGGGGGCGGCTCGTGCGGAGCCGATCCCTCCGGCGGGTGCGGGAGCCTGAGGCGTTACGGCCCGGCCCCTTCGAGCCGCTTATGCGCGGCCCCTCCTCTAAGCGCCGCCACTACCTGTAACGGAAGGCTTTCGCAGCATCGAGGGAACTCCGGCCTTCTCTGGAGATTTCCTTGATCCGGCCCGTACGCAACCCCACCGGGCCCGCGACCAACCCACACCCCCCTGTATCGATGCGCCATCGCTTTCTCGGTTTTTGCCTGTCCCTGCTCTGTTTTACCGCAGCCGCCTGCGTCCCGCACGTCCGCAACGCCACAGAAGGTGAAGCGGAGCGGCCAAACATCATCTTCATTCTGGCCGACGACCTCGGGTACGGCGATCTGGGGGCCTACGGCCAGACTCGCATTCAGACACCCCATCTCGACCGCCTGGCCCGCGAAGGGATGCGGTTTACGCAGTTCTATGCAGGAAGCACCGTTTGCGCTCCTTCGCGCAGCGTGCTCATGACCGGTTTGCATACCGGCCACACCCGGATCCGGGGCAACAGCCGCACCGCTGCGCTCATGCCGGATGACGTCACGGTGGCCGAAGTGCTGAAACAGGCCGGGTATACCACCGGGCTCATCGGGAAATGGGGGCTGGGGCCGGAAGGCTCGCCCGGACATCCCAACCGGCAGGGCTTCGATTACTTTTTCGGCTACCTCGACCAGCGACACGCCCACAATTACTACCCGACGTTCCTGGTGCGGAACGACGAGCGGGTCCGGCTCGCCAACACCGTCCCGAACGAAGACCAGTACGGGGCGGGCGTCTCCGACAATAAGCTGGAATACAGCCACGACCTGTTCATGGAAGAAGCGCTACAGTTCGTGGAGCGGAACGCCGGGGGGCCTTTTTTCCTGTACCTGGCCCTGACCCTGCCCCACGCCAACAACGAGGCTCGTCAGGAAGGCATGGAGGTTCCGAGCTACGAACCGTATGCGGGCAAGGATTGGCCCGAGGCGCGTAAAGGCTTCGCGGCCATGGTAACCCGCATGGATACGGGCATCGGCCGGCTCATGGAGCAGCTTCGGCGGGAAGGCATCGCAGAAAACACGCTCGTTTTCTTTACCTCGGATAACGGGCCTCATGCCGAAGGAGGCCATGACCCCGCCTTCTTCGACTCCAACGGGCCGCTGCGGGGCATCAAGCGCGATCTGTACGAAGGGGGAATTCGCGTTCCCATGATAGCCTACTGGCCCGGCGTGACGCCGGCCGGCTCCGTGTCGGATTACGTCGGCTACTTTGCGGACGTGCTGCCTACCCTGGCCGAGGCCGCAGGGGCGCCCGCCCCGGGGCCGCTGGATGGCATCAGCTTCCTGCCTGCCATCAAAGGCCGCCCCGACCGTCAGGCGGCGCACGAGTACCTGTACTGGGAGTTTTACGAGGGCGGAGGCAAGCAGGCCGTTCGCTCCGGCCCCTGGAAAGCCGTGCGCACGCCGATGGGAAGCGGCCCCATCGAACTGTACCATCTCGACCGCGACCTCGGGGAGCAAAACGACGTATCCGCCGCGCACCCCGAGGTAGTCGCCCGGATGGAGCGTATCATGGAACGCGCCCACACTCCCTCGCCGGACTGGAATGCCGGCGCGGCCGGGCCCTGAACCGTTACTGCGCCGTTTTGAGCGCCGTGTACAGCAGTTGGCCGTTCTCGTCGAACCACTCGAAGCGGGCGGTAGGGCGCTCGCCCGGCTCCTCCCCGGGTTCGATCCGAACGCGCAGAAATCCGCCCGTGGGCTCCGGCGACGTAAACGGCTGCCGGATGAGGCCTTCGGGGTCGGTGCTTTCCGGATCGCCGGGGTTGCGCCCCATGCGGGCGTTGCCGTCCACCAGCGCGCCGACCGAGAATTCCTCGAAACCGGTGGGGTGGATGCTATGGTACTGCCAGTGCCGGTCGCCGCAGAGGATGTACAGGCCCTTTTCGAGGAAACCATGGTCGCGTGCCCATTCTAAAAAGGCCGTCCCTTCGTACCGGAATCCCCCGATGTTGGTGTGGTTGTCCTTTTTGCGGGCGTCGTCCGGCCCTACCATGGGCGTCGGGGAGATGATGAGCTTGAAGGGTGCGGTGGATTCGAGCAGGGTGCGTTTCAGCCATTCGCGCTGTCGTTCTCCCCAGATCGTCTTATCCGGTCCGTCCGGCGCGGCGTTGGGACTGCGATAGTCCCGACCTTCGAGAAACCACAGCTGCACCAGGCTCCCGATGCGGTGGGTGCGGTAGGGCAGCGCGTTCGCGTCGGTCGGAGCGGCCCAGGGCAGCTGTTCGGTGTAGAGGCGAATCCCAAGCTCGGGCGACGGCTTTTCGTCGCCGGTCAGATCGGCGTCGTCGTACCGGAAATCGTGGTCGTCTTTCTCCCAGAACGTCGGCGCCTCCGAAAACAGTTGTACGAACCGGGGCTGGACGAATTGCTCGTGCCACTTTTTACGCAACTCCCGGATGGAACGGGCCCTCGGCCCGTGGTCGTAATACACGTTATCCCCCGTGCCGATGAAGAAGTCCGGTTCCATGCCCCGGATGGTTTCCAGGGCAGGGTAGCCGAGCAGGCTGTCCGGACCTCTACCCCGGGGGCTTTCGCGGAAGCGGGCGTAGTGCATGCAGGCGGTAACCACGAACCGTACCGGCGCCGGAGTCTCCGGCGAGGGCAGGGTGCGAAACGTCCTCGTTTCGCCGTAGGCCGTGTGAAGGGTGTCGGAGCCGTAGACGAGGCGGTAGAAGTAGCGTGTAGACGGCCGAAGGCCGTCAATCCGAGTGCGGATAATGTAGTCCTGCTCGGACTCGGCGGTAAGCCAATCGGTGGAGCGGCCGCCGCGGAAGCCGGCGTTGTCGGCCACTTCGAAACGGCCCACGCCGGGCGCTCCCGGCACGTCGCCGTCGGGGGAGATAGCCGGAGCCGTCAGGCGCGACTGAAGCAGCACGCCGGTTGCCGTAGGCTCACCCGCCATCTCTCCCTGCAAGTGCGCCGGAGCCTGTCCCCGGGCGGACCACTGGATCAGCAAGAGGGCGGTTGCCATCAGTACGGCGATACGGGAGGGTGCGGTCATCGTTTCTATGGGAATGAGGGAAGTGTCCGACTGAAAGTAATGGTTGCGCGGCGAAGCGGGAAGCGAAAAAAGAATGGGATCTATCGAATCCGGACCATACGGATGGTTTTTTGCATGGTCCCGGCCTGCACCCGGCAGAGGTATACCCCGCTCGCCGCCTCTGTGCCGGATTGGTCGAGGCCGTCCCAGGTAACCGTCCGGATGCCGGCGGGCTGCTCGACTGCGTCGCACAGCCGGGCGATCTCTTTCCCGCTCACGTCGAACACGGAAACCGTCACGCGGGCCGCATGAGACAGTTCGTACCGTATCGTGGTGAGCGTGTTGAACGGGTTC
>CBDUBS010000182.1:0-7437 GCA_965365445.1 uncultured bacterium | reverse complement strand
ACGTTTATGTAAACTCCGACCGCAGGGAGGCAAGCCGTATTGCCTCCCGGACGGTACGGGTTACGGCTTGCTGAAGGCGCCTTTTCCGCGGTCATCTCGGGAACGTCGCATCGCAAAGGCTCAGAGAATTGTATCTTGCCCCGCAGCCCTGTTGCCTTCACGCCTTTGCCGCCGCCGATCCATGCAGGAAGAGTCCTTTGGGGATGACCGTTTCAACCGTCTGATCGATCCGTGGGAGCGTCGAGCGCCGATCCGCCTGGTCGGGCTGCTCGAACGCCGCGGGATGGCCCCATTTCCTCTGGCCGTTCTTGCGCTGCTCATTGCGTTCGTATTCTTTCAGGTTGTCGTCAGCCCCGCGGCGGTCATCGTGTTGCTGTTGGCGCAGGGTGTGCCGCCGGGCGAGATCCTTTCCGCCCTGGGAGAAAACTTCGAAACCTACGGCACGAGTTTTCTGCTCGCCAACACGGTGGGGCAGATCCTGGGGCTGGCTCTCCCGGCCTATCTGCTGGCCCGGCTTCATACCCGGCGGCCGGGGTCTTTTTTACGCTGGCGCCCGGCCGATCCCGGCTTGATGGGCCTGGCTTTCGTCGGGCTGGTTGCTCTCACCCCGGTCGTGCAATGGCTCGGGGGTATCAACGAGACGATCCCCCTCCCGGAGTGGCTTCGCGAGTTCGAGGCCTCCGGGCTCGAACTGATCGAACGGGTGCTCATGAGCGACCGGAGCCTGTGGTTCAACCTGCTGGTGCTGGCGGTCACGCCGGCATTTTGTGAAGAACTGTTGTTTCGCGGATACGTGCAGCGTCAGGCGGAGCGGGGTATCGGTTGGGTCGGAGGCATCCTGTTTTCGGGGCTGGCCTTCGGAGTGTACCACCTTCGGCTTTCCCAGGTGCTTCCGCTTTCCGTGCTGGGCCTTTATCTGGCTTATCTGGTATGGCGTACCGGCAGCTTGTGGCCGGCGGTGCTGGTTCATTTTGCGAACAATGCGTTTGCCGTGTTGATGGGCGCCTATGCGGCCCGTCGCCCGGATCTTCACCTCGAGAGCGTGGATGCCATCGATGTTCCCTGGTATCTCATGGCGCCCGGAGCCTTGCTATTTGCCGGGATCATCGCAGTCCTCCACCGCCGGGCGGAAACCTTATTGGCCCAGAACAGTGCGGATGGCTACGTACACCACATGTAAGGAGACGACCATATGACAGACGACCAGTATGAAGGATGGATCACCGTTTTCAAAAGCGGAACCGATTATGAGGCCGACATGGTTCGGGATCGCCTGGACGATGCCGGCATCCCGGCGGTGGTGCTCACGCAGCGCGACCATGCATTCAACCTGAACGTCGGGGATCTGGCCAAGGTAAATGTACTCGTGCAGGCCGATCGGGCGGACGAGGCCGTTGCGCTGCTCGAAAGCCTCCCGCCCTCCGATGCGGAAATCAGCGAAGCGGCTATGTCGGCTGATCCTGCGGCTCTGCCGGCGCACGATCCGGAACGGGAAGCCATGCTGGATTCCGGCATCGAGTCCATTCGGTTATCAGTCCCGGACGAGCCGGAAGACGAGGATGAGCGCCTCTAACGTACCGATGCAACCGCTCGAGCGGCGCCCTGCGGCCAATGCCACGCTCCGTGTGATTACGGCCCTGGTCGGGGCGCCGCTTTTCCTTCTTCTGGCGTATCTGGGCGGCTGGCCCTTCGGGATACTTGTGGCAGCCGTGGCCCTCATCGGGCAGCACGAATTGTATCGGCTCTCCGAAGCGGGAGGCGTCCGGCCCTACTATGCCGCAGGTCTGGGCCTGGGGCTGCTGCTTGCGCTGAGGCCGCTGGCCCCGTGGAGTCTGCCGCTGGGCGTAGCGGCGGCGATTCTCCTGTTCGTCGGCAGCGTGTTCATCCGGGCCGGCGAGCATAAACCCATCGAGCGGCTCGCTGCGACAGGTCTGGGACTGCTGTATCCGGTGTTGCCTCTTTCCTTCCTGGTGGATCTGCGGCAGGCAGAAGGCCCCGAGGTCGGCTCCGCCGAAGCTTTCTACCTCGTATTGACGACGTTCCTGCTCGTCTGGGCTACGGATACCTTCGCCTATTACACGGGTAGAGCCTTCGGGCGGCGGCCGCTCGCCCCGGCTATTTCGCCAAAGAAAACGATGGAAGGTTCGCTGGGTGGGGTAGCGGGAGCGGTTGTGGTGGCTGTAGTGCTGAAGCTGACTCTGCTCCCGTTTCTGGCGTGGGCACATCTCGCCGCGCTGGCGCTGATCGGGGGCGTGGTCAGTCAGTTGGGGGATCTGGCGGAAAGCCGGCTCAAGCGATCCGTCGGGATGAAGGATTCCGGCTCGCTGTTGCCGGGGCACGGGGGGGTGCTGGATCGTTTTGACGCCGTCATCGTGGCGGCGCCGCTCATCTTTCTTTACCTCCGCTATGCGGCGGGCCTTTTCTTTACCCCCTGAGGCTCAGCGCACGTCGATTCCTATGAGCCAGCGGAACGCAAACGGCTCGCTGCTTCCGGCCCGCCCCGGGTTGCTCACCCAGATCGGAAAACGCGCCGAGAGGTGCAGTCCGGCGAGTACGTCGGATTGCCGGATCCATCGGTCGAGGCGGCTCAGCGTAGCGACGTCGTAGCTCACCCGTAGCCCGGCGTCCGCCAGATCCCGTCGGGGTTCGTACCCTCCTCCTTCTACGTGCGCAGCGCCCACAAACACGCCCGTCGAAAGGGACCGGAGCCAGGGCGAATCGGGCAGTGGTTTTCCTCCGACCTCGGCGGTGAGAGCGGCTATCCGCGTCCCTATGACGGGCCTTTCGAGGCCATATGCTATCGGCCCCGGGCTTCCGAAGGCAACCAGGTGCGCTTCCTGAACGGGCCGGGCGAAAACGCCGGCGGCAGTCCGGAAGGCGGCATTTCTCCACTGTTCCTCAAGCGATCCATAACCCGGCGCGAACAGTTTCTGCGGCAGCAGATCCGGCGAGGCCAGCCCGACCTTCATCCGAAGGGATGCATCCAGCCCTGCCCGCGATGCGGCGGCCGTACCTTCGGCAGTGAGTCGGTGCGCCGCCCAGCTTTCCTGAAAAAAGTCGCTTCGCCGCAGGCTTCCGCCTGTTTCCATTTCGAACCGGAACCGATGAGGTCCCCGGCCGGCGTCATACGTGAGGAGAGCCGACGCCGTATTCTTGTGGGGAAAAAACGCCCCGCCTCCTGCCGAGAACGTGCGCTCGCCCGTCGCGAACTGGTGCAGCAGCGCAATCGTAACGCTTCGCTGAACCGCCGGCCGGATGCTGCGCCCGAGCGCCCATGCCGCATATACCCGGTTTTCCAGCACACCGAGATGCTTTCGCGCCAGAAACCCGAAGGCCGGGCGTCCTGCTATCGGATCGGTACGGGTGGCATATCCAAGATCATAGTCGATCCCTTCCCACCAGCGCCTGTCGGCGGCATACAAGGCGGCAGGCCATAATTTCAGGGTGGCCGTAACCGGGTAACGTCCGTTGAGGTACTGCCCGCGCGCCCGGAGGCCGACGGCAGCGCCGTACCCGGAGGCATACCCGACCAGCGGACGGTACCCTACGTCGTAACGGAACCACTGGGAGCGGGGCGGCTCGAACAGGTGCGCCTGAACAGGAAATCGGGCGTTGTTGTTCAGTCTGTTGATATCCGGCAGGCGCCCGTCCGGATCGATGCGGGCTCCGAGGGCGCGCACTGGCAGGTTTACCTCCAGCTCGTACGACGATGAGGTCCAGGCCCACGGAGCCCCTACGATCCAACCGGCCGGCGTCGGCTTGTGCCCCAGCATTTCGTTGATGGGAATGGTAACCCATTGCCGCCCGCCTCCTTCCAGGTCGATCGCCAGGTCCACCGGCATCACCAACGGGTCGTTTCTTCGCAGGCGCACGTGCGTCTTCCAGTCGCCGTCGGGTTGTCGGCGAGAGGAGAATGCTTCCACGGCATAATCCAGCGTGTGCGTGGTGCGGGTAAGCTGATCGAAAAACCAGTCGAGCCGAAGGCCGCTCACCTGTTCGGCAACCCGCTCCAGATCGTACGGATCGGGTTGCCGGAATGTGTACTGCCGGATGTACTCCCGAAAAATGCGGTTCCGCACCGAGTCGGAGACCACATACCCGAGCATCGACGCCACCATCACGCCACCGGAGTACGCGGCCGTTCCATAAGCGGCATTCGTGGAAAACCAGTCCGAGGGCGTACTCAGCGGTTCGAAAATTCCTCGCTCTTGCGCATTGACGATGTTGAGGAGGGTTCCGGAGGAGCTTCCCGGCTCCTTGCCGGCGAGGTAAGCCTGGGCGGCCCCCGAAGCGAAGCTGGTAAAGCCTTCGTCCATCCAGGCGTAGTCGGTTTCGTTGGTGCCTACCATGGCGTAGAACCACTCGTGCGCCGCTTCGTGGTTGGTTATGGATCGGAGCGCGCCGGCCGAGCGGCCGGTTATGAATACGATCATCGGGTATTCCATCCCGCCGTCGCCGGCCTGAGCCACCGTGAACTGCGGGTATCGGTACGGTCCGAACACGGCCGTGAAGGCTTCGAGCAGCCGGGGTACGTACTCCCGCAGAGGGCGCCAGATGGCGCTGTCGGCTTGCTGGTACACCAGATGCACCGTCGTACCGTTCGGCCCGGCAATTCGGTCGTGTGTATACTCAGGGTCGGCGGACCAAGCAAAATCATGTACGTTCTCCGCATGGAAACGCCAGAAAAGCGTATCCGTCGGGAGGTGGACCGGAGCCGCTCGGCCCGGTGTTTCGTACCCGTACCCGATTTCGTCGCCGTTCAGCAACACCCCGGTCGCCCCGACGATGTACGGCGACGGCAAGCGGAGCGTCACGTCGAACGTGCCGAAAGGAGCGTAGAACTCCCGCCCCACGTACGGATCGGCGTGCCAACCGCGCTCATCGTACGCGGCTATTTTGGGGTACCACTGGCTCATCGAAAAGGCCACGCCTTCCCGGCTGTCGCGGCCGCCGCGCCGGGTCAGCAGGGGCATCTGGGACTCGAACCGAAGGTCGAGCACGGTCGAGTCGCCCGGCAGGATCGGCCGGGCAAGGTCTACTTGCAGGATGGTATCGTGCTCCCGATAGGCGAGGGGCATCCCTTCCTGGCGGAGGGAGAGGATGCGATGGTAGCCGATTTCCTCGGGTTTGAGGTTGTACAGCCGGGGAACGATGCGGGCGTCCGGGTCGGGTAGCTCCCGATTGCGCCGGGCCATCATCGAGTTGGGGTTGAATGCGTTGTAATAGAGATGGTAAAACACCCGGTGCAGCGTATCCGGCGAGTTGTTGAGGTACGTCAGGCGTTGTTTCCCCTCCATCCGATGCCGGTCCGGATGTAAGGTGACGTCCATTTCATACCGGACCCTCTGTTGCCACGTGTCGGCGGATTGTCCGCGAGCCGTCGGGAACCCCAACGCCGACAGAAGGGCGAAAAACAGCAGGGTACGGACCATCATGGGAGCGGGGCGACCGGTGCATGAAACGGGCGGCAACCGTCTAAAATACGCTCCCGCCCCCATGCTCGCCACGGAAATGCCGGGAACCGACACGTAAACGGGATGAACCGTTGACCAGCGCCGGTGGAACGTGGTGTCGCCGGGGAATCCTGTCCGCCTGAACGGCGTTTACGTCCGCGTGCGCCCCGGTAAACCCCAATCCGATTGCCCCTGAAGCCGTGACCAAATCAGAAATCATAGAAGCCGTTGCAGCAGGGACCGGGCTCACCCGGATCGAAACCGAGGCTGTAATCAACGGATTCTTGTCCGTCGTAAGGCAGTCTCTGATCGAGGGTGAGCGCGTGGACCTGCGCGGGTTCGGGAACTTCTCGGTTCGTTCGAGTACGGCCCGCGTCGGGCGCAACCTGCGCACGAACGAGGCCATTCCTATCGCCGATCGGTATACCCCCATATTCCGGTTTTCACCGGGGCTGCGAGACGAGGTGGATCGGTCGCTCAAATCCCGGGAGAAAAAGCGTTAATCCAGTATGCCCGACCCGATTCGACAGGATGTTTGTTCTTCATGCGGCGCGAAGCTTCCGGATGGTGCTGCGCTCTGCGAGCTATGCGGCACACCGGCAGGCTCTCTGGGCGAACCGGAACCCGTTGCCGATACGGCCGAGGACCCGGTGACCCCTCCGGTCATGCAGTCTCCCGCCGGTCCGTTCTGCAACGATTGCGGCTGGAAAAATCCCGAAGGAGCCCGGTTTTGCAGCCGGTGCGGAGCCCGCTTGCAGGATACTGCACCGGCGCAGGTCGGCTCCCCGATGGCCGGCTCCTCGGAACGTCTTCTGTCGGCCGAACCGGCGTCCGTGCAGCGGCGTGTCGGGCTGATCGTGGCGGGAGCGGTGCTGTTGGTGGCGGCCCTGTTCCTCGTTACGGTGGCAAGCAAAAACGGGCAGCGCCCGGCCCCGATGGCAACGCAGGCAACGGCCCCGGCCGAAGGGGAGCATCAGAGCGCTCCGCTGGCGCCGGAAACGGCCCGGCAAGCGGAAGCGCTGGAAGCGGAAATCGAAACCCTCGGCGGAAGCGAAAGGGTGTCGCGCCGCCGGGCGCTCGTCGATCTGTTCGTCGGAGCCGGCCGGATGGATCGGGCCGCCGAAGCACAGGTGGAGCTGGCCCGGGAAGCCGGCAGCCCGGAGGCCTGGGTACTGGCGGGCGACTTGCTCAGCCAGTGGATGGAAACCATACAGGGAACGCACAAATCCGAAGTAGCCCTTCGGGCCGTGGAGGCGTACAAAAAAGCGCTCGAGGGCGATCCGGAAAACCTCGACGCCCGCACCAACATGGCCTGGGCCTACCAGTACGACCCGCAAAATGCTATGGAAGCCATCACGCAGACCAACCTGGTGCTGGAAAAGAACCCCGAACACGTTCGGGCCAATTTCAACAAAGGGATTTTCCTCATCCAGATCAACCGCGTCGATCAGGCCATCGCTCAGTTCGAACGGGTAAAACAACTGGCCGGTGAGGGCACACTCGAATACGACCGTGCCGAAGCCGTACTCGGGGCCATCGCGGATATGCGCCGCCAACCGGCCTCCTGAGGCAGGGGCCCGAAGCTCGAGGAGTGGTTTTGGAGCAGAGCGGAACGATATCCACGGAGTTCGGGTACTCCACGGCAATGCTCTTGCGTTGCCCCGCCCTCCTGCCGGGGGCGTCTCCTCGCCATCCCTGTTCCCGATGAAAGCGTCCATTTTTCCCGTTTCGGTCAAGGCGGCCCTGGTGCTGCTCTGCCTCAGTGGTTGTGCGGCTTCGGAGGTCGTTCCCGTGCAACCCGGTCTAGACCCGGCGGCGGTATCGTTCACCGCTATAACCGATTCGCTGGCTGAGGACCCCGAACTGGCCTTGCTCGTCGCTCCGTACCGGGCGCGCCTCGAAGGGCTGGTTTCCGAAGTCATCGGTGTCGCCACGGCTACGCTCGAAACCGGAAAGCCGGAAGGAACGCTGGGCAACATGGCCG
>CBDUBS010000181.1:0-7443 GCA_965365445.1 uncultured bacterium | reverse complement strand
CCGCCGGCGGTCAGAGGAAAGTGCACCGGGTCCGTGGCGATGAGCCACACGTCCCGGTAGATGCCGCCGTACAGCGCGTACCCCACATTCAGCGGCGGGATGAAGGGGTCGTGCGCGTTCGTTACCTGCACCGCAATCAGGTTCTCGGCCTGCGTAGCTCGCGTTACGGCCCCGGCCACGTCGCCAACCGTTTCCGCCGCTTCCGCCGCGCCGAACCGGACCAGTTCGGTGATCTCGACGGTAAAGGCGGTATAGCCGCCTTTATGCCGCCCGGCAAACGCCCCGTTAACGAATACGTCCGCCACCTGATTGGCGCCCTCGAAGTGCAGGAACAGGCGTTTGCCTTCGAGCTCCGGGCCGAGCCAGAGCGGGCGGCGGTACCAGGCCGTTCCCCGGACGTAGCCCGGTTCGTCGTCGAACGGGTCAACGGCGTTCCAGGTGTGCGGCAGCGAAACCCGTTCCCAGGCGTGGTCGTCCAGGCTGGGCCGCTGCCCGTAGGAGATGCCGCGGCCGAGGAATCGCCAGCCGTCGTTGATCGTCTGCTCCAGGCGAACGGTCTGGGCGTACAGGCTCGCCGGGAGCAGCAGCCACAGTGCTATCGGGAAAAGGCGGATACGCATCGGTCGTCGGGAGAAGCCGGTGAAAGATCAGTTGTACCCCGGGTTCTGGGACATGGGGCCGGTAAGGTTGGCGTCGATCACCGGCTGCGGGATGGGGTAGAGCACATCCCGCTCGGTGATTTTCGGTCCGGCCTGGGGGTTGTAGGCCCGGGTCCGTTCGAGCCAGGTGTTGGTGCGCAGCAGCGTGTACCTCCGCTGCTCTTCGGTAACCAGCTCCCGCGAGCGTTCGTCGAGGATGAAGGCCAGCGTCACCTGGCCCGCCGTGATCTCCGAAGCGTGGGCGCGGCGGCGCAGCTTGTTGATCGACTCGGCGGCGCCGGCCGTGTTGCCCTGTTTGAACTGGGCTTCGGCCAGCAGGAGGTACGTATCGGCGAGGCGCAGGTACGGCTGGTCGCCGTACTGCGCGGCTCCATCGATGTCCACGGGGTCCGTCCAGTCCCATTTCCGGGTGCTGGGCCAGTTGCTTGTACGGGCAGTTTCCTTCTGGTAGCTCATTTTCAGCGTGTCGCCGAGGCTTACGCCGGCGGGCAGGTTGCCCGGGGCGTTGTAGGGATAGTCCCTCCGGATGGCGCACTTGAATCCGCGATCATCCTGGGGTTCGTACAGTTTCAGCGCCCACGAGGTAATGGCAAGCCGGCCCAGGCCGCGCCCGCCGAACTCGGGGCTTACCTGAAGCCCCCGGAGCGAGTAATACCGGTTCACCCACCAGCGCCGCATGATGCTCTCGCCGCCGCCGGGCACCTCGTACTCGAGTTGCAGCGTCCACAGCGACTCGGTGTTGCCCTGGCTGCGGCTGGCGTTGCCGTCGCGGAACTGATCCAGGAAGGCGCACCCGAACGGGTAATCCGTCTTGCCGTAGCGCTGCGTAATCAGGCTGTACGGGCCTGAAATGACGGCCTGGGCGTGTTGCTCGGCCTTTGCCGCATCCCCGATGCGGAGGTAGTGTTCGGCGAGGTAGTGGTCCGCGACGGCTTTCGTGAGCTTGCCGTCCAGGTTAGAGGTTACCGGCAAATGCTGTGAGGCAAAAAGCAGGTCGGCTTCGATGAACGGAAGCAGCTCCGAGAGCGGAGCGCGTTCCCAGTCGGTGCGGATGGTTTCGCCCGAGGCTTCGTCGGTGTTCAGCGGCACGTCGCCCCAGAGGTAGGTCAGGTGGCGGTAGGCCCATGCCCGGAACAGGCGCGCCTCGGCGACGATCCGGTCCCTCTCCGCCTGCGACCAGTTGACCTCCGGGTTGTCGGCCCGGTTGATGATGGTGTTGGCCGCGTTGATGATGCGGTACATGCGTACGAACACGTCGTTGAAGTTGCCGTAGAGCGGGTTGACCAGCTCCTGCCAGTCGCTGAACGGTCGGGTGATGTTAAAATCCCAGTTGATCCAGACGTTGTCCGTGCCGGCCGTCCACATATCGCTCATCAGCTCGTTCGAGCCGTTCAGGCCGTAGCGTTCCAGCCGGACCTGCGCGTACAGGGCGTTCAGGCCGGCTTCGAAACCGGGCACGTCCACGTACAGGTTATCGGCCACGATCTCGTCCGGCGGGTTTTCCGTGAGGAAATCGTCGCCGCAACCCCACAGGGGCAGGAGCAGCAGGGCCGCCAGGCAGGCGTAAAAGGTGTTCTGTTTCCGACACATGGTTGTATAGAGGCAGTAGGGAAGTTCAGTAAAGGCGAGCGCCGCCGGGGGGTTACAGGGTCAGGTTGACGCCGAAGCTGTACGTGCGCTCCAGCGGGATGCCGCGCTGGTTGTTCAGTTCGGGGTCGAGGCCGCTCCAGTCGGTCCAGGTAACCAGGTTGTGCCCCGAGAGCGACAGGCTCAGCGCCTGGATGGTCAGCATCCGAAGGAACCGCTGCGGCAGGGTATAGCTTAGCGTTACATCGCGCAGGCGGATGTAACTAGCGTCCTCATAAAACGAAACGCTGTAGGCATTGCTTCGCGGGTCGTTGGAGGGGTACGTGTTGATCGGGTTCTCCGGCGACCAGTACTCGTGCCGGAGCACGTTGATGCGCACATCCGAGTCGGTCTGGTTGGTGCCGAGCAGCACGTTCGATTCCAGTACGCCCTGTACGGTATTGATGAAGGCGCTCAGCGACCACCCTTTGTAGCGGAACGTGTTGTTGATGCCGGCAATGTAGCTCGGCTCGCGGTCGCCGAGGATCACCCGGTCGTCGGGCGTGATCGCGCCGTCGCCGTTGGCGTCCAGCACCCGAACGTCTCCCGGCCGGGCGTTGGGCTGCGCCGAGCCGGCGATGTCGTCGCTCTGCTGGAAGATGCCGTCGAACCGGTAGGCGTAGTTCACCCGGATTGGTTTGCCGATAAACCAGCGGTTGCCTACGTCGTCCTGGCCGTTGCCGTACAGGTCCACGATTTCGTTGCGGTTGGCCGAGATGTTGAAGTCGGTGGTCCAGCTGAAATCGCCCGCCACGATGGGGCGGCCCGAAAGCTGGAGCTCGATGCCGTAATTCTGTGTTTTGCCGATATTCTGGAGCAGGCTCGTGATGCCGTTTACCGGCGAGATGGACCGACTCAGGAGCAAATCGCTGGTGCGGCTGCGGTAGGCGTCGAGCGTGCCGTAGAGCCGCTCGCCGAACAGGCCGAAGTCGAGCCCCACGTTCATCGAGCGGGTGGTTTCCCAGCGGAGGGTGGGCGTGCCGAGCGTCGCGGGCCGGTAGCCCGGCAGCGTCGTAGCGCCCTCCACGTACGACTGCTCGGTCAGGCGGGAGAGGGTCTGGTACGGGCTGACGGCCTGGTTGCCGTTTTCGCCGTAGGAGGCGCGCACCTTGAGGCGGCCGAGGATGTTGTTCCGCCGGAAGAACGGCTCGCGGTCCACGTTCCAGCCGAGCGCCACCGAGGGGAAAACGCCGTACTTGTTATCCGCCCCGAAGCCCGAGTAGCCGTCGCGCCGGGCGGTGAGTGTGACGAGGTACCGGCTGTCGTAGTTGTAGTTCAGGCGGCCCATTTGGGAGAGCAGGCTCCGCTGGTCATACCCGGAGGTGGGCTCCACGAGCGAGGCCACGTTGGCCTGGTAGTAGGTGAGCACATCGTTCGGGAAGCCCTGCGAATCGACGCGGTCGAACGTGGAGGTTTCGCGCTGGGCGCTGTACAACCCGGTAAAGTCGAAAGCGTGCGCGCCGAACTCCCTCTGGTAGCGGACGATGTTTTCCACGGTCCAGTCGGTGCCGTTGGAGTTAGTGGTGCGGGCGTCTCCGCCCACATCCCGGCCGGTGACCGTATTTCGTCCGTAGTAGCGCCCCTCCTTGCCGTTGGATACCTCCAGCCCGACGTTCAGGCGGTACGAGAGGCCCGGCGCAAACGGGAACTGGACTTCGGCGTAGTTGCTGGTAAACAGGTTGCGGCTTTCGTTGTCGTCCAGCACCAGCAGCCCTTCGAGGGGGTTGGAAAAGAACGTCTCCTCGGGCCACGGATACAGCCGCTGCGTGCCGTCCTCGTTGAAGGGCGTCGTGAGCGGGTTCATCTGAAAGGCGTTGCTGAAACTGGCCGAGAGGCCGTCCCGGTTGAGCAACGAGAGTTGCACGTTCGTACCAAGTTTCAGCCACCCGTAGGCGCGCTGGTCGAGGTTGACGCGCATGGTGTAGCGCTTGAACTCGTCGCCCAGGGCCACGCCCTTCACGTTGAGCGCCGACCCGGAGACGTAGTACGATGTTTCGCCCGTGGCGCCCGATACCGAGAGGGTATGGTCCTGCCGGACTCCGGTGTGGGTCGCCAGGTCCACCCAGTCTGTCGAAACGCCCGATTGCAGGTTCGCCAGCTCGCTCGGGGTGAGCGCGGCCGAGCAGTCGGCCGTTTTTCCGAGGCGAACGCATTTGAACCGGGCAAACTCTTCGCCACTCATCAGTTCCGGGAGGTTGGCGATGTTCGAGATGCCGACCTGGCCCCGGTAGCTGACGCGGGTTTGCCCCTGGCGGCCCTTCTTGGTCGTAATCAGGATGACGCCGTTGGAACCCCTGGAGCCGTAGATGGCCGCCGCCGACGCGTCTCGGAGGATGTCGAGCGAAGCAATGTCCTGGGGGTTGATATCACCGATGCTCCCGCCGAAGGGAATCCCGTCCAGCACGATGAGCGGGGAGTTGCTGGCCGTTATCGAGTTGCGCCCGCGGACGACGATGCTCAGGTCGTTGCCCTCGGCGCCGGCGCTGTTCGGCGTCACTTGCAAGCTCGGCGCGGCGCCCTGGAGGGCCTGCGCGAAGTTGGTCGTGGCGGACTCGTCCAGGCGCACCGGATCGACAGTGGTTACCGAGCCGGTAACGTCGCGCCGCCGCTGCACGCCGTACCCCACCACGACGGCTTCCCCGAGCGAGATCGTGGACATTTCCATTTCGATGTCCAGCGGGGTTGTTTGCCCGCCCGTTACGGCCACGTCCTCGATGGCGCGCGGCTCGAAGCCAAGGAAGGTGGCCTGGACGGTGTAGGTTCCGGGGGCGACGCCGCCGATCTCGAAGCGCCCGTCGATGTCGGTGGCTGCGCCGGTCGTTGTGCCCTCGAGCACCACATTGGCGCCGGGCAACGGGTCGCCGGTTTCATCCGTAACGACGCCGGCAATCCGGCCGGTTTGCGCATACGCGCTCTGGTTCATCGTCAGTAAAAACGCTCCCAGAGCGAGCATCAGGCATGTCTTGATTAATTGCGCCATCTTGATTCAGTTGTTTGTAGAGGGAAAGGACCCCGCCGGCGTGTAGTAGCCGGCCTCATGCACGGGACGGAACGGCAGGCGTCTCGCCGTCCCACTGCTCGATAGCGCGCCTTACGCCGTCGAGGTGGGCGGCCATGCGTTCCCGGGCCAGGCCTTCGTCCCGCTGCTCCACGGCTTCCAGAATGGCGAGGTGCTCCCGGTGGTCGCGGTCGCGCAGGCCAAATATATCCAGAATGACGCGCTGCTCCCGGCGGAACAACCGGGTCATCTGCCCGACCAGTTGCGCCAGCACGATGTTGCCGGACGAGCGGGCGAGGGCCTCATGAAAGGACATGTTGACCGTAGTGAGCATGGCCGGATCATCCAGAAGCCTTCCGGCCGTATCGAGCACGGTATGCAAATCCGCCAGGTCCTCCGGGGTCGCGTTCCGGGCCGCCAGGGATGACGTAGTGGTTTCCACGGGAAGACGGGCGTCGATCAGGTCCAGCAGAAGCTTCTTGCTCGGCGCGGCGGTCACGCCCGGATTACTCAGAAACAGGGGCGCCTCGGTGGCTTTCACGTACACCCCCGCGCCGTGCCTTACGGAAATCAGCCCGATGGTCTCCAGCTTTTTTATCGCTTCCCGAAGCGTCGGGTGCCCGACGCCGAACTGTTGCGCCATAGCCGCAATGGACGGCAAGCGCTGCCCGGGTGCATACGTCCCCGAAAGGATGAATGACTGAATACGCCCGGCCAGATGCTCGGCCAGACTGGTCTTTGCTACCGGAGGACCCAGGGAAGACAGCGACATATCCGTTAGAAAGTCATATTATCACTTTATGATAATAGATGTTTTATTCAAGAACATCAATCCCCTTTCCTGCCCCCTCCGGAAATACCTGGCGCCCAGCCGGCCAACGAGGAAGTCGGCTCCTAACGCTTAACTTCCGCCCCGCTTCGTTCACCGCGCACATGGCGTGTTCGATGCGCCGTGAATTCACCATCCCGTCAGGTTTCTTCCCCAATCGGGGCCGGTGCGGCGGGGAAATCCATCTGGCGGTTAGCGGGCGGCGCCCGGGCCGGCTGGAGACAGGCGCCTGAAAAGGACGGGAGCAAGAAATAAAGGAGGGGAAAACACAGCTCTCCCCCTTTACCGCCGTCTGCCGACGGCGACAGGGGGAGTACCGCTGCCGATGCGGCATCGGCAAGGGGGAGGGGGTTGCCGCCTGCAACCAGTAAAACGCACGCGGCCCCGGACGCCGAAGCACCCGGGGCCGCCATACACCCGGTAGGCCGGGTTATTTCAGCAGCGTCATGCGTCCGGTGGCCGTTTGCACCCCAGCGGCGGAGCGCGCCGTGACCCGGTAGAAGTACGTCCCCGAGGCCAGCGCCGAGGCATCGATCAGCAGGGTGCGGCCCGCGCCCGCCGAGACGGCCTGCGCCGGAAGCGCCAGCACCTTGCGCCCGAGCATATCCACCACTTCGAGCGTGACATCCGCCGTTTCGGGCAGATCGAGCCGGATCGAGGTGGAGGGGTTGAACGGGTTCGGGTAGTTGCCCCGCACCGCGAAGCGCTCGGGCAGGGTTTCTTCATCGGCCCCTGTGAGCGCCCCGAACACGATCCGCACCGAGCGCGGCAGGCCGGGCGTTTCCATCCCGGAGCCGTCCGTGGCGACGATGCGCGCCCATATCGGCATCTCGACGCCGGGCTGTACCCCGGCCGAGGCCAGCAGGTCGCGGAGCGCCCGGTACGGCATCGAGGCGACCAGCGCCGAGCCGAGGGCCTGCCCGCCGATGAGCGGCTGGAACGTGCTGCTTCCGGCCAGTTCGAGGCGGTAGCGGAGCGTGTCGCCGTCTACGTTCGCCCCTTCCATCTCGTAGCGGATCTCCAGCCGGTCGGTGGGGTCGCCCACGATGCGGATGACCTCGCCCTCGGCGGGACTGGTGATGAGGATACGCGGCGGCGCGTCGTTGACCGGCAGCACCGTTACCACCACCTGCCCGGAGGCGGTAGCGCCGGAAGCGTCGCGGAGATCGTAGGTGAACCGGTCCGTCCCGAAGAAGTCCGGGGCCGGGGTGTAGGCTACCGAGTCGGGTCCGGCGATCCGGGCCTGTCCGTGCTCGGGGCGGCCCACGGCGGCGACCTCGAAGCCCGTGGGGGCGAAGTCGTTCCGGGTTACGTTGATCGTTACCGGCTTA
>CBDUBS010000180.1:0-7446 GCA_965365445.1 uncultured bacterium | reverse complement strand
ATGTACGGTCTGGCGGCGCTGATCGGCCTCGTGCTTCTCTGGCTCGTGTGGCCCGGGCCGCCCGAGCCGATCCGGGCGGCGGAAGAAAGCTGTCTGGATTGCCACGGGCAGATGAAGGGGGTTTCGCCGTTCCACGACCCCTCGGCCATCGGGTGCGCCTCCTGCCACGCCGGAAACCCGGCTTCGGCGGAGATGCAGGAGGCCCACGAGGGCATGTTCCTCGTGCCTGGCAACCTGTCCAATGCGTCGGAAGCGTGCGGAACCCTCTGCCACGCCGATCTGGTCGAGCGGGTGCGCACTTCGCTCATGGCTACCGGCAGGGGTATCGTTTCCGTGAACCGATGGGTTTTCGGGGAGCAGGATTCGCCGGACGGACAGGACGGCCTGGGGGATCTGCATCACAGTCCGGCCGACGAGCACCTCCGGCAACTGTGCAGCACCTGCCACCTCGGGAGCGAAAAGCCGCTGCCGGGGCCGGTATCCGAGATGTCGCGGGGCGGGGGGTGCGTGGCCTGCCACATCGTGTATGGGGCCGAAAGGGGGCCGGACATTCATCCCCGGCTCACCATCGACGTGAGCAACGACCATTGCTTCGGGTGCCACAGCCGCTCGGGACGCATCAGCACGAACTACGAAGGCCGGCATGAAACACTGCTTCCGGCCCCGCCCGACGACACGCATCGGGTGTTGATGGACGGCAGGGTGTTCGAAAGGCAGCCGGCGGATGTACACCATGAAGCGGGCCTGGCCTGCATCGATTGCCACACGTCCTACGAGACGATGGGAGACGGCACGGTGTACGCCCACCAGAATCAGGCGACCCATGTGCAGTGCTCGGACTGCCACGCCGCCGCCCCGCCGACCGTGACGTGGGACGGGCTCGATCTCGACGCACGGAAGATTCTGCTCATCCGCCACGCGGCCCCCGACCCGGAGCGCCGGTATGTGACAACGGCCGAAAAGGGCCGCGCCCTGGTGAACGTGTTCCTGGACGAGGCGGGGCGGCCCGTGCTGGAAGAAAAACGCTCCGGCAAGCGGCATCCGCTGGCCGCGCCGACGGAAGCGTGCCTCCTGCCGGGTCATGAGCGGGTGTCATGCCAGAGCTGCCATTCGGCCTGGGTTCCTCAATGCGTGGGCTGCCACACCCAGCGGGACCGCGAAGGGACCTGGCAGGAGTTCGCGTCGGATTTTCATGCCGATGCGCCGGTGCTGGGCCTGTTTTCCCGTAAACCCGGCGATGCGCCCCGCATCGAACCGTTTGCACCCGGCATGATCATGACGCTGAATGCGAACCGCCGCAACCTGGCCGGCAGCCTGGAGAGGCTGCGGGCCGAAGGCAGCTTCCACCGGCTGTACGCTCCGGCCGCGCCGCACACGACGGCCGCCGAGGGAAGAACCTGCCGGTCCTGCCATGCCGATCCGTCGGCGCTGGGGGTGGGGCGCGGCGTGCTGTCTCCGGGCGATAGCTCGGCGTGGCGGTTCGACCCGCTGTACGCGCCGCTGCGAGACGGTTTGCCGGGGGATGCCTGGACGGCTTTTCTGGCCGACAGGCGCGGCCCTGTTTCCACCCGGACCGGGGCGCGGCCCTTCAACCGGACCGAGCAGCAACGCATATTGCGCGTGGGCGTTTGCCTGGAATGCCACCCATCCGGCGACGCCGCCCTGTATCGCGACTTCAACCGGTCGCTCGCCCGGATGCCCCGGGTGTGCCGGACCTCCCCGGTGGACGGCGGCTGACGCCGTAGCGGGGGCGGTGGTTTCTCCGCCCGCCGGAGGTTTGCCGGAAGGCCCTATGTTGTAACGAACTTGACCTTCCGGCCCCAACTCGTTACTTTGAGAGGGTTAACATGCTATTTCTTGCACCTGTCGCCGGGCCGTACGAGCCGGATGCCTGCTCGAACGGCCGGGTGACCCGGTTCGAGAACCCGCCGGCCCGGTTTCGCCATGCTTGCCATACAGGTTTTCCTCCCCCTCTTTCTGCTGGTCGTTCAGCCATCCGTGACCGTCGAGAAGGCGGCTCTGGACGATAGCGTCGTGTTCAGCTACTGCCGGTACAACCCCTCGACGCGAACGCTATCCGTCGCCGTTTCCAGCTCCAACCCCAACGCCACCCTGAAAGCGTTCGTCGCCGCTTCGGACGAGTTGCTGGGCGCGCTGGATACCACCGGCGACGGCAGGTTTACCGCCGAGTTCGTGCTGGACCGCCCCCCCTCCTGCGTTACCGTAAGAAGCAGCGCAGGAGGGATGGCGTCAGCGAGCGTCGAAACCGTTTAGCCGGGGGCGCTCACTCCGGGCCGCCTGATCACCGGGCGCCCATCAGCAGATCGAACACCATCTGATCGAGCTTCTCGTAGCCGTACCCGCGTGCGCCCATCGCAGCCCGGTCGAACGTGTGGTTCTTGAGGGCCTCGGCCGCTTCGCTGCTGTACCCGTTGCCGTAGTCGGGTGTGTCGGCGGAGGGGGCGTTTATTTCTTTCAGCAGCGCCTGGATTTCCGCATCCTCGTTGAAGCGTTGCGCTTTTTCTTTCAGGATGAGGTAGGTCCGCATACACCCGCGTGCGAAGTCCTTCACGCCCTCGTAATCTTCCGAACGGTAGGCGTGCGCATCGAAGTGGCGCATTCCCTGATACCCTACCTCTTCGAGGAACTTGACCAGGAAGAACGTTTGCTTGATGTTGGCGGCTCCGAAGCGGAAATCCTGATCGTACCGCCCGGGGTTCTGGTCGTTCAGGTCGATGTGGAACAGCTTGCCCGCATCCCATGCCTGCGCGACGGCGTGGAGGAAGTTGAGGCCGGCCATCTGTTCGTGCGCCACCTCGGGGTTGACGCCCACCATGTCCGGGTAGTCCAGCGTGGAGATGAAGCCCAGCATCGCGCCGGTCGTCGGCATGAAGATGTCGCCGCGCGGTTCGTTGGGCTTGGCTTCGAGCGCAAATTTGAGGTCGTAGCCCTGATCCTGCGCGTACCGGCACAAGAAGTTCATCGCCTCCCGCATCCGTTTTACCGACTCGACCGGGTTTTTCGTCGCGTCCGATTCCACCCCTTCGCGCCCGCCCCAGAATACGTAGATACCCGCGCCCAGCTCGACGCCCAGATCCATCGACCGCATCGTTTTTTGCAGGGCATAGGCCCGCACGGCCGGGTCGTTGGAGGTGAACGCACCGTCCTTGAACGCCGGGTCGGAGAAGAGGTTGGTGGTGGCCATCGGGACTTTCAGGCCGGTGGATTCGAGTGCTTTCTTGAAGTCCCGCACGATCTGATCCTGCTCGGAAGCCGAGGCGTCGATGGGTACGAGGTCGTTGTCGTGTAGATTGACGCCGTAGGCCCCGACGTCGGCGAGCAGGTGGACGAGCTCCACCGGGGAGCGACGGTCGCGGACGGGCGTGCCGAACGGGTCCTGGCCGACATTCCCGACCGTCCACAGGCCGAAGGTGAACTTGTTTTCGGGCGAGGGGGTGTACTGATTGCTGGGCATGGGTGATTACCGTTGGTTAGGGTTGATTGGTGGGCGCCGGCGTGTCGATCAGGGAACGTACCGGGCGACGCGCCCCCCGTCGGCGGTGCGGCAGGTGATAACCGAGGGGGTATGGCCGAATGCGTCGTTGTACCGCCGGGCGACGGCGTCGGCGTCCTCCGGACCGAATGGTTCGTCCGTGAACGCCATGACCGCCCCGCCGAACCCGCCGCCCGTCAGACGCGCCCCGTACACGTGCGGAACCCCTTGCAGGGACGCAACGAGGAAGTCCAGCTCGGGGGTGCTGTTTTCAAAGAATCGCTGCGAGCTGGCGTGCGAAGCGTACAGCAGGTCGCCCGCGGCCTCCAGATCGCCGGCTTCGAGCACCCGATGCATTTCCTTCACGCGGGCGTTTTCCGCCGTAATGTGCATGGCCCGTTTATACAGCGGTTCAGTCAGTTCGTCTTTATACCGATCCACCTGGTCCGGTGTGAGATCGGCCAGGAAAGAGGCATCGGCATAATGCGGCCCGAGGATGCGGATAGCCTCCATGCACTCCTGGTGGCGGGCCGCGTACAGCGAACCAATGAGCGAGTGCTTCCGGTGGCTGTTGAAAATCCAGAACGCCGTACCGGGGGGCAGCGGCTCCAGGCCGAACTCGAGGGTTTTGCAGTCGATCCGGACGAGGTGATCCGCTTTCCCGAAAGCCGATACCCCCTGGTCGAGGATGCCGCAGGGCACCCCGACGAACTCGTTTTCCGCCCGTCGGCATGAGAGCGCCAGCGTCTTTCTATCCGATTCGACTCCGAAGGCGGCCTGCAACGCGAGCGCGGTGGATAATTCGAGCGCCGCGCTGCTGCTGAGGCCGGCCCCGACCGGCAGCGAGCTCGTCACTGCGAGGTCGAACCCCCGGTCCGCCGGAAGCCCTTCATCCCGCAGCGCCCACAGCACGCCGAGGGGGTAATTGACCCAGCGCACGTCGCCCTGTTGGGGTTCGATGGGATCGAGGTCCGTCTGGAAAACGCGGTTGTTGCCCGCCGAGGTCATACGCACGAGCCGGTCGGAACGGAGGGCGAGGGCGACGTCCACCCGGCGGTCGATGGCGGCGCCCAGTACGAGGCCGCCGTTATAATCCGTATGGTTTCCGATGAACTCGATGCGCCCCGGGGACGAAGCGACGTGCGAGGGGGGGCGTCCGTACGCCTGCTGAAACAACGATGGACTGGAATCCGGCACAGCAAACACCTCGAAAGTTAGATCCGGTACGTACCGATGGCCTCCCGGAGTCAGGGCCGGTTTTCGTCGGCGGGGCGGCTCGATCCGAATATACGGGTTGCGGGTTCAACGAGCGACCCTTATCGCATCACTTCTCCGCCCCGTGGCCGCTCAGGTATTCGTCGACGAACGTGCGCGCGTCCGACATGGCGAACCCGTGCGTTTCACGCAGGTCGTGCAGCGGCGTATCGCGGGAAACATCGGCGGGCAGGTGCAGTCGCTCGATGAGGTATCCGGCGGGGACGCCGAGCCGGGTTTCCACTTCGGAGAGCGTCATGTAGCCCCGCAGGTCGGCCGCCCCTGCCGCCGACCCGGCGGGGGAAACGTGCCGGCGTTCGTCCGGCGCGGCGGCCTCCTCCCGGTGCATGGCTTCTCCGGCGTGCGTTTCGTCTCCGGCGGCGTCCCGCTCTATCGGACTCAGCAAGGGGGCCGCCGCCAGCAGCAGCAGGGCCGCGAAGGCGCCCGCGCCCGCTCCGATGCGCAGTTTTTCCGAATAGGACGCCCGTTTCCTGCCGCGCGTCATCGCGACGATCCACTTCCAGTGCAGGAGGAAGTGAACCAGCAGGGTAGCCAGGAAAGCCACGGCAATCCAGAAATGCACGTCGCCCCAGCCGTGGCGACCGAGGCCCCAGATGCTGCTGCCGTGCCCCTGCCCGGGCGGCAGGATGTAATGCATCAGGATGCCCGTCGAGACGAGCAGAACGAACGAGGTGAAGGCCAGCGCATCGATGAGGTAATTCAGGGTTGGGCGTCGCATGGCGATTTCCGGGGATGAGTGATCGCGTCGTATTCACTCAGCGTACAAATATGCCCGGAAAGTGGATAGGGGGCTCCGGGTGAAACCGGAAAGAATTGTTGGGGTGGTTACGGCGATGCGTCATCCCGCCTTGCGGGACAGGCGTGATGCGGGATCTCAAAAGGGCTTCATCACGGCCTTCTGAGATCCCGGCTGCCGCCGTCGGTAGACGGCGGAGGGGCCGGGATGACGTTTTTATGGTGAGCGTTGACGTGGTAGTTGCGAGGGATGACGTGGTTTTTGGGGGGCGCCCTGCGTCGTGGTTATGTACGGGAGGGCGCAGGATTCGCCTCGTTGTTCGGCCGGATCATTTCGTCGGCTCGGGCTGTCAGGATGGAGGGCGAGAGGGGAGAGGCGCTGTCCTTCCCTTCATGGATGTGGTCGTCGGAGGCGGGGCCCGGCAGGAGGCGAGCCGCCGCCGACTGGACGGCCGCCGTGAGATGGGGGAACAGGGTGTCGGCCGCATGAGCCAGCTTCGCCGGTATGGAGGGTATCAGGCGAGGCTCGCCGTAGCGGATCGCCTCGACGATGCGCCGGGCCGCCCTGTCGGAGCGCATCGAGAAGGCCAGCGCATCGGCAATCGAGAACCACGCATATTCCTTCCGATGCTGCCCCTTGAACAGCGCGTGTACGTGCGAGCCGGTGCGCATGAGGAACGGCGCGACGGTGGTTACGCGTATCCCGTGCCGGGCTACCGCTCCGCGCAGGCCGTCGGAGTAGCCGACGAAGGCATATTTCGACGTGACGTAGGGCAGCAGATGGGGTACGGCCACCAGCCCCGCGATGGACGTGACGTTGGCGATACGTCCGTCGCCCTGCCGTATCATGACCGGCAGCAACTGCTCGATGAGGTCCATGTGGCCCCACAGATGCACCCCCATGGACTGCTCGAAGGAGTCGCGCGTCATGTTCTCCAGCGGGCCGACCTCGATGATGCCCGCGTTGTTTACGAGCACGTCCACGCGGCCCAGGCGAGCCAGCAACCGTTCCGAGGTGCGGACGATGTCCTCCCGGTTGCGCAGATCGCAGGGAAAGACGTCGGCGCGTCCGCCGCGCTCCGTTATGTCGCGCCGGGCCGCTTCCAGTTCCTCCTCCGAGCGGGCCAGCAGGGCAACGTGCGCTCCCTCCGCCGCCAGCAGGCGGGCGATTTCCAGTCCAAGCCCCCGGGAGCCGCCGGTAATGACAGCCGCGCGGTCTGCGAACCCGATGCGCCGTCCGCTGCGGACGACCCTCCGGGCGGCGGTCAAACCCATACAGGCCGCTCCGGTCCAGAGGGCGGCGCGACGGATGAATGGCATGGCGTCAACCCTCGGTTACGGTCTGCCGTGCGGACGGCTGGCCCTCGACCGTGATGATTTCACCCGTCTCCATGAGCCGCTTGAACCGGCGGATGTCCTCCCGGATCATCTGCCCGAAGGCGGGGCTGAACAAACCGGCCAGGGCCGCTCCGAGCGGTCCGGCGGGGGGCCGGTACTGGATGGTCACCGTTAGCTCCGTACCTCGCCCTCCGGGGGCGTCCCGGAACCGCACCTCTCCGGCGTTTTCGATATCGGGCCGGCCGACGGATTTCCACCTGATCCGCTCGCCCGGGATGTCCTCCGTTACCTCGGCGTTCCATTCGATGGCCGTTACGTTCCCCGGCGCCCGGGCCGCCCAGTGGGAGTGCCCGCCGTCGAGGTGGCGCACCGCTTCCAGGTGTTTCATGAACTGCGGCAGATGCTCGAAGTCTCTCCAGAAGGCGTACAACTCGCCCGCCGGGCGGTTAATCGTCAGGGTTTCGCGGATCTGCAGGGGCATGGGCCCTTCCGGCATATCGATCCCTGGAGCCGGCCTTTCGTCCCGGTTGATGACGTCCCGAAGGGCGCGCGCCGCCAGCCATCCTCCGGCCAGGGCGATAAGGGCGCCCCCCGCCGAACGGCGG
>CBDUBS010000179.1:0-7471 GCA_965365445.1 uncultured bacterium | reverse complement strand
CTCCTCGGGGCGGCCGAGCCGCCTCAGGGCGAGGCCCTGATACAGGATGAGGTCCGGCGGCTGATCGTTGTAGTACAGGGCGGAAGCAGGCTCGCTCGGCCCGAGGGCGGCCCGCCGGAAGCAGTCGGAGGCGGCTTCCGCATCGCCGAGGCCTTCGCAGGCCAGGCCCAGGTAGTAAAACACGTCGTTTTCGCGTGCTCCGTAGAGTTTCCCTTCCCCCAGGTTTTCGGGGTAGGAACGGGCTTCGGTCAGCAGCCGGAGGGCGTCATCGTACCTCCGCTCGCCCAGCGCCGCTGCGGCAAGCCGCACGATGCTGTTTACGTACTGGCCGGTTACTTTGCCTTCGCCTCCTTCCCACGGGTGGAAGCGCCGGCCCTTCACTATCTCCAGCGCCCGTTCGGGGCGGCCGGCGATGTTCAGGAGGGTTACGTATTCCAGGGTCAGGTCGTCCCGACGGGAAACGAGGTCCGGGTTTCCTTCGAGACGCGCCAGGCGTTCTTCTGGTGCGCGACCGAGGAGTTTATCGAGCTGGTCGAGTTCGAAAAACACCCGGGCGTCGAACGGATCGAGCCGGCAGGCCGTTTCATACTCCGCACGGGCCCGCTCGGGGTTGTTGCGTTTGTTCATATACGCCAGCCCCAGGTTGCGATGCACCGTCGGGAAAGCCGGGTCACGGTCGCTCGCTCCTTCCCATGCCGCTATAGCCTCGTCGTATTGCCGGTGCGCGTACCAGAAGTTGCCGAGGTAATAGGGCGCCCGGGCGTCGGAAGGGTTGGTTGCGACGGCGGCTTCGAGCGCAAGCACATCCTCCAGGCGGTTAGGAAATACGTAATCCGGCGGGGCGGCTTCGGCGGTGCGGAAATGCCGACCGGCCAGGTCCGGGTTGCCGCTCCGGAGGGCGAACCACCCGCGCAGATACCACCCCAGCGGTTCATCCGGCGGGGCCAGGTCGATCAGCCGGTCGGCCTCATCGTAAAACCCGGCATGGGCATAATCCAGGGCGATTTCGGCCAAGGTATGGGCGCGGCCTCCTACGAGCCGCTCGAAGCCGGAAGGAGCGCCCAGGAGTTCGCTTTCAACCAGCGCCCCGAAGTCGAGCGGATCGAGGGCGAGCGCCGCCCGTACTTCTCTCAGCGCTTCCGCCGAACGGCCCAGGCGGCGGAGCAGGGCGATTTTCAGGTGACGGGCCTTCTGGTTGCGGCTCCCTTCGGCCAGGGCGCTTTCGACGAGGTCGAGGGCCTGCAAGAAACGGCTCTCCAGAGCCGCCAGCCGGGCCAGTTCGAAAAATGCCGCTTTCTTCCATGCGTCGTTCCAGACGGCTTTGTAAAACGCGTCGAAGGCTTCGGAAAAACGGCCCTGCATCCGGAGGGAGAGGCCCAGATTGTAGAACGGTTCGCCGTCGTAGGGGTTGGGGTTGCGCATCGTAACGCGCTCGATGGCCCGGCGAAAATACGGCTCCGCAGGGGCAAAGCGCCCGCGCCGATACAGCAGCCGCCCGAGCGCGTTGTTGCAGCGCGCGTCGCCGGGGTCGCGCCGAAGCGCCTCCCGGTAGTACGGCTCCGGCGCAAACGTAGCGTGCCGGTACTGTTCCAGATGGAGGCCGTGGAGGAATAGTTCCTCATTGGAGGTTACCGCCCCGGGCTCCGGAGCCGGTCGGGCAGGCTCCGGGATCGGGTGAGGTTCATCGGCAAGGGGGGTGAATTCCATCAGGGTTTTCCCTTCCGCCGCGACCTGCAACGTAAGGCGGGCAGGGTCCGTCGGTTCGGGCAGCGGTACAACCGACGTAAAGGCCGTTTCCGGAGAAAGGGTAGTGTGTTGGTCGAAAAGCGGGCGGCCGTCCAGGAGCAACCGTACGGCTACCCGCCGGGGCGAGGTAACATACACGCCGATTTCCGCCCGGTCGCCGGTAACCTGAAGATTGATGACGGCCTCCCGGGAAGCGTTGACCGCCCCGCCGATCTCCTTGTACGGCATGAAGGTCTGCGTAAAGCGTTTTTCTTCGCCGGGCATGATCCAGGAGAAATCCGGCTGGTTATCCGTAAAGGCGCCGCACATGAGCTCGATGTAAGGCCCGTCCTCATCCGTAAGGCGGCGGTCCCAGGCCCGGCCGAAGTCGCCGTTGCCCCATGTCCACTGTTTTTTGCCGGGGACGAGGTGATGGTCGGCTACGTGCATCATACCGGCCCGGGCCCGGTGGTCGTAGCACCCGACGAAATCAAAATCGGAGTGATACGCCATGTAGGAGGTCGGCACGGGGATGTTCTTGTACCGGGAGATGTCGGTTCCAGGGCTGTAATCGACCTTGTAGTAGACGCCGGTGGCGATGGGAAAGTCGGAAACGTCCCGCTTTCCGTGGTCCATAACGGCGTGTACGTCCGGTGGGAAAACAGACTGGTATTCGTCGTGGACGTGCACGGCGGGGTTGGCCCACCAGAGGAAGGTCTGCGGCGTCTCGGTGCGGTTGTACAAACGGACGTCGAGTTCGAGGTACGCCCGGTCCGGGTAGAGCCGGAATCCGACGGCGCTCCGGGTGCGGAACATGCGTTCGATCTCGGCGCACCACACGACGGCGCTGCCTTCCGGGCAGGATTCCAGGGTGTAATCGACCGGATCGAACGTGCTCGGGCGGTGGTGCTGCGGCCAGTTGAACTCGATGCCGCCGGAGATCCACGGCCCGGCCAGCCCGACGAGCGCCGGCTTGATGACCCGATTGTAATACACGAACGGATAGCCGTTGGTCTTGTCCACGGCCATCTGGACGCGGCCGCCCAGCTCAGGCAGAATCAGGACTTTCAGATACCGGTTTTCCAGAAACAGACCGGTATAGGTACGGTCGGTTTTTTCATCGAACACGCGGTCGATGACGGGGTGCGGGTACACCGCCCCGCTGGAGCCCTGGTACACCCGTTTTTCGAGAAACATCGGGTTTCTGTCGGGCTCCCCCACTCCGTAGGTCGGGATCACGACGGGTTCCTGCCAGGCGCGGGCGGAGAATTCGGTGCTCATACGGGCTTACCGGAAAACGATGAAAAACAGCGCCGCTCCGGCGATGACCGCTGCGCCGAGGGCTTTTACGCGGGGCGAAGAATGCAGGTCGATATCCTCGCGAACGGGCATCACGCGGGGCTCGGGCAGCGGGCTGAACCACGTCGCCGCCAGCATCGCCCCGGTCACGACGAGGAACGTAATGAGCATACGGATGAGGAAATGCACCTCCCCGAACTGCCACTGGAGAAAGCCATATACCGGAGCGCTGCCCAGCAGCGCAATGAGCCCGGCCGAGGCCGGAGCCCGTTTCACCAGAAAGCCGATGAGAAAGGCCGCCAGAATGCCCGGCGAGATGTATCCCTGAAACTCCTGTATGAAGTTGAATACCCCCTTGAACCGGGGAGCGGCAAGCGCCGGCGCGAGCAAACAGCCGACGACGACGAACAGGACGGTCATGATCCGTCCGACCGTTACCAGGTGGATCTGCCCGGCCTCCTTGCGAAAGTGGCGCTTGTAGAGGTCCATCGTGAAGATGGTGGAGGCCGAGTTCAGCATCGAAGCCAGTGAACTGATGACGGCTCCGGCAATCGCGGCGAACATGAAACCCCGCAGGCCCACCGGTATGAGCGAGCGAATGAGCATCGGATACGCCGCATCCGGCGTGCCGAGGCGAGCGCCGTAAAGCTGGTTGGCAATGATGCCCGGAATCACGATGACGAAGGGAACGAGCAGCCAGAGGGAAGCGGCGAAGAGGATGCCGAGCTGGCCGTGGCGAAGGGATTTCGCGGCCAGGGTACGCTGTACGATGAACTGGTTGAGTCCGGTATAGTACAGGTTCGGAATCCAGATGCCGAGCAATACGCCTGTCCAGGGCAGCAGCTCGTTGTCGGCGGGGAGCACCATGTGGAGTTTCTCCTCGTTGGCCGCCAGGAACGGCTCGACGCCGCCGACGGCCTTGAGGCCGAGATACAGCGTAAGCAGGCCGCCCAGCAGCAACGCCGATCCCTGGAAAAAATCCGCCCATGCGACGGCCTTCAGACCCCCCCAGGTGGTGTAGAAGGCGGCGATGAGGCCGATGATCCAGATCGAGGGGGCCAGCGGCATATCGAAGATGGTCGCCAGCGTGAGTCCGCCCGAGTACAGGACCGCCGTAATGGTGACGGTAACGTAGATCACCATGGTAAAAAGAGCCATCACGGCCCGGGAGGCCGCATTGTACCGGTATTCCAGGTACTCCGGCATCGTGTAGATGCCGGCCTGCAGGAACCGGGGCAGAAAGGTGAAGGCGACGATGACGATGGTCACGGCGCCGATGATCTGCCACGCACTCACGGCCAGCCCCGCCGAACCCGCCCCCTGCCCGGCCATACCGACGAACTGCTCGGTGGAGATGTTGGCCGCCACGATGGACAATCCGATGAGCGCCCACGGCAGTCCGCGCCCGGCCAGGAAATAATCCTCGCTCGTCCGCTCGCGGCGGCTCTTGACGACACTGACGCCGATGACGACGGCAAAAAAGGCAAGAAAAACGCTTACATCGAGGCCGTTGAGCATGAGTCCGCGCAATTGCAGGGTTGACGAGGCCGGTTCCCGTGGCGTTACGGCAATATACCTCCGGAAAGGGACGGACCGGAATAGCAGCGATTCGCGCCGGGATGGATTATCTTACGGCAACTACCCATTCATGGGCGAGGCATGGAGATCAGAGTACGCGAAGGGTTTCCCGGTCAGCGTTTGTGCGTAATGCCGCCGGCTGTTCTCGAACGGTGCAGGGCGCTGCCGGTAGTACGGGATCTTTTCGTGACCGATATAGGGCACTACCCTCCCGCGGCCCACCACTACGTGGCACGGCCCGCCGGAAGTCCGGGCGCGATTGCCATTTACTGCACCTCCGGACGAGGATGGTGCGAGACGGCCTCCGGCCGGTGGGCCCTGCGGGAAGGATCGGCCCTGTTCATTCCCCCCGGGGAGGCCCACCGCTACGGAGCGGACGAAGAAGCGCCATGGTCGATCTGCTGGGTGCATTTCAGCGGAACGCGCTCGGCCGATTACCTGGCCGCCCTCGGCCTTTCGCCCGAGGCGCCCCTGCTCCACGTCCCCGACGCCGGACTGGTGGGCGGCGCGTTCGAAGAAATGTACGCCGCCCTGGATTTCGGCTACCCGGATGACAGCCTGCTTGGCCTCTCGACGTTGCTCGGCCGCTGGCTCGGCCTCCTGAAACGGCACAGCCGGGCGGCGCAAGAACCGGCCCGTCGTAACGAGGACCTCATCCTGCGCTCCATCAGGCATATGCGGGAGCATCTGCACGAGCCGCTGAGGCTGGCGGATCTGGCCGGCGACGCCGGGCTGTCGCCTTCCCACTACAGCTGGCTGTTCCGGCGGCAGGTAAATGCATCCCCCGGCGTGTACTTCATTCGCATGAAGATGCAAAAGGCGTGCGAACTGCTCGACGGAACCCGGCTATCGGTCCGGGAGGCCGCCGAGTGCGTGGGGTACACCGACCCGTACCACTTCAGCCGGACGTTCAAGCGGGTGCAGGGCGTTTCCCCGACGGCGTACCGGCAGGCCGTAAAGGGGTGACGGCGCGGAACCCCCAGTGGACCCAAACCGAACGCGTTACCGTATCGTCAGCGCCACGACGGAGCGGGCGGGAAGCCGGATGACCAGTTCGTTTCCGGCGAGGCGGGCTCCCTCGAACGGCGCAGTGCGGAGCGTTTCCGGTTTGTCGAACGTGTTGTAGGTGTTCATGGCCGGAGCGGCAAGGATGCGGCCCGATACGCGCGAGGGTTTGAGTCCGCGCAGTTCGGTGCGAAGGATGCGTTCGGAACGGGGATCGAGGTTGCTGATGGTCAGGTGGACCGCCCCGGTGGAATCCCGGGAAGCCGAAGCGCTCAGGGCGGGAATGGTGACGTCGCCCGAGACGAACGTACCGGCGTCGAGCGCGAGCGGCAGGTATACGGCGTCCTGGTGCTCCTTGTACAGGTCGAACACATGGTATGTGGGCGTAAGCAGCATCCGGTCGCCTTCGGTCAACACGAGCGCCTGGAGCACGTTGACCGTCTGAGCGATGTTCGCCATTTTCACCCGGTCGGCATGGCGGTTGAAAATGTCGAAAGTAACCGAGGCGATGAGCGCGTCGCGCATGGTGTTTTGCTGATAGAGGAACCCCGGGTTGGAGCCCGGCTCCACGTCGTGCCAGATGCCCCACTCGTCCACCATGAGGCCGATGCGTTTGTTGGGGTCGTATCGGTCCATGATGGTGCTGTGGCGTTCGATCAGTTCGTCGATGTGGAGGGCCTTTTGCAGGGCGGTGGCCCACTCCAGTTCGGTAAAGTCGGTGGCCGAGCCTTTGCGCTGCCAGTTGTGCACGATGGTGTAGTAGTGCAGCGAGAGGCCCTGCATCCGGCCGCCCACTTCACGCATGAGGGCTTCGGTCCAGCGGTAGTCGTCGGAGTTGGCCCCGGTGGCGATGCGGTAGAGGCGGTTGTCGCCGTAGTTGTTGAGGTAGGTAGCGTAGTTGCGATACAGGTCGGCGTAGTCCTCGGGGCGCATGTTGCCGCCGCAACCCCAGTTCTCGTTACCTACGCCCCAGTACTTGACCTCCCACGGCGCTTGCCGGCCGTTGGCCCGGCGCAGGTCGGCCATCGGACTCTTGCCGTCGAAGGTCATGTATTCGACCCACTGGGCCATTTCCTGCACCGTGCCGCTGCCGACGTTTCCGACGATGTAGGGCTCCGTTCCGAGGGCCTCCACCAGTTCCATGAACTCGTGGGTCCCGAAGCTGTTATCCTCGGTAACCCCTCCCCAGTGGGTATTGATGATGGTGGGGCGGTTTTCACGCGGGCCGATGCCGTCCTTCCAGTGGTACGTGTCGGCGAAGCAGCCGCCGGGCCAGCGGAGGTTCGGGATGCGAATCTTTCGCAGGGCTTCGATCACGTCGGTTCGCAGGCGGTAGTCGCCGCCGGCCGCTTTCTGCCAGAAGCCGTCGTAAATGCCGCGCCCGAGGTGCTCGGCGAAATGCCCGTAGATGTGGCGGCTGATGGTGTACTCGCCCTGGTCGGCATTGACGACGAGGCGGTGCTCCGGTACGGGCTGCGCCCCTGCGGGAGCGACGGCGAGCACGATCAGCAGGACCCCTGTAAGGCGAAAAAAGGACAATGGGTTCATGATGACGAAGTGGTTAGAGGATGGTCGAATTACGTTCAGTCGAGGTCCAGCAGGCGGCGTGCAATCCGTCCGGGCACGCGGAAAGCCGTGCCGTGGCGCATCCCATCGGGCATGACGAGCCGCTCGGATTCATCGCTCCACGTTTCGAGGTCGTCGGAGGCGACGACGCCGTACCGATGATCGCGGTACTTATCGAAGTACACGAGCCGGCGGGAGCCTACCTTCAGGGGCGTCGGACCTTCGGCCCAGTAGGCGCCGGTGATCGGTTCGGAGGGCGGGCCGAGGAGACGGGCCGGTGGTAACGTCGGCACCGCGC
>CBDUBS010000178.1:0-7496 GCA_965365445.1 uncultured bacterium | reverse complement strand
TGCAACCACTTATCGTTTGCTTATCTTGCCTCTCTCATGAACGGGCTACTTCGAATGTCACTCTGCTCTTACGCCCTGCCGTGAATCACGACAATTCACCCTCCATTCACGATGCATCATTCAGGGCGCATGACGGAGCGCACCTGTACGGTTGGCTGCACGCCGCCGGTAAACCGGAGCGCGCCGACCTGATCCTCGTGCATGGCTATGCAGAGCACAGCGGTCGCTACAGGGATCTGGCCGCGCGGTTCTCGGAGCGAGGGTACGCCGTGCGCGGCTACGACCACCGGGGGCATGGCAAATCAGAAGGCCGGGCGGGGTATATCGAAAGGTTCGGGGTGTATGCCGATGACCTCGCGGCCCTGATCGATACGGTACGTTCAGACCGACCCCTGTTCCTCCTCGGGCACAGTATGGGCGGAGCGGTATGCCTGGATTATCTCCTGAGAAACCCGGACAACGGGGTGCGAGGGCTCATTCTGTCCAGCCCGATGATCCGGCTCGTGCTGCCCCTGCCTCGCTTTCTCGCGCCCATGTTGGCCGCACTCGGCCGGCTTTTCCCGCACATGCCGACCGCCTCCTTGCAGCGGCAGTACCTCTCCCGCTCGCCGGAGGTACGGCAGAACGTCCGGCAGGATCCGCTCAGTTACCATGGGCCTACTCCGGCTGCCACGGCCGCCGCATTCCTCCGGGAAGAGGCGCACCTGGAGGAACGGGCGGAGCAAATCGACCTGCCTTTACTGCTCATTCACGGCGATGCAGACCGGATCACTTCCTTCGAGGGCAGCGAAGCCTACTTCCGGCGCACGGCATCCCTCGACAAAACGTTCATCAGACTGCCGGGGTATTACCACGAAACGTTCCGCGACCCGGGCGGGGAAGCCGTTGTAGAGCAGATGCTCGGCTGGCTGGATGGCCGCGCGCCCTGAGGTAGTCACTCCAGTTCGAATACGACCATCACGTTGGCCCGGACCTCCATTTCCCCGGCGGCATACGCTTCCGGCTCGGGAGCGGCTTCGGCCTTCGACATCATCGCACTATCCATCATAGCGCGGAATACGGGCCGGGGGAAATCGAAGCTCTGTTCCTGAATCTGCATGACGCGCCCCAGACCTGCGCCGAGAGCCGAGGTAAGGAGCTGCGCCTTCTCCCGGGCGCTCGTAACGGCTTCCCGTAATGCATCGTTGCGGGCCACGCTGCGGTTTTTGAGCTGGTACTCGATGCCGTTCAGGCGGTTGGCGCCTTTTTGCACGACGCCGGCAATGAGCGACGGGAGCCGATCCAGGTCCTCCAGCTCCACCACTACCTCGCGCGTGGCCTGATACCCTCTATCGATCCACTGGCGCGTCTCCGGGTTGTACTCGCGTTCGGGTTGGAGCATGAGGGTTTCGAGGCGGATCTTGCGTTCCGGCACCCCCAGGCTACGGACGACGTTCATAGCGTCGGCGGAGGCTTCGGCGTTGAGCCGCCGGGCCGTTTCCGGGTTGGGATCTACCGTGACGACGCCGAACCGGATGGTCGCCATATCCGGAACGACCTTGATGAGACCTTCCCCGCTTACGGAAACGGTACGGCGCATTTCAGGAGTCGGCTGTGCGGCAACCCGGGCCGGAGCGAAGGCGAAACCGAGCAGTAACAACACCAACAAACAAGGGGAAAAGCGGCTCATGTCATTTCTCAGGTTTTCGTGGACGATCAGATACGGCTTCCGGACCATAACGGACGGAAACCCAGAACTATTGTTACACCACACCCGGATCAAAATCCGAGCCGCTCCACGGATTACGGATGCAGCCGTCCCATCATGCGCGGGAAGGGAATGGTTTCCCTGAGATGGTCGATGCCGCAGATCCAGGTTACGGTTCGCTCCAGGCCCAGGCCGAACCCGGCGTGCGGCGCCGAGCCGTAGCGGCGCAGGTCGAAGTACCAGCCGAACACTTCCGGCGGCAGGCCGTGTTCCTCCACCTGGCGTTGCAGAAAACCGAGGTCGGTAGCCCGCTCCCCTCCCCCGATGATCTCGCCGTACCCTTCCGGAGCGAGCACGTCCATGCCCAGCGCCAGGCGGTCGTCCTCCGGGTCGCGTTTCATATAGAAGGCTTTCACGGCAGCCGGATAGCGATGCACGATGATCGGGCGGTCGAAGTGCCAGGTGAGTAACGTTTCGTCGCTGCCGCCGAAGTCATCTCCCCACTCGAACTGCTGCGCCGATTGTTTCCACTGCGGCAGGTTGCGCCGCGCCTCCTCGATCTCCTCCAGGCGAACGTTGATCGCGATTTCGCGGGCATCCATCCGGCGCTTCTCGTGTTTTTTGGCGCTGCCGTAAGCCCGCTGATTCTCGGCGCGTTCGGCCTGCAACTGCTCGGCCTCCTCCGCTATGGCGGCTAGCCTGTCGTCCACCATATGGATCGTTTTTTCGCTGTGCAGCAGATCCACCGCATCGGAATAATGCAGGCGCGGGAAGGGCGGCTTGACCCGCTCCAAGGCCTCCGTATCGCGCCCGAGAACGTCCAGTTCAGGCCGGCAATCGCGCAGCACATCGGCAACGATCCGGCTGACGAAGGCTTCGGCCAGTTCCATATTCATCGCCAGGTCGTAAAAGGCCATTTCCGGCTCGATCATCCAGAACTCGGAGAGATGGCGGCGGGTCTTGGATTTTTCTGCCCGGAACGTCGGCCCGAACGTGTAGATTTTCCCGAAGGCCATCGCCATAGCCTCGCCGTAGAGCTGCCCGCTCTGGGTGAGGTAGGCCGGCTGGCCGTAAAAGTCGATCTCGAACAACGTGGTCGTTCCTTCCACCGCGTTGCCCGTAAGGATCGGAGCGTCCATCTGAAGGAAGCCCTGCTCCTGAAAAAAGCTGTGTATCGAGAAGATGATGCGGTTGCGGATGCGCAGAATGGCCCACTGCCGGCGGCTTCGGAGCCACAGGTGCCGGTGGTTCATCAGAAACTCCACCCCGTGCTCTTTCGGGGTGATCGGGTAGTCCTCCGCCGAACCAATGAGCCGGAGGGAACGAACCTGCACCTCTACCCCTCCGACCTGACGCTCGTCCGGCGCCACCCGTCCGGTCAGTTCGACGGAGCTTTCCTGCGTGACGGCTTCGGCGGCCTGCCAGTCTGCCTCACCGACTTCAGACTGGTTGACGACACACTGAACGATGCCGGTGCCGTCCCGGAGCACGATGAACAGGAGGCCTTTCGAGCCGCGTTTGTTGTATACCCATCCCTTGAGTTGCACGACCTCATCCGCGTGCCCCGAAAGGTGTTCGATGACTGTGTATGTTGGTTGCATGATGTGTCTGGGGCGTTTTCGTTGCTCCGCCTCCACCGGCACGGAGAAGTGCAAAATACACCGGGCCCGACCACTCCGCCACGGAGAAATACGGCAAATCCGGATTGTTCAGCCGGGCAACACCCGGCGCCGCCAGATAAAAAGCCGGCCGCACCAACGTACGGCCGGCCCGGTCGCCTTTCCGCACCGTTAACGAATCAACTCCTGCTCCCAGTCCGGAAGCGAGCGCTCGCCGGCCACGTTCGAATGCACCAGCTCGAACTGGCCGAACCCGTTTCGGTCGGCAAAAACAAAAATCGACTCACCTTCGCCGGGGATGTTATCGTACCGCCAGATCTCATGGGGAAGCAAATCGCGCTCGTACAGGTGCGGGTCAATGTTGGTTGGCGATCCGTACTTGATGAGGGTTCGGCCCCGGTCGGTTTTCCACCCTTGCATCGGGCCGCTGGAATACCGCTCGTTGGCGTAATGCAACCGGCGGTAGAACTCCTCCTTGAAGGTGTTTACGGCTGAACCCGGCACGGGATTGCGTTTGTTCCAGAAATCCATCAGGAAACGCCGCTGATCGTCCAGATCGGTCAGGTTGCGCAGGCGGCGGCGCTCCCGCTCCGTGGCGAGCGCGTCCAGATGCTCGATTTGTATTTTCACTTCGCTCTCCGGCATCGTGGCATACGGACTTCCTTCGAACGTCATGTCCACCATGCGCCCTGCCGCAGCCACGTCCGGATTGAACACGAAAAACTTCCGGGTTTCCTCCAGGGTCGGTTTTCCGGTATCGTCCATCAGCGCCAGGTGCAGCACGTACGCACCCGTGGACAGCCCGGCAAGATCGAACGAGCCGACCAGCACGTCGGGTGAGCGCACTTCGCGTTCGATTTGCTTTACGAGGCCCGCCGCCGGTTCCGTTCCGTTGGCTCCGGTTACATAAACCCGGACGGTATACTGCCCGTCTCCGCCGCCGAGCGTACCGGCGTTGTACGTTTCCGCGTAGTAAAACAACTGGGGCAGCCCCTTTCCGTACAGCAGGCCGGCGTTAGGCCGCACCACGAGCCCGTTGCGATAAAATGGATCGTTCCGGTCGGCGCCGGGCTGAACGCTGCTTGCCAGCGTGAGATCGGAGATGGCGGCCTTGCCGGATTCGCCGAACGACGGCACCTCGATAGCGCGCCGTATCTGCAACTCCTGACGGCCCGAACGCTCGTCGCGCGGAATCGTGACGCGCAGTTCGTACGCGCCGGGCGTCAGCGGGGCGCGAATCTGATGCAGAAAAGATGACCCGGCGCTCAAACCAGCCGTATCGGCGACCACGAAATTGAGCACCGTGCTATCCGACCAGGCCGGCTCGCCCGACGACGATGCCAGCGTAACCTGAAGGGGTAGCCGGGCTCCGTAGCCCTGATCGTTCTGCTGAAACTGCTCAGGCTTGATCCCGAAGCCGAAGTACAATTCTACGAGCGAATGCTCCGCATCGAGGGCGAAAACGGACTGATCTACGTCCAGTTGCACCGGCAGGGCGGGCTGAGCCGCCGCCGGAGTAACCATCGAAAACAAAACCAGCAGCGCCGAAACCATCCGGCCCATGCCGTAAAACGACCTGATCATATCATTGAACCTGTGGATAACGTATACCATCCGCACGATGGACGAATTCAGGGTATATACTACATTAACAACCATTTTTATCCAATACCGTGCCCGATCTTCCGGCTTCGGCCCAAGGTACGCTTTCGAGCCGGGAAAACGAATTTGAAATCCGTGTAGACTGATTGAAAGGGTTAAAGGCGGCCACGCGCCTGTCGCCCGAAAAAGGTACAGGCGCTCCCCCGCCGGCGATCGACCCTGCGTTGGTCTTTGCGATAACCAAGAGGCGCCACAAACCAGAGGGATGGCCGGTACGCGACGGGCCGGCGCCTCAAGGTACGTAATGGACGAGATGGGCCCGGGAACGGCCATCGGAGAAAATACGGATTACATAGACGCCCGCCGCCAACCCGGCCGCATCGAACCGGATGGTATGTCTCCCGGCCTGATGCCGCCCCGCTACGAGTACGCGCAGTTTCCGGCCCAGCAGATCGTATACCTCAACTCGCGCGTCGGCCTCCGCGGGCGTTTCGTAGTCGATAAGGGTTACATCGTCGAACGGCTCCGGCCGGTTCCGGATGAAAAGCGCCTCGTTCTGCCCCGGTCCCGAGAGGTAGTCGGTCCAGATATCTGCCGAAAAGCCGTCTCCTTCCTTCCTGATGCCGGTGATCGATAACCGACCATCCAGGCGGCCGTTCCGGTGGAAGAAAAAGCGGGGCATGGTATGGGCAGCGTACACCTGGCCGGGTTCGTAGGCGACCTGATACCGCCCGCCCACACGAAAAGCGTTCAACTCGTTCGCCGTACCCGCCTGGAACGGCGCGAGCCGAACCCCCTCGCCGCTGTTCTCCAGACTGGAATACAGGGCATTGTCAGAGATCGGATTCCGGGAGCCCCCGCACCGTGCGTTGCCGGCTTCCGGCGCTTTATACAGGTACAGCCCCTCCTGCGGAAGAAACAGATCCCATTCATCGCCATCGTCGTTGAGATAACGGGCGGCTGCGGGGTCGGGCGGCGCATCCCAGAAGTTGTTCCACGTTCTGGCCTCCACGATCACATCGCCGCAGGCGTTCTTGCCGCTCTGGAGCCGGTATACCTCTCCCGAAGCGAGCGCATCCCGAAAGGTGTACCGGAACGTACGGACCGAATCCACATTCACGGGCACGACCCGAGCCCAACCGAGCTTGATCCGATCGGGGGCGCTCATGGTAATGTAGGCGCCGCCCATGATGCCGATGCAATCCGAGCCGGGAGCGACGGGCGCATCGCAGGTATGATAGAAGCCAAACTGCCGGTGGCCGATCTCGTGGGCGATAATGCGCACGGCGGCCTTGCGTGTAACGGCCCGCACCGTTATCCCACTACCGGAAGTGAGGTTGTCGATTACCCTCCTGCCCGTTAGGGTAACCGGCATGGAGGAAAAGCCGTCGGTTTCGGGCCGGGCATAGTCGATGAAGCCGGGCCGGTACTCCGTATCCACCCCGAGCGACGTAATGGACGATCCGGAAGACAGAGCGCCATTGTGCAACTTACGCAGAGACGGCAGCACGATGCCCCGGTGGATCAGAATGATGAGATCGAACAGGCCGTCGCCGCCCTGAACGTAGGTATTGGTTCCGTTGCGGTAGGTATCGAGTGCATCCAGGTTGAGCCCGTCAGGATTCCGGGTGAGGTACGTTACAAGCTCCTGAGATGTCAGGATTTCGTGGGCGAGATTAGCCGCCCCGTTTTGCAACGCGCCGCGATTGTCGTGGTACCGCCCGATCGGATGCTCGGGAAAATACACCTTCGGGTACACATACCCGGTCAGGGTAAACCGCCCGCCCGACATGAGGTGGTAAAACGCGCTGATCGAGCCCTCATCGAAGCTTTCCGGGGGTGCGCCGGGAGGAGCGAGCAACCGGCCCCCTTCCGCCCACGCCGGCAGGCGTCGGTCCGGGCCGAGGCTCCGCTCGTAGGGCCATTCGGTTTCGGGATCGGAGCCGGCCTCGCCGTCGGTATCCGCCTGCTCGGGGTGCTGGATGAAGATGACGAGGGCATGGATCGCCCCATGATCCGGAAAAGCCAGCCGGGCGCCGGGCCTGCGAAAATCACCGGAGGACTGTGGATAGGCCGCCTGCAAACAGCACGGCAACAACCCGACCGCAAGCCATAACCCGAGAGGCAAGCGCCGTATCCGGCGAAGGCCCATCATCGAATATCTGTCTCGTATTTCCTGCACTTCACGCTCACTCTACTCCGATGTGCAAACGAGCATCCGGCGGGATGCTTCATGAAAAGCTGCCTCGGGCGCCCTGGGGGCTGCCGTTCGATAATATTTCGCATAGACCATAGAACCATACGAAAAAGGCACATATCTTCATAATGAACTATGGGTTGAAGCCCCATTGTTTCAATGCAAACGATAGGTATTCTTCTACTTCGTCCTATGCGCCGTTTCTCTTTTGCCGTGGTCGGGTTCTGCTGGTGCTTTTTGCTCCTTCCCGTCTCTCCGGCTCAACGGCATTCCGCCCACACCGGCGGCAATGTATCCTCTTCCAGCCGCTCATGGAACGTGTCGTTTGTCCGGGGCGATAGTGTGTTGCGCCGGCTCTCCTACGACCCGAACGAGATGCTGGAGGTGATCA
>CBDUBS010000177.1:0-7554 GCA_965365445.1 uncultured bacterium | reverse complement strand
CGGTCAGTCCGCCGATGCCAGCATGTGGCGCACCACGACGATGGTCAGCAGCGAGACGCCTACGAGAATGACGGAAAGCGTAATGGCTACCGTCAGGTCGAGCTCGAACCCCAGATAAATGGCCAGCGGCATCGTCTGGGTGCGCCCGGGAAAGTTTCCGGCAAAAATGATCGTCGCTCCGAACTCGCCGAGCGCACGGCCCCAGGTGAGCACCGCTCCGCCGAGCAGTGCATCCCTCGCCATCGGAAACATGATGCGGCGAAACACATGCCCCTCCCCCGCCCCGTCGATTAGGGCGGCCTCCTCCATATCTCGTTCCAGCGCAGAGAAGCCTATGACGGCTGCCCGAATGAACAGCGGCGCCGCCACGAAAAGCTGCGCCATGACGACGGCAACCGGCGTAAAGGCGATTTGAAATCCGCCCCATTCCAGCAGGGGTCCGGCCAGCCCTTTTCGTCCGAACGTTACGAGAAGCGCTACACCGGCCACCGCCGGGGGAAGCACGAGCGGCAAATCGATAAACGCATCCATGAGCCGCTTCAGCGGGAACGTACGCCTGGCCAGCAGATACGCCAGCGGCGTTCCGAACACAACGGCGAGCAAGGTAGTCCAGAAACTGGTCTGTATGCTCAACCAGACGGCGTCCGCTACGGCAGGTTGGCGCAGGGCGGCAATAAACGCCTCCGGCGATGCCCACGACAGAAGTGCTACGAGCGGAAGGAAAAGAAAAAGCGCCATCGGCAGCGCCGACGGCAGCCACATCCCCGGACCGACGGCCGGCCTTCCGGCCCGCTTGAACAGGCGTCGGTACATGCGGGCCGCTCGGCGCGAGATGAACATACCGGAAGGAGCCGGCGACTCGTCTGTCATGAAACCCCTTGAACCATTCGTTTCCCGGCCTCCCCCCGGAGGCGCCCCGGCATGATCGGGAAAATAGGCATTCCGGTAATCCGGAACCAATGTGAACCCGTCAGGCCGGGAGCTGAGCGGAATGACCCGTAAAAGGGAGGCTGGGTGCGGTATAGATGGTCCGGGCTGCCGGCTAGCGGACCACCCTGAAACCCAACCGTTCCGCCATGCGATCCAGCGCCGATCCCGAGGCAGGCAGGCAGGAGAGAAGGAGGTCCGCACGGCTTGCCAGGGCCGGCGGCGCGTCGTGAGCGGGCTGCAACCCGCCCTCCTGACCCAGCATGAAACGCCACTCGTCCATCCTGGAAGAAGCATACCGATCCAGGCGCTCCTTTTCGTAATGTTCCTTGCCCCCGGCGGCCAGCGCCCCGGCCAGGTCGAAAGCCTCTCGCATACCGATATTCATGCTTTGCACCCCGACCGGCCCGGTAAGGTGGGCGGCATCGCCTGCGAGGTATATGGCGCCGTCCCCGAACCCATCAGCCAGGCGTCGCTCGAACCGCACCACCATCCGCCAATCCATATCGCCGATGCGGGCGTTGAACCAGGGGGCGCGTTCGCGTAAAAACGCCTGCAATGCATCTTCACCGAGCACCGGAAAGCGGTACGCCCCTACCGTGTAGGCCAGACGCTCCTTGCGGCGAGCCCCCGGGTTGATGGCATATCCCGGCAACTCGAAGCTCCACCGGCACCGGTTCCGGGGAAGGGGCCAGAGTACGTTCGCCGTGTCGCCGTGAAAGACGACGCGCATCTCCCCACCTGCATCGTAATCGGTTTCGAACTCGAATACGGCGAAATATTGAGCCGGTCCCACTTCCGGAAAAGCGATATCCAGCGAGCGGCGCACCTCCGATTCGTACCCGTCGGCTCCGATGATGTACGACGCATGGACCGAGCGCTCCCGCGCCACGATCCATTCGGAATGGGCAACCGCATAGCCGAGCGAATCCATTTCCAGTTCTTCCACGCGGCTCACGGCTCGGCTTTCGTCGGTTCCGATCCCAACCGCCCGGTGGTTCCACTGCACCCGAACACCCGCCCCGGCGAGGGCATCCTCCAGCGCATTTTCCAGCTGTTCCTGCGGCAATACGGCCACGTATTCCGATGCGTCGCCGATGGGTGTTTCCGCCACGCGATCCGGGCCGTCGTAAAACCCGATGCGATCTACCCGGTAGGCCTGAAGCAGCACATCCCCGGCGATGCCGGTTTCGGCCAGTAGTTGCAGTGTGGCCGGATGCAGGGCAAGCGCGTAGCTATGAGCCGCCGTTCGCAATTCCTTATCTACGATGCGAACCCGCACACCCTTGCGCGTGAGGACGAGAGCGGCAAAAAGCCCCACAGGTCCTGCGCCGATGACGAGGACTTCGGGATGTTTTCGACCGAACATGATGTGGCCTCCATTTGGTGACTATCCCGTTATCGCCAATATACGCGAAGCGTTTGGAGACGAACGTTACAACCCTTCACCGAAACGGATTTCTTTCCGGCGGGGTCGTATCCGGTTATTTGCGATTAATGCCGGACCGGCGAGGAACCGCGAAACGGGATGCGCCTTGTACGGTGTCGGGCCGGTAATTGATGAACGGGGCTGCCCCTGGACCGCGAATGAATCCCCTTGCTGACCGAAACAAACTGTTTACCCTGATCGGGATTCTCCTGGCGCTATTTCTGGGGGCTATCGATCAGACAATCGTCTCTACGGCATTGCCGAAGATCGTGGACGATCTGGAGGGAGTGCGCAGATACGCCTGGGTTGCCACGGCGTACCTGCTGGCTTCTACCGTAATGGTGCCGATATACGGCAGGCTTGCCGATTCCTACGATCGCAAAACGGTCGAACTGTGGGCCATCGGGCTTTTTCTCGGCGGGTCGTTCCTGTGCGGACTCGCGGGTGAGTTTGGCCCGCTGCCCCTTATCGGCGACGGGATGAACCAGCTCATCCTTTTCCGGGCGATACAGGGCCTCGGAGGAGCCGGGCTGTTTGCACTGGCTTTCATCATCATCGCCGACCTGTTTCCGCCGGCCATACGAGGGAAGTATCAGGGCCTCGTTGGGGCCGTCTTCGGGCTGTCGAGTGTGCTCGGCCCGCTCATCGGCGGATTCCTGACCGACTACGGCGGAGGCCTTATCCCGGGAGTGGCAGGGTGGCGGTGGATTTTCTACGTAAACGTTCCTTTCGGAGCCGTGGCGCTCTGGTTCATCATTCGGCGTATGCCGTCGCTGCCCCCGCACGGCCCATCCGAGGGGCTGAACTATCCCTCGGCGTTCATGCTCGTGGCCGGTCTGACACCGCTGATCCTGGCCCTCCAGCTTGACAAGAGCATACACCCCTGGTCGTCGAGCGTCACGCTCGGGCTGTTTGCCGCTTCGGCGGTTTTCCTTACCCTCTTCTCCATCCGTTCGCTTCGCAACCCCAACCCGATCCTCGACTTCTCGCTCTTTCGCAACCGCGTTTTCAGCGTGGCCAACCTGGCCCTGTTCTTTCTCGGGGCCGCTTTTCTCTCCATCATCATTTTCCTGCCCCTCTTTATGGTCAACGTGGTGGGCGTATCGGCTACGAGCGCCGGGATCAGCCTCATCCCTCTGTCCCTCGGAATGACCGTGGGATCCACGCTGGCGGGCAACCTGGTAACCCGTTACGGACGGTACAAACTGTTTCTGCTGGGTGGAGGACTCGTCCTCGCAGGGGGGCTGGTTCTGCTGAGTCGGATGGGGCCCGGTGTTTCGTTCCTGCAAGTGACGCTGTATATGGTAATATGCGGTCTGGGGGCCGGACCCACGTTGCCGCTTTATCCACTGGCCATCCAGAACGCTGTCGAACGAAACCGTATCGGGCAGGCGACCAGCGCCAGCCAGTTTTTCCGGCAGATCGGCGGCGCGGTCGGCGCCGCCGTCATGGGAACCGTGATGGTCGGTACGCTAACGGCCCGTATGCACTCCGGACCAGCGCCCGGCGACATGCCGCCTGCTCTGCCGGCGGAGCAAATGGACATGCCCTCTCGGAACCTGAATCCGAAACAGGCCTCCGAGCAAATTCATCTGCGGTTCGAGGAGCAGTACACCGCCGTAGCCCGAGCGGTCGATCGAGGCGATCCGGATACGGCGTCGCGGCTTCTGACATCGCTGCCGGTGGCCGACTCCGTCCGCATGGGCCTGGTACGGGCTGCGGAATCCCGTTCAGACGACCGCCGGCAGCGTCTGTCGGCCTTCCGAACCAACCTGCATCGCTTCGCCGATCTGGCCGCTGCCGCCGCCGAAAAACACATGAGGTCGGCCTACTCCGACGCGGTGACCCGTATTTATTTCTACACGTTATTCCTCGTGCTCGCGGGGTGGGTAAGCACGGTATTCCTGCCTGAGCTTCCCCTCCGCCGGACGCATTGAACCGGATCTTTTCCATCCCCCTGGTGTTTTATACCCATCAGGGCGCCGTCAGGAGGTGAGCCCGGGTCTCGAAACGTGAGTGTGGAATTTCTCTCTGCTTGCATCCCGCCACAATAAAGAGATCTGGTTCACCTCCTGACGGCGCCTTTACTCTATCGCCTCTCATGGATGTGGCTTCACCCCTGCCGGACCTCAACGATTCATCCCAGCTTAATACCCTCATCCATTTTTATCGGGGGGAACTCGGGCGGATGATGATCTGGAGGCAGCGTTTCGATGCCTCTACCAACTGGGCCATCGTCTCGACCGGTTCGCTGGTGGCCTTCGGATTTGGCAACCCGGACGTCCTGAACCAGGCCATGGTGGTGGCCCTCATCGTGCTGGCGTTTTTCTCGATCGTGGAGGCCCGGCGCTACCGTTTCTACGACGCGTTTCGCGGCCGCGTGCGGATGCTGGAGTCGCACTTCCTCGCCCCGATGGTGCTGGGCCGACCGGACCGTTTCTATCAAGAGAACTGGCGGGAGCTGCTTGCCGGCGATCTGGTCAACCCGGCGTTCAAGTGCTCATTCATCTTCGCGCTCGGACGCCGTTTCAAGAGCGTCTATTTCGCGTTGCACGCGTTCATCGTGTTTGCGTGGGTGTCGCTTACGGTTTCGCAACTCTCCTCGCTCACGTTCGCCGCCTTCGTGGAAGCGTTTGACGTATACGCCCTGAAAGGATGGGTGGTGCTGTTGCTGGTAACGTCATACCTGCTGGGGCTAGGGCTGGCCCTGACATTGAGCGGCTCACTGGGCCGCCGAAAGGGCGAGATGACCGCCCACACCATCATGCGTTGGGACTCGGATTACTGATGCTTCAGGCCGCCAGACCATCCAGATCGGGTTCAATGCGGCGCGGGTTCTTGAGCAATTGTTCCCATGTCATCACGCGGCCCTCATAGGCGGCCTCCCGGCCCAGGATGCCTATCAGGTTGCTGCGAACGCTTGGCTCGGCGGTGGGGTTATCGAACCGATTCTCCGTAATGGCCCGGTGAAAATCCTGAATGTTCCGGAAAGCGCCGTCACGGTAAATCGATCCCGTCTTACCTCCCTCGAAAGGCTGTTCGCCGGTAATGAAAACTTCCCCGAAGTAATCCGTGGAGAGCACACCCCGAGAACCGAACGCCCTCGTTTTGATGTAGTCGGGTGCTTCATACCCCTCGAACTGCCGCGAATTGAACGACCAGCCCACCCCATCCGGGTAATGGTACGTCACCACGAAATGATCCCAGCAGTTACCCGGATCGTTGCGAACCTTACCCCCCAGGCCGTAGGCGGATGTCGGGGGATTCTGCATTACCCAGTTCATCACGTCCAGGGTGTGGATGTTCTGCTCCACTATGATGTCGCCGGAGAGCGCACGATTCAATCCCCACGCACGCAGGCGGTTTTCCGCATTGCGGGGATCGGACTCCAGGTACGCTACCTGATTCTTCCACGGGTTCTCGGCGTGGTAGTTCGCCTCGCCGAAAGCCAGCGTCCCCAGCACGCCGCCATGCACCCGGTGCAGCGCCTCGATGAACAGATCGTTGGCCCGCGTCTGGAAGTCGATGACGAAGGCGAGGTTGTTTTCGGTCGCCAGCCGGGCGCTGTCGCTCACGTTGAGGCAGCCGGGCGCATCGACGGCGATGGGCTTGGCCAGAAATACGTGCTTGCCCGCCCTGACGGCCGCCTCGGCCTGCTCCGGGTGGAAATACGGAGGACTCTCGATCGCCACCGCCTCTATCCCGGTTTCAAGGAGCTGCCGGTAGGCGTTGAGCCCGGTGAAGCGCTTCCCGGTATCCACCCCGAACTTCTCCCCCGCCGTCTTAGCCCGGTCCGGGAAGTAGTCGGCCACGGCGGTCACCTTGAACCCGCCCTGCTCTTCGAACAGCCCGGCAATCCAGTTTCCCCGCTGTCCGCACCCGATGAGTCCGAGCTCGATGCGGGAGTTGGCCGATGCACCGAACGCAACGGACGGGCGGACGGCCATCATGGAGGCCGTCGCCAGGCTGCCGCCAACCAGAAAACGCCGCCGGCTGATGCGGCCGGCGGGACCGGAAATAAGCCCTTTCTTTGCCATACGGATGCACCCGGGTTGTGTATGGATCGCGGCCCCATCGGTTGTGGGGCCCACACCCGACCAAGGTACGTCACAGGGCCGTGGTGCGCCACGCGCACCGAGCCTCAGGTGAAAATGTCTCAGGGTGTTGCGAGATCCGCAGAGGGTGAACGTACGGCACCATCGATGCGCCCGATTAGATCCATGGCTTCGAGTACATCCGGGATGCGGTTCCCGTCGGCATCCGGCTCGCTTTTCCAGAACGCATAAGCCGATTCTGTACGGGCATCTATCTCGAACACGCCGTAGGGGGGCGTCGAAACGTACTTTTTGCCCGCCACGCCGGCTTTCCATGCCGTTGGCTCGGCTCGCGTATTGTAATACACCTCCAGCGTGTCGGCCGACGCATCGGGTACGATCCGCACGAACATAGCGTAAGAAAGGGTATCGGCCGACCCCTCGACCAGATTCCACTGGCGCCCGGAGAGCATTTCGGGAGGGATGATTTGCGCCCGGGCCGTACCGACAGGCAGGAAAACCAGCAGGCTGAAACCTAATATGGGTAAAACACGACGTAACGCTAACATCTTCCTATTCACCCCCTAAATTACAGACCTTTATCTATTCCGATAGCAAGGGCGGGGCCAAACGTTCCATGTCGATATTTTCGTTACTGTTTCAGGACAATGTTTTATCTTGAGAGATACGGGCCGGGAGTGCAGGTGTATTGCCGGACGGCAGGGTTATGCAGGAGATCAGCAACGGGCTTCCGAGGTTGAACGATGATCATCGAGATGCGAGTAAATGACAGGCCGGTGGAAGTAGATGCCGAGCCGGATATGCCGTTACTGTGGGTGCTCCGGGATCGCCTGGATCTCACCGGCGCCAAGTTCGGATGCGGCAGCGGGCACTGCGGCGCCTGTACGGTCCATCTGGACGGGAAGGTAGTCCAGGCCTGCACCACGCCGGTTTCGGCGGCGGCGGGGAAATCGGTGCGAACCATCGAGGGGTTATCGACCGACGGGTCCCATCCGGTGCAGAAGGCCTGGCTCGATCTGGATGTGCCGCAGTGCGGCTACTGCCAGGCCGGCCAGATCATGACGGCGGCGGCCCTGCTCGAGCGCAATCCGAATCCTACCGATGCCGAAATCGACCTCGCGATGGATCACGCGCTCTGCCGTT
>CBDUBS010000176.1:0-7565 GCA_965365445.1 uncultured bacterium | reverse complement strand
GCGGGATTTGTCGGCATGGGGGCCGGGCTGGTGGCTGCAGGCGTGCGGGGTCGCCGCGGCCCCCGCCAGGTCGATCCAGCGTTCCTCGCTCAGCGCAGGGTCGTCGGCGACGAAGCTGAAAGCGTGTATTTCGGCCTCGGGATACAGGCGGCGGATGCCGCAAACGACCGCCGACGAATCGATGCCGCCGGACAGGGCGGCCCCGACAGGTACATCGCTGCGCATGTGCCAGCGCAGGCTGTGAAGGAAGCGTTCGCGGAGTTCCTCGGCCGCTTGCGCGAACGTAAGAGGCTGCCCGGTTTCGGGTTCCACCGTTGCATACCGCACCGGAGATGGGGCCGAAAAGGCGTCGAGATCTATTTCGAGGTAATGACCTGCCGGAACCTGGTGAATGTCTGAGTAGAACGTTTCTCCGCCATGGTCGGTTACCGCCAGATGCAGGTAGTCGTACAAACGCTGCGCATTTCCGCTGCGGCCTACCCCCGGCAGTTCGAGCAGTGGCTGTATCTCCGAAGCAAACGCCAGCCCCTCGGACCAGGAAGCATAGTACAGCGGCTTGATTCCGGCAAAGTCGCGGGCAAGTACGACCTTCCGCCGAGACGTATCCAGCACGGCCAGCGCAAACATCCCGACAAAACGCTCCAGCGCCATCAGTCCCCAGCGCTCGAATGCCAGTAGAAGCACCTCGGTGTCGCTGCGAGACCGGAAACCCTGCACGCCCTCCTGGATCAGTTCTTCCCGCAGTTCGATGTAGTTGTAGATTTCCCCGTTAAAGGCCAGATGATACCGCCCGTCAGGGGTGCTCATGGGTTGGCCGCCCGCCTCGGTCAGGTCGAGAATGGAGAGGCGGCGGTGTATGAAGGCTGCTTGCAGTTCCCCCGGGGGCGCGGCCGATCGGTTTACCGTAACCCCGTCGCCGGACAAGAACAGAAACCCCCGGTCGTCGGGGCCGCGATGGCCAAGGCGACTGGAGAGGGTCTCCGCCAGATCGGATGACAGAGCGCCCGGTCTGCGCCAGGTGAGGCCGCAAAAACCACACATAGGCGTAATTTATTCTCCTCCGGCGCCGGCCAGCGTTGCAGCGATCCGCTCGGACGCACGGCCGTCTCCATACACCGGAAGGGTCGGGCCTTCGGGCTCGCTACGTAGAGCCGTCAGGATCCGATTGGGGTCTACATCAGCTACCCGGTTCCACCCGCGTTCGAGCGTTTCCGTCCACTCCGTTTCTGCACGCAAGGTGACGCAGGGACGCTCCAACCAGTATGCTTCCTTCTGCAACCCGCCCGAATCGGTGAGTACTCTGCGCGCGCCGCTCAACAGAACGAGCATTTCCAGGTAGCCCTTCGGCTCCAATGGATGCACGTTCGATGGAAAAGTAAACCCGAGCTGCTCCATACGCCGGGTGGTACGGGGATGTACGGGCCATACCACGGGTCTATCGAGCGCGCCGAACAGGACAAGCAGTTTTGCCAGCCGATCCGGATATTCGGTATTTTCCGCTCGATGGATCGTAGCCAGATAGTACGCGCCGGAATCGAAGGGGACCAGCGACTCCAGGGAATATCGTTCCGTTGCCCTGGCTCGAAAGTGCAATACGGCATCGTACATTACATCGCCGGTGACGAATACCCCCTCGGCAATGCCTTCCCGGCGGAGGTTGTCGGCGGCAAGCCGGCTCGGGCAGAACAACAGGTCGGAGAGCCGATCGGTTACGATGCGGTTTACTTCCTCCGGCATCGTCCGATTAAAGCTTCGCAACCCCGCTTCAATGTGCGCCAGAGGCAGGTTCAGCTTGGCAGCCACCAGCGCGGCAGCCAGGGTGCTATTGGTATCTCCGTACACGAGGACCAGGTCGTAGCGGGGCTCGTCCGACAAAAACGCCTCGAGGCGAATCATCATCTCGCCGGTCTGGACCGCATGCGACCCCGACCCGACACCCAGGTCGATATGCGGCTCCGGAATCTCCAACTCCTCGAAAAAGATCCGGCTCATGGCGGCATCGTAGTGCTGGCCCGTGTGGACAATGGCCTCTTGCACCCCGGCGCTCCGAAGAGCCCGGCTTACGACGGCCGCCTTGATGAACTGCGGCCGGGCGCCTACAACCGTACATATCCGCATATACTCTTGATGCTTCGGTTCAAGCCTGACATCCGGCGCTTCCGAGCTGCCGTTCCGGAAAGCACCGGGCGGTGGATAATACGACGCCTGAATCGGCAGAAGCAAAAGACGGCCGGCAACGGTGTGTTACCCGAGCTCTACTCCTTCGGGTGATATACGTCCTCCCAGCGCCAGCCTTCGCTCTGGACGTAAGCCCGGGAGAGCCGGCGGTCCCGCGCGTACTCCGTAGCGGCGTGGCTGAACAGGGCTTGCTCGACGACGGGAATACCGCCTGCGGCGAGGTCGGCAAGCACCGGCAGACGGGGGGCTTCGTCGGATTTCGACAGGTAGAACCCGTGCATGGTGCCCAGGAAACTGGAAAGCGTGCGCCGGAGAGGGGCCGTAACCGACTCCGGCAACCGGGCGGCGGGGGCGACTCCTTTCTCCAGCAAGAGCAACGTTTCTACTAGAGAGGTCAGGCTGAGGCTGATGGAAGTTCGCCGCTCGCTGCTGTGGTAGTAATGCAGCGTCGGATACATCAGGTGCCGGTGCGCATGCAGCTCTACCATGGGCAGAAGTTGTTGCAGGGGCGTGGTCAGCGTGCTGAACCCCTTGCCGTCCCACGAATTAAGGACGATTTCCGTCGGGGTTCGCCCGAGGCTCGCAATGGAACCAGCCAGCTGCCGCGCCTGCGTGGATGCCGAAGCGACCGGCATCAGATAGGTTACCGCGAGGGTAATGATGAAAAATCCGTTAAGGGAGGCCAGCGCGGTCAACAGCTCCCAGACGCCGTCGCGGGGTACGAAGTTGCCTATTCCAAGCGTAAACAGGGTATACCCGGTGAAATAGATCCGGCTGTATATCCCGGCGGGTGCTTTCGACTCGGACTCGTACACCAGGCCCACGTCGGAACTGAACAGCAGAAACCAGCCGGTCCAGAGCATGACCACCCATACCATGGGGACGGCCACCGTAGTCAACGGGCCGACGGCACGAAGGATCGTGCGTCCGTCCGATTTTTTCCGGTGATGAATTCCCAGAGCGATCTTCCACAGGCTACTCGTAACGGGACCGGAAAAAATACCTGCTCCCGTGTTGGACATGGTCGTCCGTACGGCATCGTGAATGGTAAGTACGTTGAGAATCGTGCCGAGGCCAATAAACCAGCCGTTCATGATGATACGTGTTGAAGTCGGATATACCCTCGACGCGTCGGGAAGCGTGCCGTGCGACGGGAACGCTCCCAACTTACCTGAACCGCAGGGCCGCTCTTGTTCCAAAATGGTAAAGAATGGCATCCTGAAACCCGGCCGTAAGAAGCAAGGGCACGGCCCTGCCCTCAGCCAATCAGACGGAACCCCATAGCAGCACGGATGAATCCGTTCTCTCCGACCACGGAAAGGGGTAGGGGCGCTCTTACAGAGCGAGGTCGTAGTTATCCGGTAAGGGCATCAGAGAGTGTCAGACCGTTCAGAAGATCCACGAGCCGACCCGCCTGGCTGCTTCGACTGTACGCTGCGGCCGACGAAGCGGCAGCACCGGATAAGGGCGCGCCGCCCGACCAGGCGATGTAATGCCCGAGTAGGGCCTTCCGAATGCCTTCGACATCGTCGTAGTGGTAAAGAGCGCCCGCACCCGTCTCGTCGAGCAAGTTGGCGGCATCGCCCGGCCGGGGTCCCACCCCGAGCACAGGCCTTCCCGATGCAACGTATTCGAATGCTTTGCCGGTGATGATACATTCCGCATCCGGCGAGCGATTGATCGAAAGCAGCAACAGTCCGGCTCCAACCATGTACCGGACCGCCTCCCGATGGGGTACATAACCGATCAACTCCAATCGGTCTTCCAGGCAGTATTCACGAACGGATTCGAGCACCGCCCCATCCACCTTTCCGACCATACGAATTTTAAGCCGGGCGAGGTGTCCCTCATCCAGGAGGGATCGTATGGCTTTCCAGAGCGAAACAGGATTTTGCGAGGCAGTCAGGGTGCCCGTATGGGTCAGTACGAAGTCAGGCTCGCGAAGAAGCGGTACATGCTTAAAATCTTCCTCGTCGAAACCGTTCGGGATGATGTAAACGGGGGTCGAGGTTTTCGAGGAAAGCAGCCGCTTGAGGTCGCTGGAAACCGTGATGACGGCATCGGCGCCGGCGAGGACGGACCGCTCCAGCGAAGCGTCGATGCGTCGGGCAACCCCTGAAAGCGGTAGTTCATGGTAATAGCTGATGTCGGTCCAGGGGTCCCGAAAATCCGCCGCCCAGGCAATACCGAATCGTCGGGCGATGGATCGCCCGATGAGATGGCTGGAGTGGGGCGGGCCGGTCGTAAGGACGGCATCGTAGGGCTCCTCCGTTAGCAGGCGTCTCCCGCGACGGAGGGCAAAAGGCACCCAGCCGACACGGGCATCCGGAAGGAACACATTGGCCCTTATGAGGCGAGCCAGACTTTCCTTCCGACCGCCGGCCCGGTCGGTTGAGAAACCGACGCCAATCGTCTCCTCCTTTTTCCGGCCGAGCAAACCGGCGTACAAAGCGTAGGGGTCCCAGGCATACGTGCGTTCGACACGGAGACCGGGAGGAATATCCCCGGCGAGAGAAGGGTCGAGATCGGGATAGGCGGCATGATCCGGATGTACGGTTAGCACCGTAGGCATCCACCCATACTGCGGCAGGTACCGGGCCAGTTTAACGGCCCGCTGGACTCCCGACCCTCCCGAGGGAGGGAAATAGTAACTGACGAGCAGGAGTCGTTTCAAGTCGGCGCTCACACGTCGGCTCCGTCCACGGCCGTCCGGGCGGGCTTATCGGGAAGGAAATAAAAATCGTGGCCCTCAACGGAGAGCGCCTGTTCGAGTGAGACGGCATTGAGCCGCTCATTTCGAAGAAGGTAAGCCCGATATCCCAGCTCTTCCAAAAGACCAAACAGATAGCGACGGTTTTCCGCGCCGGTAATTTCAATCTGCAAAACCGGCCGGAAACGATCGAGGATACCCGTAAAGGCAGAAAACACCACTGCTTCGTAGCCCTCTACATCACATTTTACGAAATCCAGCCGCTCGATATGCGCGAACAGGCTATCCGGGATCTCCACGGGGACGGTGTAGAGCCGGGCGAGATCGTCGGAGGGCTGCCGGAGGACATGGGTGCGCCCGTGGCGGAAAACGCCGTCGATTTCGGGGGTGCCCATCTGAACACGGCCCTTCTCAGCCCCGAGAGCCACCCGCAGGACGTCTACGTTGTGCACGCCCAGGCGCCGAAGGTGGCTCTCCAGAATATCGGCGAAAACCGGCACGGGCTCTACGGCCCATATTCGCCCCGAAGGGCCGCAGCGGCGGGACAACGGTACGGTGTAATAACCCAGATTGGCTCCTATATCGATGCAGTGGAAACCGGGTTGTACGAGACGATCGAGGAAAAACAGTTCCGGATATGATTTCTTCAGCCCACCGAGTCGGGTAAAAGCCATGTACGCCCGGCTTACAAGCGCGAGGTACCGACGCAGGCCGAGTATCTGAAACAACCCTTTCCGAAGCCGTCGCATCATGGCAAGGCCGATTCCTTCCGCCGTTTCCAGGCCATTCCCAGCAGGAGAACGATGAGGCCGTAGGTGAGTAACGTGGAAAGGGCAGCGATCCAGACCCCGAGCCGGTGTGACGCCGGCTCGAAACGCATCGTCAGGGTGTGCTCGCCGGCTGGAACGGGCACGGCGCGGAGCAGATAGTCCGCCCTGAGCACAGGCGCCGGCTCGCCGTCGAGCGTAGCGTTCCATCCTGCCGGGTAGTATACCTCGCTCACGACGAGCAAACGCGGAGCGTCCGTTCGGAGGTTCCAGACGATTTCCTCCGGGGTATACCGCACGAGATCGGCCGCCGCCGTACCGGCCGAGTCCAGGGGAGCCGTCCGGAAGTCGATCGGCTCGGCCAGAAGCGCCGTATTGCGCGGGTCGAAAGCCGGATCGCGCAGCCGGTGCCAGGTTTCCTCGGCCGACGATATAACCTCCACATTCCCGACGAAGAAGGCTCGCGGTGGAACGTCGGTGTTTTCCAGAACGACGAAACCGGTCTGGTCGTCCCTGTACACCACCGGCATATCCCCGAACGGCTGGGGAGAAAACACGTACCGTGTGTTCATCATGTCGAGGGCATTCGGTTCGGGTATGCCCGTTGCCGGATCGAAAAGCACGTTCGTCAGAAAGTTCTGGTACAGGGCGAGCTTGGCTCCGTGATACCCTCCGAGCGATTCGAAGAAATAAGAAGGCCGGGCCGTCGTGACCGGGCTGCCTTCCAGAGACAGAACCCTGAAGCGACCGGGACCCGCTTCAGCCTGACGATCCAGGACGTACCGGTCGAAGCCGTACGCAGGGATGGGGGCTTCCTTTTGGCCGGGCGGTACGAGCACCTCGTCGTTCAGGTAGCGCCTCCCGACACCCCATAGATCTACGACGACCAGCAAAGCCACCAGTAATTGCGCCGCCCATGCCGGAACCCGGTTCCGACGGTACAGAACGAGAACGGCCAGCGCCAGAACCAGGAAGAGGATCGAACGCAGGGCATCGGACTGAAACATGTCCTCACGCTGGTCCTGCCGCCTCGTTATTTCCTGCCGGATGGCAGAGACGAGTTGCGGATCCGAGGGCGAGATTTCCGGACGCTGGGAAGCTACTTGCTGGACGAGTTGCTCGTACTCGTTCTCGATCTGAAAACTGAAGAATGCGTCTTTCCCGAGCAGCAGTACTACCAGGAAGGCGATCAGAAGGCCGCCTGCCACGTACAGCACGCGTGCCTTCTTCTTATCCGGCTCATGGGAGTTCTCCGGACCGATGAGATAATGCAAGCCAATCCCACCGAGTACGGCGAGGCAGAGCGCGACGATGCTGAGCCAGGTTTCGGGCGCCCTGAATGCGGAGAACAGAGGAAGGTACGCGTACATCAACCGGTTGAACAGGGCAAAATGCTCGCCCAGGGAGAACAGAATCATGAGCAGAGCGCCTACCCCGAGTGCGTACACCGCCTTCCGACGAACCTTCCACAGAGCGATCGAAGCGAGCAACACGACGACGGCCCCCACGTAATGCGGGCCGGACGTGCCTGGCTTCGGGCCCCAGTACGTAGCGCCTGCTCCGCCAAACGCATTGGATACGAGCAGCGTTAGCAGTTCCGTAATGCCCTGGCTCCAGGCCATGGCATACTCCCAGTCCACTCCTCCACCCACGAGCCCGCCGCCAACTCCGCGAATCGTGTAGTTTTTATACTCGTAATTGGCCAGATACGGTTGAGCCACCATCAGCACCGCCAGCAGCCCGCCCAGAGCCAGCCAGAGGGTCGTCAGGCCGAACGGCTTGAGCGTGCGGCCGCGCACGGCCCCCACCAGCGCGACGACCCACCATACGGCCAGCAAGAAAACGACGTAGTAGGTGATCTGAACGTGTCCGGCCCGAAGATTCACGGCGGTGGCAACGGCAAACAGCAG
>CBDUBS010000175.1:0-7583 GCA_965365445.1 uncultured bacterium | reverse complement strand
GCGTCTCGGCATCGTACTGCGCAGCCCACGCCGTCAGACGCCCTTCCACCCGCACTTGCGTAGCCAGGATCAACTCCACCCCTCGGCGGACTGCGGCGGCGGCCCGTTGTCTCCGGCTCTCATCCACCTGGGCAAAGGGGCGGGACCCTCCGGCTGCATCCCGCAACACCCGCATCACCCCGATCATAGCATGGTCGTTGAACGTGATGTGGCTATAATATCCCTTCCGTAAGGGATAGAACTGCGGCCAACCCCCGTTCGGGTACTGCGCTTCGAGCAGGAAGTCGATGCCTCGCTGCATGGCGTCCAGGTATTCCGGACGGCCTGTTGCATCATACACCCGTGCGAGGAAGCGAATCTGCGTGTACGTGGCGCCGTTGTCGATGGTAGTCTGTCCCCCTTCCCGAGAGGCCGGAAGCGCCGCCCCCGCCACTGCCGTAATCGGCCGCGCCATGTCGATATTTTTCTCCCAGCCGCCATTTTGTTTTTGATAGGCCAGCACGTTATCGGCCACCTGCCGGGCCTCCTCCGAAGCATACCAGGAGGTTTCCTGATCCAGGATGCGGCTCCACGGCACAGGCTGCGCCGAACTTACCGATACCCAGATCCCCAGTAGCACCGTCACCCCGAGTTGCCGCTTCATATTCTTCTCCGGATTCATTTCCCGATAAAATATACATCGGCCGCCGCGATCCGGTCCAGGTCACCCTCTACCGTTCGCCGGGTACCTGACGTGAACAACGCCGTTTACCGCTTGACCATTGACGGATGGGTGAACCTCACGGGGACAAGAAATGCGGGAAGTTTTCACCGGAGGTCGTTTCGTATGAGCCGCCCAAAACGCATATTCTCTCCTCCTTCCATGGCCCGACCATATCTGGTATGCGATGAACGCGCTCGTCCTCACCGTGCATTCCGTTACCGGGCACAGCCTGAAAACCCACCTCCAGCAACTCAGGTTTTCCCCGGTCGTCACCCATTTCGATATCGACCATGCGCTGGTCGATCTGGCGACGACGTACTACGACCTAATGATCGTGGATTGGAACTTTCCCGGCCGTCGGGCCCTGGAGGTAGTACGCTTCATCCGATCGTCGGAAAAGCGCCTGTTCGCACCTCTGATCGTCATCGGAGAGGATTTGCAGCCGGATGACGTGCTGGACATCCTGGAGGTGGGCGCCAACGATATTCTGCTCAAACCGGTAAAGGCGGATGTCCTCGGAGAGAAGATCCGCCACATGCTCCGGCTGGACTGAAGCGCTAGGGTGTTGAAGCGCCGGGCGCCCATTTCGCCAGGAAAGCGAGCCATGCATCGCGGCTGTACGACCGACCTTCCTCGAGCTCGCCGGTGCCCTGGGAGTGCAGGAACCCTCCGTCCGAATCCAGGACGAACAGATGAGGGTACCCCGGAATCTTGGGGTAATTCGATAGGAAGGCTTCGTTCTCGTTTTCCGGACTGAAATTGACTTTCATGATGAGATAGCCCTCCTGCAGCCGGCCGGATACGACCTCATCGGCGTGCAGGAACTTGTCGAGGGCGTGGCACCAGGTGCACCATTCGCCGCCGACTTCCAGCAGGATGCGTTTATCCGAAGCCTGCGCCCGGCGGATGGTTTCGAGGAGATCGACCGCAGGGTCGCGGCGCTCATCGTACACGCCGACGGTGTACAGGGTGCTGTCGGCAGCGGGGCGACCCTGAGCGACGGCGGGCATGGCAAGGAAAAGCAGAAGGAGGAATAAACGCATGGTTGGCACAGGGTTACGGATAGATGCGCCTTCAACCCTGAAGCGCGCCCGTGTGATCCCGGGCAATCAGAGGCACCCGTAAACGGCGTCGCGGAGGGTCTTCTCGCGCGGGTCGTCCCACAGGTGAAAACCGGAACGGTTGGGTGCATACGCAAACCCGAGCCCCACTTCCGGGTCTGCAAAGCCGAAACTGCCGCCCATACCCGGAGCGCCGAACGCGGATGCCCCGCAGCCGAACAGGAACGATGACGACGGTTTCATGAAGCCGAGGGCATAGGCCGTCGGGACGCGCAGCACCGCGTCGTCGGCGCACTCGGCCGCGGGAGCGCACAACGCCTGAAAAGTGTCGCCGGAGAGGCCGAGATCGTCCCCTCCGCAAGCAAACACACCATACGCCTTTGCAATACTCTCCACCGACCCGATGCCTCCCCCGCTGGGTATCTCGACGTAGCAATACGGGGGGCACGCCAGGTCGGTGGGGCGTTTCAGGCGCGGGTTCATCATGGCCCGGTAGGAGAGCGAGCGAGGGTTCATCATGGCCCGCAGAAACGGCCACGGAAACTCACCGGCGTGCAACAACATCCGGATGGGGGCATAATCCTCAACCACCGCAATCCGGGCGGGGTCCACATCCGAAGGAAGGCCGATGTAGAACGAAAGTCCGAGCGGCCGGGCGATCTCCTCGGCAAAAAACCGGCCCAGCGTACGGCCGTCGGTGCGCCGGATGAGCTCGCTCTCATACCATCCGAGAGTGTGGGCATGGTAGCCGTGCCGGGTTCCGGGCGGCCAGCCGGGAGCCTGACGGGCCAGGATGCCGGAAAGGCGGTCCGGGTCGCCCAGAATCTCCGGGGTAAGGGCTTCATCGACCGCGCACAGGCCGCCCTGATGGGCCAGCAATTGCCGCACGGTAACGGCCTGCTTGCCCTCCGCGCCGAACTCGGGCCAGTAGCGAGCCACCGGCTCATCGAAGGCGAACAAACCCCGGGAGTGGGCCAGTGCCACCGCCATCGCTGCAAGGCCCTTCGACGTGGAGAACACCGGCACGAGCGTATCCCGCCGCCAGGGGCGCCCCGCCTCCGAATCGGCCAGCCCACCGTACAGGTTTACGACTTGCCTCCCGCCGAGGAATACGGCGCATGCGGCCCCTGTCTCGTTGCGCTTCTCGAAGTTCTCCTCGAAGGCCATCCGGACCGGCTCGAAACCTTCCTCGACTTCTCCTGAAACAGCGATATGATGCTCGGATTGGCGGTTCATGGCAGTCTCCGTATAATGCGCGGATCACCTTCCCCGAACGCCCGGACGGATCGCATATCACGGCCGGGCGCATGAGGATAAACTCACTCGGCCGGCTGATAATCCACGACGAACACGTCCTCGAAAAGACCGGATGCCCGCAGCACCTCTCCGAACTTCTTGTGATCGGGATGAGGCAGGTAGGCGTCGCGCGCCGCCTCGCTCTCGAACGTAAGGAGGTAGACGTGCTCGAAGCCGTGACTTTTTCCTTCCGGACTGCCATTTACACCGTGCTCGAACGCGGTGATGCCGGGGATCTTGTTTTTCAGATCCCGGAAGGCATCCGTAATTACCTGAATTTGCTCCGGGGTCGCTCCGGGCTTGAACTTGAACACGACGACATGACGGACCGGCTCGGCGGACGCGCCCGTAAAGGCCAATCCGAACAGACCGGCCAACAGCAGCAAACGAATCGTAACCATGACACACGCAGGGATGAATAGTGAGAAAGCTACAAGATACGCCGTAAACCGACCATCAGCGAGCCGCTTCGACGTATCGCCGTTTCAGGCGGCAACTCGCCGGACATGGAGAGCGCCCTACCACCTCACGATTGATTTCACAAGGCCCGGCGCAGGATGCCGAGCAATTCCTCATCGGTGAGCTCGACGGGGTTGCCTTTCATGCTTCCCGCCCGGCGTGCTTTCGCCGCAATCTCCAGCAGATCGGCTTCAGAAACGCCCCACCGGGAGAGGCCGGGAATGTTCATCTGCTCCGCAAGCTCCCGGATACTCTCAATGCCGTCGTGGGCCTGCCGATCGGAGCGGCCGGTAAGCAACCTGCCGACTTCGTCGTATCGCCCGAGGACGGGCGAACCGGGCTCTCTATCGCGGAGGGCTTGCAGATTCGTCTGCATCACCTCGGGGAGAAGGCGAGCGCAAACCGGCCCGTGCGGAGCAGGAAACATCCCGCCGAGCGGTCCGGCGATTCCGTGCACGGCCCCTAGCCGGGCATTGGCGAGCGCCAGCCCTCCGAACAGGCTCGCGAGGGCCATATCACGGCGCGCCTCCCGGTCCTCACCGTTCCGGTACGCCCGGGAAAGCGCCGTCGCGGCCCGTCGGATACCGTCGCGGCAGAGGCTGTCGGTGATCGGATTGGGCGCATTGGAAACGAACGGCTCCACCAACTGCGTGAGCGCGTCGAGCCCGGACCCGGCCGTAACCTCCGGAGGGCAGGTGTACGTCAGTTCCGGATCGACGAAGGCCACCCGGGGCAGCATCGAAGGGTGCCGCAGGCTGACCTTCACCCGATGCTCGGGTGAGGCCAGCACAGCGTTCCGGGTCACTTCCGAGCCTGTCCCGGCAGTGGTCGGCACGGCGATGACCGGCGCAGCGGCAACCGGCAGGGGACTCCCCCGGCCGATCACTTCGAGGTACTCGAAGGGGTCGCCCGGATTGGTCAGGAAAGCCGCAACCGCCTTTCCCGCATCCAGAACGCTCCCGCCTCCTACGGCCACTACGACGTCCGTTCCTCTTTCCCGAGCCTCCCGGGCAACCCGCACCACCTCCCCCACCGCAGGCTCCCCACCTATCGAAATGCTCGCCACCTCCAACCCCGCGCCGCCGAGCAGGTCCCGTCCGCGCCCCGAGCGGCCCGTGACGAGCAAAACCCGCCGTCCCCAGCGAGCGGTGCATTCCGGCAGGGCCCGGGAAACTCCTTCACCGAACCGGATCTCGGCTGCCGTCGCGAATTCAAACCGCATGGAAGGAATCCCACCCGGATTCGTCCGGGAAAACGTTCTCGTACCGGATGCTGGTGCGCGGCTCGGCCATCATGGGCTCCACAGAGTCGCGCCACGCTTTGTAATGTTCGGTTTCCTTGTGACGCGCCGGATCGTCCGGGGTGCGATACACCTCCATCAGCACGAACCGATCGGGGTCGTCCGGGCGGCGCAGCACGTCGAACCGGGCCACGCCGGGCTCCCGAAGGCTGTTGCGGGCATTGGCTCGGGTAGCTTCGATGAACTCGTCTGCGCACCCCGGACGTACGCGCACGAATACGTGGACGATAACCATAACTACAGCGGCCAGTCGCGCAGGATGCGCTCGGTTTCCTCCAGGTGCCCCGACTCGTCGCGCACCATATCTTCCAGCTGCACCTTCAATCCTACATCCCCTGCCTCGTCGGCTTCTACGGCTCGCTTTGAATAATCCTTCACCGCCCGGCGTTCCGCCTCTACGATGTGCTGAAGCATCTCTTTGTTCGAATGCGCCGAAGGTACCGGGCGCGGCGTGGTGGTAGGCTCGCCGCCCAGCGCCACGATTTTGTTCGCCAGATACTGTGCATGAAGGGTTTCGTCGGCCACCTCGGCCAGGAAAAACTGACTTAACTGCGGGCGGTACGGACCCGTCGTTTTAGCCGCATACGTAACGTACTGAATGACGGCGCTCAACTCTCCCGCCAGGTCTTCGTTCAGGTGGTCGATCAGCGTTTGCTTATCCATAGAAGTAGCGCTCCAAAATCGGTGAAAGGAAAGGACAGTCTACTCTGCCGCTCTGTATTCCTCCACTCCGTCATAAAATCGTTACGTCTCCTTCGCCATAAACCCATATAACACAATCGTTGCAAGATGGCATTTCTTGGTGAAAGCCGTAAATTCCTCACGCCGTGCATAAACATTTGTTTTTATTGTGCCACGTCGGAAAATGGTTTCCCTGATGCCTCTACTCTCCCGCTCGTGCCGCATCATCGTTGCCCTGAATCAGTCGGAAGAAATGCGGCGGGTACACCAGGCCATCTTGCTCCTCCGGCCCGCCTGTCATGTAGACCATGCCCCTGATGCCGAGCAGTTGTTCCGGCTATTGCTCCCGGCGGCGTCTCCCAAGAGAGAAGGACATCCGTACCGTCCTGCCCTCATCCTGCTCGATGGCGCGCTGGGCGACAGCGAAGACGCGTCGGTATTGCGTCGCATCAAATCGGAACCCGCGTTTCGCCGCGTCCCTACGATCGTGTTGCTGAAAAATCCGTCGCCGGAGGAGGTGGCCCGTATCTACACCGAAGGGGCGAACGCCTGTTTCAACTTTCCGAAAACGGACGAAGAAGCCCGCGAGGCTATGCATTCCCTGCTCGCCTTCTGGACGGACGTAGCTTCCTTGCCGGCCCTGGTCTGAGGTCCGGCGAGTAAAGTAATCGATCCGGCGTCGGTCAAGGATTCGTTTATACTCTACAAGATTCCGGATCGAGTCCACCGGGGTGACGCAGGGACAGGCTCAACCCTCCCGGATGGCGGCGATCATCTCCTCGATGGTGGTCAGCTTCACGCGGGGGCGGCCGAGGGCTTTACCTTTTTCCATCTCGTAGGCGTCCAGCTTCTGCCAATCGGCGTAAGTGAACACGTCCCGGCAGCCTGCCCTCACGTACCGCTCGGCGGCCTCGAAGCTGGGGTGCATCGGCTCGGTGAGGCGGCCTTCCCGGACGTCCTCCAAGAGGGCCTCGACGGTTTCTACGGCGTCCGGTTTGTTGGTGCCGATCACTCCTGAAGGGCCGCGCTTGATCCAGCCGGCTGTGTACATTCCGGGCAGCGGGTCGCCGGAGGCGGGGTCGATCACGCGGCCCTGCCGGTGCGTGATGGCGCCGCGGCGCTCATCGAACGGGACGCCGGGCACGGCCACGCCGCGGTACCCTACGGAGCGGAACACCAGGCCCACCGGAAACTCCTCGTGCCGGTCGGTGGCTCGGGGCCGGAGATCCCCGTCGGGGGTCTGATAGAGCTCATTGCGGACAATGCGCATAGCCCCGACGCGCCCCGAGCCGTCATCGACCAGCTCCACCGGCGAGACGAGGAAGCGGAACAGCAGCCGGCGAGGCTTATCCGAGGGGGGCCGCCCGGCGTATTCCTGCATGATCTCGACGTTTTTCTGGACGCTTTTGTCCGGGTTGGCTTCCAGCCAGGCCCGGCTGAGCGGGTCCAGAGCGACCTCCTCCGGCACGGCGACCACGTCGGCGGCTTCCATTTCGCCGAGTTCCCGGATTTCCGGGTTGGTGAAGGCCGCCTGCGCGATGCCCCGCCGCCCGAGCACGATCACTTCGCGCACGCGGCTTTCCCGAAGTTGCTCCAGAGCGTAGTCCGCGATGTCCGTTTGCTCCAGCTCACGGGGTGTGCGGCACAGGATACGCGCCACGTCGATGGCGACATTGCCGACGCCCACCACCGCCACGCGCTCCTGCGAGAGGTCGAACGTCAGGTCGCGAAAATCCGGGTGGCCGTTGTACCATGCTACGAACTCGGTGGCCGAGTGGCTTCCCTGGAGCTCCTCGCCGGGAATGCCCATGCTGCGGTCGGTTTGCGCGCCGGTGGAGAAGATGACCGCATGATAGAAACGGCTCAGGTCGGCCGCCGACACGTCGAGCCCGATCTCCACGTTGCCGAAGAAATGAAATCGGGGGTGGGCGGCCGTTTTATCGAAAACGCGCGTTACATTTTTGATCTTCTGGTGATCCGGGGCGACCCCGCCCCGCACGAGGCCGAAGGGCGTAGGAAGCCGGTCGTACACATCGACTTCGGCGGTGAGGTCTTTTTGCTTGAGCAGATGTTCGGCGGCGTA
>CBDUBS010000174.1:0-7636 GCA_965365445.1 uncultured bacterium | reverse complement strand
GCTACCGAGGCGGCGCGAGGAAACACGTCCGCCGGACCGAGCGTGCGGACCTTCACGCCCGAACCCTCCAGCATCGTTGCGAAGGCCGCCGATGCTTCCCCGCACACCGTGACCTCCTCCATTCCCTCGATCAAGCCGCCGGGGAGGGCTTCGTCGGTATGGTACGTGGCCACAGGCGCGTTCATTTCGGGCAGCCCATCGGCGCCTATCCGGAATAGCCCGGCATAGATCTCGTTCCGCCGGGAGTGGAACGCCGCCCCGATCCAGTCGCCGGGAGAGGCCCGGTGGGCGGCCGACGCCGCCAGCGCCTCCAGCGAGGGCACCCCGATCAGGGCGGCCCCGGTGGCAAAGGCCAGTCCTTTGGCGGTAGCCACCCCTATGCGCAGCCCCGTATACGAGCCCGGACCTTTCGATACGGCCACCGCCCGGAGCGCCGCCGCATCCGCCTGTCCGTACCGGAGTACGTCCTGCACCATGGGCGCCAGGTTTTCCGCGTGCGCCCGGGGCCGGAACAGGTTGATTTCCGCAAGCAGCGCGTCGTCGTGCAGCAGGGCTACACTGCACACATCGGTTGCCGTTTCGATACCGAGGATCATGAGGGGCGGGGTTTCTGTATTTCCGGCGTAAAGCTAACCGATGGTATATTGATATGCCACGAAAACGGCTGAAATCGGCTCGGAAGCACCGGTCGTTGGCCCCGTTTCTCCTTGACAAATCCCGTTGAGAATGTATCTTAACCGTGCTTTACCCTCGAAGTAAGGGGCCGGGTACAGGCAACGGCCCCGTTGGCGATACGGGCGGGCCGGTCGGATGTGCTCTTTCGGCGCGGCCAATGCCGGGGTAAGCGGGTGGAAGTAAAAGGGCTTCCGTGAATCAGTCCAGGTGATCATAAACGAGGTGCAGGTCTATGAATGTTTTCGATTCCGGCCACATACGCAACGTGGCACTTGTAGGGCACCAGGGCGGCGGCAAAACCATGCTTGCCGAGTCCATGCTGTTCGTCGGCGGTACGCTGAAGCGCATGGGCTCCATAGAAGAAGGCAGTACGGTGAGCGATTACCATCCGAGCGAGGTGGAACGGCAGATGTCGGTGTTCAGCTCGTTGCTGCACACCGAATGGAAAGGCCACAAAATCAACATCATCGACACGCCCGGCTACCCGGACTTCGTGGGTGAGGTCATATCGTCGTTGAAGGTTGCCGATACGGCGGTGTTCGTGATCAACGCCGGTGAAGGGGTGCAGGTGGGCACGGAGGTTGCCTGGGCCAATACGAACAAATCGCAGAAGCCGGCGATTTTCGTCATCAACCACATCGAAAAAGTCGATGCGGATATCCGGGCCGTCCAGAGCCAGATTCGGGAAAGTTTCGGGCGGGGCGCCACGGTCGTTCAGATCCCCGGCCCCAACGAGCGCTCCATCATCGATGTGCTCATCATGAAGCAGCTCACGTTTACGCCGGGCAAGGCGGAGCCGGAAGCGGCGGACATCGGGGCGGATTATCAGGAAGAAGCCGAGCGGCTGCACAACGAGCTCGTCGAGAACATCGCCGAGAACGACGAGAGCCTGATGGAGTTGTACTTCGAGAAAGGGTCGCTTACGGAGGACGAAATGCGGGCGGGCCTCCACAACGCCGTCCTCAAACGCCAGTTATTTCCCATTTTCCTGACGAGCGCCGCCGAGACGACCGGTGTAGCCCGGCTGCTGAACTTTTTCGTAGCGGTGTGCCCCTCCCCCACCGAGCTGCCGCCGGTGCAGACCGTGTCGGGAAAAGCGCTGCCCGCCAACGCCGACGGGGAACCCGTGGCATTCACCTACCGCACGATGGCGGAGCAGCACGTCGGAGACTATTCGTTCTTCCGCATTTTTTCCGGATCGCTGGCCCCCGGCATGGACCTGGAGAACGCGCAGACCGGCGCGGTGGAGCGCCTGGGGCAGTTGTTCAGCATCAACGGGCGCAACCGCGACAGCGTGGAGCGCATGTACGCCGGCGACCTCGGGGCGCTGGTCAAGCTCAAGAATACCCATACGAACAACACGCTGCGGAATAAAGGAAGCCAGGTCGTCATCCCGCCCATCGAGTTTCCTGCGCCGCGGTACACGGTAGCCATCCGGGCGTCGAAAGAGGGAGAGGAGGACAAGCTGGCGCAGGGCCTGCACCAGCTCGCCGAGGAGGACCCGGCCCTGCAGCTCGTACACGATCAGCACCTGAAGCAGATGGTGCTGGGCGGACAGGGGGAAGTTCACCTGGAAATCGCTCGTTTCCGCCTGCGCAACCGGTACGGGGTGGAGGTGGAATACGACAAGCCGAAAGTAGCCTACCGCGAGACCGTGCAAACCCAATCCCGGTCCTCGTACCGGCACAAGAAGCAGACGGGCGGCGCGGGGCAGTTTGCGGACATATCCATCATGGTGGAGCCGATCAACGGCGAGTTCGCCCCGCCGGCGGATATTACCGTGCGCGGCACGCAGGTTCAGGAAACCCCCTGGGGCTCCAAAGTGGAGTTCATCGACGCTATCGTGGGCGGGGTGATCGACATGCGGCGCTTCTTCGGGGCCATCCAGAAGGGCGTGATGGAAGCCACGCAGAACGGGCCGATTGCCGGCTATCCGGTGGGCGACGTTCGCGTGGTCGTATTCGACGGGGGAATGCACCCGGTGGACTCGAACGAAAACGCGTTCAAGACGGCGGCGCGTATGTGCTTCCGCGACGCTTTCCGAAAGGCGCAACCGGCCCTGCTGGAGCCGATCTACGATCTGGAGGTGCTCGTGCCGGGCGATTTCACCGGCGACGTAATGGGCGACCTGAACACGCGACGCGCCCGCATACAGGGCATCGAGGCGGAAGGGCCGTTCCAGAAAATCGTGGCGCAGGCGCCGGAATCGGAGCTGTACCGCTACTCCACAGCCCTGCGTTCCATCACGCAGGGCCGCGGGTTGCATCTGGCCCGGTTCAACCATTACGAAGCCATGCCGAGGCACGCACAGGATAAAGTAGTGGCCGAAGCGGAAGCGGTTGAAGATGAATGATCGGTTGAATCCGACTGAAAAAAGGGCAGGCCTGCGAGGGCCTGCCCTTTTTTCGTAATGAGCCGCCGAACACCCGGCTCGCTCTTGACTTTTTCTCCGCTTTCGTATACCGTCTGGTATACCCGTCCTCCATCGTCCGCCGCAGGCTAGGCCGCGAGCCGGAGGTGCGAGCCGGGTAGACGGATACAGGTAGCTTCATGATCAGGGCGGCGTCCATCGCGGGCGCCGCCCAGTCTATTTTATCTCGTCTATTTCATCTCGTCAGGACGCCCTCGGTCCGGTTGCCGTGCTTCCAGCGGAACGATATATACCCCAGCAGCGCCCCACCCAGCGCCGTCAGTACGTCGTGCCGATTGATCTTCCACGAGCGCTCGACGAGGTACCGCTCCCCGACGGACTTCACCAGGGCAACCCCTACCGAAAATCCGATGACCCACACCGGCGCAAAAGCATAGGTTGCTTTTCCACGTTTCATCATAGCTTCTCCGTTAGTTGAACCCCTGCTCGAATGGACCGGCGGGGGACGGAGTTCCCGGAGGCGCCCGCTCCGGGGCAAGCGAATCCGGTTTTTCTCACTTTCGTCCCGGCTCGACAAACGCCCGGTTCGAGCACGCGGCGTGGCCTATCATGACCAGCAGGTGGCCGGCGGCTTCGGGACCGGCTATCCGGCCGCTCATTTCCCCCAGTTTTTCTCCGGTCGGGGCGACGAATACGACCGCCGGGAGCTTCTTCACCCCGTACCGCTCGGCAAACCCGATGCCCCCCTCCTCATCCAGGTCCACCGCATACGGGACGGCCTGCTGTTCCAGGTAGGTCTTGATTACGGGGTCCTGCCACAACCCTTCCAGCGCCCCGAATCCGCCGCTATCCCGGCTGAATACGTAGGCGGCCACGTATTTGCGGTCGTCGCGGGCCTCTTTCAATACATCGCCCAGGGGTCCGCTCTGAAAATGGATCTGCCCGAGGGCCGGCCGGCTCATGCCGATCAGCAGGAATAGTCCGATTACTGCGATGTGCGTTCTCATTACCTCACCCTCTGATTTGCTTCTCCGGCTGTGTCAGGCTCCCTGTAATTAGCCGCCTCCAGGGGAGCATACGTTACGCCCGGTGCGAAAAGCGTAACAATGCCTATTCGGTCCCGCCGATCATGTTCCTGAACAGCCGGTCGAGGCACCCTGCCGGGTTGGTGGTGCGCCCGTAGTGCAGTTCGGAGGTCTGGAGCACGGCGGACCGGGGCGCCGTCAGCCAGTGGAACCGTTCGGAGGGGGGCAGCATACCGATCTCGCCGCCCTGCTCGCCTCCGAGGACGATGCGCTCGTAAGCGAGCAGGTGCCGCCGCACCAGATCGGACAGTTGCGGCGAGCCGACCAGCGCCAGCCGGCGCCCGGGGTCAGTCAGGATGCGCACCCCCAGGTAGCCGGCGGTCCGGGCGTGCAGGATAACCCCTACGTTCACACATTCCCCCAGGTGGACCCGCGGTACGAGCCGGATCAGGGCATAGTCGTAATCGTGCCACTGGAGTGCGCTCATCGCCGATAGGGTAGCCGGGTGAGTCGGGCATTCCGTGCAGCATCCCGGGCGCGGACGGCTTCCTCGGTAAACACGTTCGATGCGTTCAGGCGGTTCCGGAAGTAGGCGACGTAGGCGGCCCGGTGTAATTCGGCCGTCTCGAACGGCGGCGTGCGGCCGGCAGGGGCGTCCATCAGGAGCGCGTCCGGAACCCGGTCCAGCGCTTCCTGAAACAGACGGGCATCCAGCACATCGTGGGCGTGGCGCCGGGCCGCCTGAAGGTCGCCGGCCGCCGGCAGAAGCACGTGGTTCCGTATCGCGGGGAACGGGCTACGCCCCGTATCCTCCGTAACCGACGGCCAGTTGAAATGAAAGTACAACGCCGATCCGTGGTCGATGAGGTACACGGCGTCGTTCCAGATCATCAGGTTCGGGTTGCGCGGCGTGCGGTCGATGTTGGTTATGAAGGCGTCGAACCACACCACCAGCGCCGCCAGTTCGGGAGATATATACGGCCCGTCGGCCACCGGCGAGAAGTTGAACGCTCCCTCCAGGTAGGTCATCCCCGTATTCAGGCCCACGCTGGCCGTCAGCAGATCGCGTATTTCCGGATCGCGCTCGGTGCGTCCGAACCCTTCCTCCAGTTCGAGGACCGACACCTCCGGAACGGGCAGCCCGAGGCTCCGGGCCAGCGTTTCCGCAATGATTTCGGCCGCCAACACGGGCGCACCCTGTCCCGCACCCCGGAACTTCGCCACCCACAGGCTGCCGTCCTCCGCCTCGACGACCGCAGGCAGCGACCCCCCTTCGCGCAGCGGCGTCACGTAACGCACAGCCTTTCGTACAGTTGCCTCCATCCGGAACGACGCCCTTGTGGTTATGTACAGGCGAATGCGCCCCTCCCCCGGTACGCCCCGATAGGCCGCCGGGCCGCGATAAGGCGCCCCGCTCGGCGGGTGCGCCATACCCCTCGCAAACCTCTCCGGCGGCCCATACGAAGCCCGCAGCGACGGACGCCCGGGCCGCTCAGACGAGGTAGTCGTCCAGCGTTTTCCCTTTCTTCAATCCCTCCTCGAGCCAGCGCGGCCTGCGGCCCCGTCCCGACCACGCCTGTTCGGAATTATCCGGGTTGCGGTATTTGATCCCCGCGCTCGTACGCGTTTTTTTAGACATCAGGTTCAGCAGTTCATCCGGGGAAAGGCCGGCCTGTTCCGCTATATCCTTGATCTGCCGGAGGGCGTCATTCTTTTTCTGGTTTTTTCTGGACTGAATTTCCGAATCGATTTGATCCCTGAGATCTTCCAGTTCATCCAGCGTCTGTTGTTTGAAGTCCATACGCTATGGCCTCGTCGGTTTATATTGAAAAGGGCTGCATTTCGACCGGCAATATACATTATTTTTTTAACGGAAATAAATTCATTTCACGGGCCGTATGGATCAATCGCGGCCAACCCTTAATTACGCCGAGGCCATAGCGAGGCCTTTCCCCTATCCAGCCGCCTTGCTACCCTTTTACGTATTCCCTTATCCTGTATGTCGTCCCGGCCTCCATCACGTTTATTACGACACCCTTACAGTTATCCCGGTCTCTTTTTTCTCCGTCATCCCGCTCCCTTTTCACGTCATCTAAGCCTCGCTTTCGTCATCCCGTCCCCTCCGCCGTCTACCGACGGCGACAGCCGGTATCTCATAAGGCCTGTATGAAACCCTGAACAGATCCCGCATCGAGCCCGTCCCGCCATGCGGGGCGCGGGATGACGTGTTTATGTCGAGGTATCAAACGGGATGCTGCATACCTGAACAGATCCCGCATCCCGCTTTGCGGGAGCCGGTCCCGCAAGGCGGGGTGCGGGATGACGGGTCGTGAGTGTAGAATCGAGTCGGGAATGACAGGATGTGTAAAAGGATCAAAGCCTGACCCGACTCCCGGGGCCGGCCATGACGGCCGTCGGTATTGCCGGGGCGATGGAGCATCCTCGGCGTTTCCAATCGCCGTAATTTCAAGGCTTCCGTTATGCCGCCGCCAGACCTTATCATTACCCGGAACAGGAGTAGCGGGAAGCATCGCCCGGCCTTATTTTAACGCCTCCTTCCCCATATAAAACCGTTTCGGTTACCGTATGCCATCAGACGTTAAAAAGGTCGTCGTCATTACGGGCGCTTCCAGCGGAATCGGCAAAGCCGCCGCGCAAACCCTTGGCCAAAAAGGCCATAGCCTCGTAATTACCGCCCGCAACAAAGAAGCGCTGGATGAAATGGCCGGGGAACTGAAAGGCAGGGGTGGAGAAGTGCTGGCCGTTCCATCCGATATAACCCGGTCCGAAACGGTGGAAGCCGTGGTGCAAGCGGCCCTGGAGCGGTTTGGCCGGATCGACGTGTATGTGGCCTGCGCCGGACAGTACATCCAGGGAACGGTTATGGATACCGGAATCGACGCGTTCCGGAATTCGATGGAGGTGAATTTCTTCGGGGCGCTTTATGGAATAAAGGCGGTGCTGCCGGTGATGAAAAAGGCCGGCGGCGGAAACATCGTGCTCGTTAACAGCCTCGATGCGAAAAAAGGAATACGCGGCGACGGACCCTATGTAGCCGCCAAAACAGCCCTGGCCGGACTGGCCGACGTGCTGCGGCAGGAGGTCCGGAGGTATGGAATCGGCGTTACGTCCGTATTTCCGGGCCGGGTGGATACGCCCATGATCGAGCATATCGAAGCGCCGTGGATCTCTCCCAAAATACCGGCGGAAGCCGTCGTGCGGGCCATTGAAAAGGCCATCGAAACGGGCCGGCCGGAAATCGTCGTACCCCGGCATCTGGGTATGCTGGGCGCAGCAAACGACCTGTTTCCCCGGTTCATGGACTGGGGATACCGAGTATTCCGGATCGAAGGGGTTAACAGGGATTTATCCTGAGCCGCCGTAGGACATTATCGGGGGAGAAATTCCGGACTGCACCCGGCTACCGGTCGTTTTTATGCTCGTTTTTATCCGTCGGTAAGGATAATAGCAACGTCATCCCGCACCCCGCGTTGCGGGACAGGTTCGATGCGGGATCTGTTCAGGGCTACATCCATACCTTTCGAGATCCCGGCTCGGGGGCCGG
>CBDUBS010000173.1:0-7658 GCA_965365445.1 uncultured bacterium | reverse complement strand
CTCGCCGGTGAGTGCGGAGGTCCCGGCACTCTCCGGTGCTGCGGCAGCGGCCGCCAACGGCCAAAGGGGTGCTCTTCGTGACCATCGAGGACGAGACGGGCTTTCTGCAATGCGTGGTGCATCCGCCGGTGCAGGACCTCTACGGGCACGTGCTGCGACAGGGCGGGCTCATCGTGCAGGGGCGTTTGCAGATCGAAGGCGCATGGCGCGGGCTGGTCGTGACGCAGGTATGGGCGCTCGACGGCATCTTCGGGGGCTACGAAGGGCACCTCTCCTGGGCGGGCGGACGCGACCGTCTGGTGCTGCCCACAGAGGGGACGCTTGTTTAAGGCAGAAGGGAATGGTGTCCGGTGAGTGAGGGCCTTGCGACACCCGGCGACTGGTCATGTAAACAGATTAATAGCGCCGCCGCCTGTATTATGGCCGGATAGCTCCGCGCCGTATTCTCATGGCGCGTCGCCGTTTGCCGATCCTGCTCCGACCGTTTGAACAAGCGCCTCACTTCGACGATTTGCATACAGATACCGGTCATACGCTCGGTCCCCCGTCCCGATTTCGCATTCCATTAACTGAACTGTTCGGGCAAGGGCTCCGTTGCAATCGATCAAGAGGATGGCACCGGTGAATAGGAGGTTGTCTCGGGCACAGCTATAAGAGGCCTGATCGGGTAAGAAGTACTCGAACGACTCGTCGGAGATTTGGCGCTGAGCCGGGGTACTTTCGAAAAGAAAGTTGGTCGTGCCTTGGTCATTGTGAATAATCCGCACGCCATGGTGGACCATCGGGATAGAAAAAAGGCGTCCGTTAACAGAAACCGTCGGTCTACCCTGCCGAAAGCGTCCGCCCCGCTGGACATACGCGCCCCAGGAGAGTATAAACCGGAGCGGCGTATTGAATGGAAGGCGAGCGGCGCGTAAATTACAAAGCTGAAACAATTTCGGTAGGAGTGCTTTCCGAAGTCTGTTCGGTGGGGCCGGATAGCGCCCGCTTCCTGTGTTGAATGCATTGTATGCCCTGTTTCCGCTCGAAATGGAATAAGCGGTTCGTGGTCGTCCTGATGGCTACGAGTTTGCTGCCGGTCGTTCTGGCCCCGGCGGCGCGAGCGGACTGTTCCGTTTCCGGTGCGTTATGCGCTCCGGCATCCGACCTGATTTCGGTGCTGGTTGGTTATAACGATGCGCAGGCTGCCCCGGATGATTCGCCTGTTTCTTCAGAGGGCGGTCTGGAAGCGAGGATACCCCTCTCCTATGCCGTATGGGTGGTAGCCAGAGGAATCAATCTGGATACGTCGTCCCGGTCCTGGCAGAGTTTCGCCCCGGCGATCACGGCCGAGCGCAGCACTCCGATCGGGACGTACACCGGGAACCCCCTTCGGCTACGCTTATCTCCTCGGGTAATTCAAACTACCCGTATCCTTTCTTCCGAACGGACGCTCGGCCCCTAGCCGGTTGACAACGTCCCTTCCTTTCCCTGCGGACGCCCCGCGTCTGCCCTTTGGACGGATCGCCTGAATGATTCGTCTCTTCCCCTTACCGGTCTGTGCCGTACTACGGCAACAGTTCCATCATCCTCTTGACTGAAATACGACTATGAAAGGTCACGGATTCAGGATTTTCCTTATCGCCGCCTTCCTCGTGCTTTCGGGGTATTACCTCTACCCCTCGTTCCAGAGCTACTTCATGAACCGGAAGATGAGCAAGCTTCAGGGTGAAGAGCTCGCTCGGTACGAAGAAGAGAATTTCGCCCGCATCCGTACTGTTGAAGAAGAAGCCCTGAAGCTGGGGCTCGATCTGCAGGGCGGCATGCACGTTTCGCTCGAAGTGCGCATCGACGCGCTCATCCGCGAGCTGGCCACCGACACGGATCAGACGTTCGAGCAGGTTCTGGCCGCCGCCCGCGAGCGGGCCAATACCAGCGACGTTTCCATCATAGAGACGTTCGTAGAGGAGTTCGAGCGGCGCGATCCGAACGCCCGGCTTTCCCGCTACTTCCGCAACGCCGACGCCGGCATCACGCGCCGTTCGAGCAATGCCGAAGTGGCCCAGTACCTGCACGCCGAAGCGGAGGAAGCCGTCAACCGCGCCATCGAGATCATCCGGCAGCGCGTGGACCGTTTCGGTGTAACCGAGCCATCCATCATCAAGCAGGGCACGCGGCGCGTAGCGGTCGAATTGCCGGGCGTATCCGACCCCGAGCGTGTCCGCAAGTTGCTGCGCGGCACCGCACGGCTCGAGTTTCGGTTGATGGCGGAGCAGGATGAGGTACAGCGCTCGCTGCAACAGATCATCGAGTATTACGAGGACGGTCGTTCGCCCGCTGCGGCCGACACCGCCGCCGATAGCAGCGCGGCCGCGCCGTCCCTGGCCGACGCCGATACCAACGCAAACGTCCCGGTCGCCGCTCCGCTTGCCTCCGATACCCTGAATTCGGGCAACACCAATCGGTTGCTCCGGGTGCTTCAGCCGGTGGGGCAGGGCGTCCAGTTCGGCATGGTAGCCGAAGGCGATACGGCCGAAGTCAACCGGCTGCTCTCGGAGCCCCGCGTGCAGGCGTTGCTGCCTCCGGGTACGGAACTGCTTTACACGGCCACGCCGGTAGCCACCACCGAGGACGGACGGGAGCTTTACTATCTTCTGGCTACGCGCCGGCAAGTGGAGCTGACCGGCGAGGTCATTACGGACGCCACGGTCGAGTTCAATGAGCTCAATCAGGCGGAAGTAACCATGGTGATGAACTCGGAAGGGGCGCGCGACTGGGCCCGTATTACGGGCGCCAACGTAAACAAGCCCGTCGCGATTGTGCTGGATCGGTACGTGTATTCCTATCCGACGGTAATCAACCGCATCGTGGGGGGGCGCTCGTCCATCACGGGCCTCGATTCCCGGGAGGAAGCCCAGGACATCGTTACGGTGCTCAAGTCGGGCGCTCTACCGGCCCCGGTAGAGATCGTTGAAGAACGCACCGTCGGCCCGAGCCTCGGCGCCGCATCCATCCGTGCCGGACTCAATTCGGTCATGCTGGGCTTGCTGCTCGTCGCCCTCTTCATGATCTTTTACTACCGGACGGCGGGCATCATCGCCGACCTGGCCTTGCTCCTGAACATTATCTTCATTCTGGGTATTCTGGCGGCATTCAACGCCACCCTGACCCTGCCGGGTATCGCCGGTATCGTGCTGACCATCGGTATGGCGGTGGACGCCAACGTGCTCATCTTCGAAAGGGTGCGGGAGGAACAGGCAACCGGCAAAACGATGAAGGCGGCGCTCGAAACGGGCTACTCGAAGGCGTTCAGCGCCATCTTCGACGCCAACGTAACCACCTTCTTCGTCGGCGCCATCCTGTACTCGTTCGGCGTCGGACCGATCCAGGGCTTCGCAGTTACGCTGATGGCCGGTATTCTGGCCTCGCTGTTCAGCGCCATCATCATCACGCGCGTCGTGTTCGACTACATGATCGGCGAGCGGCGCATGAGCGTAAACTTCGGCTGACCGGCCCGGCTCGGCGGTACTGCCCGATGCAGGCAGGCCGATCCGGTTGCGGGACTACTTACAGTCAACACCCTTTTTCAGGATATTACCATGCGAATTTTTGAAAATGCGAACTTCGAGTTCGTAAACAACCGGCAGAAAGCATATGCCCTTTCGGCTGTTCTGCTGATCGTCAGCCTCATTTCTCTGGCTACCCGGGGTATCGAGATGGGCATCGATTTCCGCGGGGGCATGGAGTTCGTCATCGAGACTTCCGAGCCGATCAGCGTCACGCAGGTGCGGTCCAGGCTGGCCTCAGCGCTTGGATCCGAGCCGGAAGTGAAGACGTTCGGGGAAGCGCAGCTCCTCATCCGGACGCACAGCGAAGGAGATCTCCAGGAAGTGGAGGGCCGCATCCTCGACGGCATCTCTACAGGGTTCGCCGGCTCTTCGCCACAGGTCATCAAAACGGACATCGTAGGCCCGCGTTTTGCCGAGGACCTCAAACAGGGGGCCATTTACTCGGTGCTGGGCGCTTTGCTCGTCATCTTTGCCTACATCCTCATCCGGTTCGAATGGCGGTACGGGCTGGGCGCCGTGGCCTCGCTGTTCCACGACGTGACGATCACCCTGGGGCTTTTTTCCCTCCTCCAGGGGGTGCTGCCGTTCTCGCTTCAGATCGACCAGGCCATCATAGCGGCGTTTCTGACCATCGTTGGGTATTCCATCAACGATACGGTGGTCGTGTTCGACCGAATCCGCGAGTATGCCGGCATGTTCAAAACCGAAGCGTTCGACCGGGTGGTCAACCGATCGATCAATACCACACTCAGCCGCACGATTATTACCTCCGGAACAACCTTGCTCACCGTATTCGTGCTCTTTATATTCGGTGGTGAGGTGCTGCGCGGTTTCGCGTTTGCCCTGTTGTTTGGTATAGGTATCGGTACGTATTCCTCCATCTTCGTTGCCGCGCCCGTCGTAATCGAGTTGCGCAAGCAGGCGGCTTTACGGAAGCGCGCGTAACATCGGCAAAGGGGATGGCAGTCGGATGGATCAAGCAGCGCGAGGGCTGCCGGCCTTCGTCGAAGTGCGTCATAACCACTCATAGATCCCGGACACAACATGAATTACAGCGTAGATGAACGGTACAATGCGGTCGTAATCACGCTCAAAGGCAACGTGATGGGAGGACCCGACGGGGCCAAATTGCACGAGACGCTTCACGACCTCAAGGATAAGGGCAAGAAGAACGTCATCGTCGATCTGGGTAAAGTCAGCTTCATGAACTCGAGCGGTCTGGGAATGCTGATCAGCGGCATGACAACCATGCGCAATGCCGGAGGCGACCTGCGGCTGGCCAACGTGGCGGACCGGATTCAGTCGCTGCTGGTCATTACGAAGCTGATTACGGTTTTCAAGCACTACGAATCGGTAGACGAGGCCGTCGGCAGTTACGACGAAAGCGCGCCGGAAGCCGGTGCGTAAAGAGCGCAGTACGTACGCCTGTAGCACCCCTGCATAAATCGACGTTGCGGCAGCGCCGTGGGTGGGTTTTGTTCGCAGGGGAGAGTGAGCACTACGCGAAGGCGGCGGGTATCCCTCGCCGCCTTCCTTTTGCCTGAACCGGGTACGCCCGCCGCGCCGGCGAGGGGTACCCTAGCGAGAGAAACCATGCCGGTCACCGTAGTCATAGGAAGTCAGTGGGGCGACGAAGGAAAAGGGAAAATCGTAGACCTGATCAGCCCGCAGGTCGATATCGTCGCCCGGTATCAGGGAGGAGCCAATGCCGGACATACCATCAGCTGGGGCGATAAAACATTCGTGCTCCACCTCGTACCGAGCGGCATTTTTCACGAGGGAGTGACCTGTGTCATCGGCAACGGCGTCGTCATCGACCCGGTGGCGGTGATGGAGGAAATCCGGATGATCCGGGAGCTGGGCTACGAGGTGGAAGGCCGCCTGTTCATCTCGCAGAACGCTCACCTGATCATGCCGTACCACAAGAAGGTGGAACAGGCCCGGGAACGGTATCGCGACGCCGACGCCATCGGGACGACGGGCCGCGGGATCGGGCCTTCGTATATGGATAAATATGCCCGGACCGGTATCCGGGTGGTCGATCTGCTCGACCGGGACATCCTTCGGGCAAAGCTCACCCGGGCCATCGAGGAGAAAAACGCCATCCTGAAAAGCGTGTATGGAGCCGAAGAACTGAACCTGGACGCCATCATCGAGGAATACGTCGAGTTCGACAAACAGATCGATCCGTTCGTTACCGATACGACGCACTACCTCTGCCACGCCTTGAAGGAAGGCAAGCACGTCCTGGCGGAAGGAGCGCAGGGGGCGCTCCTCGACGTGGATTTCGGCACCTATCCGTTCGTTACGTCCAGTCACCCCACCGTGGGAGGCTGCTGCACCGGCCTGGGCGTTCCGGCTACCGAAGTGAAACGGGTCATCGGGATCGTGAAGGCATACTGCACGCGCGTAGGCAACGGGCCGTTCCCTACCGAGCTGGACGATGCCCTGGGAGAGGAGCTTCGCCGCACGGGCAACGAATACGGCGCCACCACGGGCCGGCCGCGCCGCTGCGGGTGGCTCGACCTGGTGGCCCTGCGCTACAGCGCCATGATCAACGGATTTACCGACCTGGCCATTACCAAGTTGGATGTGCTGAGCGGGCATGACGAAATACAGGTGTGCACCCGGTACGAGGTGGACGGGCGAACCCTTTCCCGTTTTCCGGCGGACGGACAGATCCTGGAGCGAGTTCAGCCGATTTACGAAACCCTTCCGGGGTGGTCGGAATCCATCGCCGGTGTGGATACGTTCGATGCCCTGCCGGAAACGGCTCAAAGCTATTTGAAATTCATCGCCTCCCAGTTGGGCGTAGGAATCAGTATGATCTCGACGGGACCCAAGCGCAACCAGACCATAACGGGAAGCATCCGGGCCTGAGCGCCGCACCGCTCCGGGCGAGAGCGGCGTGGGTACGCGCGCGTGTCAGCGTGCTGATTCTTCTCGAGGGATGGGCGGGCCCACGCGGAACGCAGGCGAGGGCGTGTTGAGGGTCCATTCAGCCGAGGGGCGCCATGAAGGCATATCGTCGATCGGTCAACGTAAAGCTAGGGTTGTTCTTTTTCGCGGTGCTCATCGCCGTCGCTTCCGTTCTTTACACCGATCGACTCGTCAGCCGCCTGCGCGAGCGGGAGCAGTTCATCATCGAGTTGTGGGCCAAAGCGCAGGAACAACTCTCCGGCGCGGAAGCGGTAAATCCGTATGTGACGGAGTTTCAGGAGTTGCAACGCTTCCTGAGCGATGTTCGCGGAGCATACGCGCCGAATCGATCGCCGAATTATCAGAGCGCCATCGACTGGGCGCTGACCATGCCGCCTCCGGCCGAAGTGGAGCTGGTGGATTACATTATCACACAGAGCGATTTCGGCATTCCGGCCATAGTTACGGATTCCAGCCGGACGCAAATTCTCGCCAGCAAAAACGTACCTTCGCTGAAATCCGGGGCCTCCTCCCCCGATTCAGTCCGGCACGTTCGTACGCTGCTGGAACTGGCGGCTGAGATGGATGAAACCTATGCTCCGCCAATCCTCGTGGAGCAGGATTTCGGTGATGCGCGGCTCAAGTTGCTCGTCCACTACGGCGAATCGCACCTGATCCGTGAACTGCGACTGTTTCCGTACATCCAGCTCGTTTTCGTCGGCGCGTTCATTCTGATCGGGTACCTGGGTTTTGCCTCCGTTCGTCGGAGCGAACAGCGAGGTTTGTGGGTAGGCATGGCGAAGGAAGCCGCCCACCAGCTGGGCACCCCTATTTCAAGCCTGATGGGATGGGTCGAGTTGCTCCGGCTGGAAAACAACGCGACGAATACCACCCGGATGGCGGTCGATGAAATCGAAAAAGATATCGACCGGCTACGCAGGGTAACCAGCCGCTTTTCCGATATCGGTTCGTTGCCCCGGCTGGAGATGCTGGCCCTGGAGCCGGTCGTCGGCGGGGCGGCCGAGTACATGCGCCGCCGCATCCCGCAGCAGGGCAAGAAGGTATCGTTACGTGTGGCGGTGCCTCCTGAGATACACGTTCCGCTCAATGCCGAACTGTTCGAGTGGGTTATCGAGAACCTGTTGAAAAACGCACTCGATGCCATCGAAACCACGGAGGGCGCCATCGAAA
>CBDUBS010000172.1:0-7710 GCA_965365445.1 uncultured bacterium | reverse complement strand
GTACGAGGGCTGCCTCGTCCGCCGGGGGGCTGTGCTGGCTCCGGGGGTGCTGCTGACCGGATCGACCCGCGTCTATGACCTGGTCCACGAACGGCTGCTGTCCCGAACCGGGGATGGACCGCTCGAAATACCCGAAAACGCCGTGGTGGCGCCGGGAGCGCGAGCGGTGGACTCCGCGTGGGGCCGCGAGCACGGCCTGTCGCTCTACGCCCCGATGATCGTCAAGTACCGGGACGAAAAGACCGACGCCGCCACCACGCTGGAGTCGATCCTGCGGTAACGGATTACTGGAGCGTAACCGTATCGGGCACGATGAGGGCGCCGGGAAAGCGGGCGCTCACCGCCGAGAGGGCGCGCTCCGCCTGGGCGCGGGTCGCAAAGTTTCCCAGCCGGATACGGTAGTAGGGCTGCCGGTACACCGTGTATACGGGCGGCATCGCCGAGCGAAACAGATCGCTGCCGCCGCCGGAGGTGCGCTCCGCTCGCCACCACTCGATGATCCGGGCCACCTCGTTGTCGGCGGCATCCTTATCGGCGGTGTTGAAAATCTGGATCCGGTACCCCCGGGCCGTACGCATCCCGGACTCGCGCACCGTGCCCTGCATCAGCTCGGCCGGCACGTCGTGGCTGACTTCCACGGAGGGCTCGATAGGGGCTTCCTCATACGGAGCGGGGTCGAAATCCTCGTACCGGGCCATGTCGAGCGGCTGCTCGGCGACGGGCTCCGGCCGGGTTCGCTCGGTGCGTTCCCGCCCCGGCCCGACCAGGGCGCACCCAGGAAGGAGAAGCCCGACGAGCAGAACCGCCGAACCTGCCCGAACGAACCTCCGGCGGGGAAGGAAGCCTGACGAAAAGCGGCTGGAAAAGCGATGCATCTAGCTCATCCGTTGGTGTTGGACGATGGAAGGGGAGGCGCTCGCTCCGATGCGGCTCGCACCGTGCTCGATCATACGCTCGGCGTCGGAAAGCGTTCGGATGCCGCCGGCCGCTTTCACGCCCACGGCGCGGCCCACGGTGCGCCGCATCAGGGCGACGTCCAGGGCGTCCGCCCCGGCCGCCGAAAACCCGGTGGACGTTTTGACGAACGCCGCTTCGGCGTGGGCGCACAGCACGCTTGCAATCACTTTCTCCTCCGGCGTCAGCAGGCACGTTTCGAGGATCACCTTCACGGCGGCCCCATCCGCCGCCTCCACTACGGCGCGTATGTCATCCCGGACCCGCTGCCACTGCCCGGCCTTGAGCAGCCCCACCGCAAGCACCATATCGACTTCGGCGGCGCCGTCGCGGACGGCTTGCTCCGTCTCGAACGCCTTTACCGACGCTGCCGAAGCGCCGAGCGGGAACCCGGCGACGGTGCACACGCGCGTCGGCGACCCCTCCAGCAGCCGTGCGGCCTGCGTAACGAATACGGGGTTTACGCATACCGTGGCAAAACCGTACTCCAGCGCTTCCCCGCAAATCCGGGCGATGTCGGCGGGGGCGGCCTCCGGTTTGAGGATGGTGTGGTCGATCAGGGGGGCGAGGGCGGCCCCTTCCGGCCACACGCGCAGGGTATCCCCGACGGATTCATACCGCCCGAGGTGCGTTTCGATGACCGAGCGCAGGTACGCATCGCTCGTTCGTTCGAGCAGGGTGCGGGCCGGATTCCATTCGCGAGTCCAATCCATGAAGCAGAAGGGTCAGGGGTTACTCGGGGCGTTGCACGACATCATCCAGCTCATACCGCTTTCGCTTTTCCCAGAGGGTTTTTTTGGATATGCCCAGGATGCGCGCCACGTCGGCGTAGCTGGTGTTGGTGTTTTGCAGGATGTGGAGAATGTACGCACGCTCCAGGTTTTCCAGCGTGCCGCCGCTCGGAAAAAGAAACATCCAGCTCAGGTCGTCCGGCACCTCGAATCCGCCCGCGGTGGTCAGCACGAGGTCCGAAACGTCGATCCGGGTCTGCCGGGAGAAGATCATGGCCCGCTCCAGCACGTTGCGCAGCTCGCGCACGTTGCCCGGCCACGGATGCTCCAGGAGCGCCTTTTCCGCTTCCGGGGTGCAGCCTTTTATGTCGCGCCCCAGTTCGATGTTGAACTGCTGCAATACCTGCCCGGCAATCACGAGGATATCCTTCCCCATGCTCCGCAGGGGCGGCAGGTGCAGGTTGACCACGTTGATGCGGAAAAACAGATCCTTCCGGAACTGTTTCTTGGCGACCAGCTCCTCCAGGTTGGCGTTCGTGGCGCACAGAATGCGGGTGTTGACCTTGATGTCGTCCACCCCGCCGAGGCGCCGGAACGTCCGGCTTTCCAGAAACGAAAGCAGCTTGGCCTGGAGCGCCATGCTCATCGAATCGATCTCGTCCAGAAAGAGGGTGCCGCTGTCGGCCACTTCGAGCAAACCCGGCTTGGACGACCGGGCATCCGTAAAGGCTCCTTTTTCGTAGCCGAACAGCTCGGCCTCCAGCAGGTTGTCCGGCAGGGCGGCGCAGTTTATTTCGAGAAACCGCCCGGTCTGGTTGACCGAGTTGAAGTGGATGGTTTTGGCGACGAGGTTTTTCCCGGTGCCGGTTTCCCCTCCGATCAGCACGATGGTGTTCGGCACATCGCGCAGGGTTTTTATGGTTTCCCGCACGCGCGCGATGGCGTCGCTTTCGCCCAGGATGCCGGATATGGGGTACGAAGCCCGCTGAGTGCTTTTTATTTCCTCCAGTTCTCGCTTCACGCCGTACATCTCGATGGCCCGGTTCAGCAGGGTGCGCATCTCCTCCAGGTTGACCGGTTTCTGGAGGTAATGGAACGCGCCGAGCCGCATGGCCTCTACGGCCGTCTGTACGGAGGAATGCGCGGTCATGATGATGACCGGCAGCGTATGGTTGCGGTCCTTGATGGCGCCGATCAACTCGATGCCGTTCATGTCCGGCATCATCAGATCGGCCAGAACGACGTTCGGGACATCGCCTTTGTCCAAGCGATCCAGCATGGCCATCGGACTGACGAACGAGGCGGCATCGAAGCCGTCCCGCTGGAGGACCGTTACGAAAAGTTCTCCCAGCTTGGGTTCGTCGTCTACGATGAAAATCTTCTTTTTCACTTAATCTGTACCTGTCGTGCTCGATGAGAGGGATGCACACGGCCTCTTATCGGCAAGATGACTCGTTCCGTAATGGGCAAATTACGAAAATACCGTGTAAGACGGGCGGCCGCACAGGGTCAGGGCCGGGTCGGGAACAGCACCGACAGGCCGCCCTTCACGGTCTGTATTTCGATGAGGCGAGCCGAGGCCGCTATGATTTCCCCGTCGGCGTGGACGGGCAGATCCTCGTCCGACCCGATGTGGACCACCGGCTCCCTGAACACCTGCACCTCCGGCGCGTTGATGTGGCCTCCCCAGAGCGTCTGCGGAAGCAGTTGAAGCACCCGGCCGGGTTTGATCCCCCGGATGACGCACAGGTCGAGTTGTCCGTCGCGGATGTCGGCTCCGGGGGTCAGCAGAAAGCCGCCGCCGGAGCTACGGCCGTTGCCGGCCGTCGTCAGGAAGAACGGGCCGTCGAACAACCGGGTCCCCGGCCCGCCGTGCGGGCAGGCTTCGATGTGGACGACCGGGGCCCTCCACCGGGATAGCGTCGTAAATACGGCGGCGAGATAGCCGGCAATGCCGGGAAGCCTCTTATGCGATACCACTTCCGCCGCCACCTGTGCATCGAACCCGATGCCGACGATGTTCACGAAGATGTTCTCTCGCGACCAGCCGTTCTGCCGGCACCGGACGATGCCGTAATCCACCGGCGTCGGGACGGCCCGCTTCAGGGCGTCCAGGGCGGCCGGCATGGACCGGGGCATTCCGATCATTTTGATGAAATCGTTGCCCGAGCCGAGCGGCAACACGCCCAGGTGGACCCTTCGCCCGGCTTCCAGGATGCCGGCCGCCACCTCCTGGATGGTGCCGTCGCCGCCCACGGCCACCACCACCTCCGACCGCCCGGCCGCTTCCCTGGCCAGTTCGACGGCGTGCCCCGGGCGCTCCGTGGCGACCACTTCGTAATCGAAGGCGTTCCGCTCCAGAAGCGCGAGTAGGGTTCGGTACCGCCTCCCGGCCCGATGTCGCCCGGCCGCCGGGTTGACGACGAAGGTGTAGTGCATGGAAAACAACCGGATGCGTGTACCTTACAAAAGACCTCAACATACGGCAGGAATGGTTTCATGCAAAACGCATTCTTTGTGATCGTATTTTCGGGCGTCGCCCGCCGTCCGGGCGGCTCGTCGCGCTCGCTTGCCTCATTACCTCCTGCCCTGATGCTTCCACTCCTGTCCAGGCCGAACCTTGCTCCCGTTTGGGCCGCGTGCATCGTAGGGGCGGCTCTCGGGATGGCCGCCTGCGGAGGGGAGGCCCGTCCGCCGGGCCGGGGGGTGCAGGACGATCTGGGGCGGGAAGTACTCGTACCGAACGAAATATACCGTATCGTGCCCCTCGCCCCGAGCGCTACCGACCTCGTGTATGCCGCAGGCGGGGGCCCCAGGCTGGTCGCCGCCGGCCGGATCGACGACTACCCGCCGCCGGTGGAATCGCTGCCCCGGTTCGCCACGCTGCCCGTGGATTTCGAGAAAATAGCCGCCCTCGCGCCCGACCTCGTCATCGCCTCCGAGCAGGTCAACAGCCCCCGCGACGCCGAAACACTGCACCAGCTGGGCATCCCGACGTTTTTCCTGTCGGCCCGGTCCCTGGAGGATGTGTTCGCCAACATACGCACGCTCGGCCGGCTGCTCGGAACGCAGCGGCAGGCCGGGCAAGCGGTCGATTCGCTTCGGCGACGCCTGGACGAGCTGAACACGCTGACCGCAGGGGCGTCCGACCGCCCGAGCGTGCTGCTGCTCATCAGCGACGAAGCGCTGTTCGCCTTCGGAGCCGAAAGCTACGCGCACGAGCTGGTGGACCGGGCGGGAGGCCGGAGCATCACGGAAACCTTCCGGACGGAGCGCCCGGTGCTTTCCGACGAATTCGTGCTGGCCGCCGCCCCCGAGGTGGTGATAGGCCTGTTCGGGGAGGGCTACGACGCCCGCACCCTGCTCGATAAACACCCGACGTGGTCGATCCTGCCTGCCTTGCAATCCGGTCGCGTTTACGGCATCGATCCCTCGCTCATCCAGCGGCCCGGCCCGCGCCTCGTGGAAGGAGCCCGCCGCATCGCCCGGCTGCTTCATCCGGAACTGTTTGCGCCGGAGGGCCGGCCCGACCCGCACGCCCCATGAAACAGGCGACGGCTGCTCTGATGCTGGTTCTGCTGGTACTGGCCTCGCTGCTGGCATCGCTGGCCTGGGGAAGCGAGCCTGTGCCGTTCGGGGACGTAATGCGGGTGCTCGGGAGCCGCCTACATCTCGGCGCCCTCCCGGCTGATGCCGTGGCGGACAGCATCGTCTGGAGGCTTCGGCTCCCACGGGCGCTGCTGGCGCTGGTGGTGGGCGGGGGGCTGTCGGTGGTGGGCGTAGCCATGCAAACCCTCGTGCGCAACCCGCTCGCCGAGCCCTACATTCTGGGTATTTCCGGCGGCGCCTCGGCGGGGGCGTCCCTGTTTTTCCTCGGCTTCCTGCCCGCCGTTCTCGGTTCCAGCCTCACGCTCCCCCTGGCGGCCTTCCTGGGCGGGCTGGCGGCCATCGTCATCGTGTTTATCGTCGCCCGGCAGGGCCACACCGTGGTCGTATCCCGCCTGTTGCTGGCGGGGGTGGCGGTGTCGTCGCTGATGGCGGCCGTAACATCTTTCGTTACCCTGGCCTCTCCGAGCGCGGACAAGGTCCGCACGGTGCTGTTCTGGCTGCTCGGCTCGCTGTCGCAGACGCGCTGGGAGATGCTGCCGGTCCCGTACGTCGTAACCGCCCTGGCCGTGCTGCTCCTGAGCGGCTTCTGGAGGGCGCTCGATGCGCTGCTGCTGGGTGAGGAGCCTGCTTTCAGCCTGGGCGTACCCGTGGAACGGGTCAAGAAAGGGCTGGTGGTATTGGCCGCCCTGGTGACGGGTACGCTGGTGGCGGCATCCGGCGCCATCGGGTTCGTAGGGCTCATCGTGCCCCATGCCGTGCGGTCGCTCGCCGGCGTGAGCCACCGGAGGCTCGTACCATTCAGCTTCATGGCCGGCGGCGTATTTCTGCTCTGGGCGGATATCCTGGCCCGCACCGCCATCGAAGGGTCGGAGCTTCCCGTAGGCGTCGTTACGGCCCTGTGCGGAGCGCCGTTCTTCCTGGCGCTCCTGCGGCGGGGGCAGTACCGCTTCGGATGACCGGCCCGTTTGAAGGCTCGAAATTCAGTACATTGCGAAAACCAAACCGGCCACGCTGCGTTTACTCCGTAACTTTCAATTATTTCTGAAAGATAATGGCCGATACCGTGTACATACCTCCCGGAGGCGACGGCAGCCTGGTCGCCGTGCCGGACCTCCGGCCTCCGATGTCGCTCAAGGAGATCAAACATCCCGTAGCGGCCGAACTGGACCAATTCGGGACGTATTTCCGCGGCGCCATGCGCACCCCGGTCGGGTTGCTCGATAAAATAACCCGGTACCTGCTCCGGCAGAAAGGCAAGCGCATACGCCCGCTTCTGGTGCTGCTCTCGGCCAAAACATGCGGCGGCGTCACCGACGTCAGCTACCGGGCGGCGGCGCTCGTCGAGCTGCTCCATACGGCCACCCTCGTCCACGACGACGTGGTGGACGACGCGGAGCGGCGCAGGGGTATGTTTTCGATCAATGCGCTCTGGAAGAACAAAGTGGCCGTGCTGTTCGGCGATTTCCTGCTCAGCCGGGGGCTGTTGCTTGCCCTGGAGCACCACGATTACCGGGTGCTTCATGCCCTGTCGGACGCGGTCCGCCGGATGAGCGAGGGGGAGCTGCTTCAGATCGAAAAGGCGCGGCGGCTGGATATCGACGAAGAAACCTACTTCCGTATCATATCGGACAAGACGGCCTCCCTCATTTCAGCCTGCACCGTGAGCGGCGCGCTCAGCGCCACCGACGACGAGACGGCCGTGCTGCGCATGAGGGCCGCCGGCGAAAAACTCGGCCTGGCCTTCCAGATACGGGACGACCTGTTCGACTACGGGGAGGAGGACGTCGGCAAGCCGCTCGGGATCGATCTGAAGGAGAAAAAAATGACGCTCCCGCTCATCTATGCCCTGCGCAACGCGGACGCTTCCGACCGCCGGGCCATCCTCGCCATCGTCAGGAAAAAGAAGAAGTCCCGTGCGGACGTGCGGCAGGTGAGCCGGTTCGTGGAAGCCGCCGGGGGGCTGGAGTACGCCCGAATGAAAATGGCTGAAGTGGCCGCCGAAGCCCGTGAAATGCTGCGTACATTCCCCCCGACGGAAGCCCGCGACGCCCTCATCGGACTGGTCGATTACACGGTAGCCCGCCGGAACTGAAATCCGAACCCCAGACGCCAACCGTATGCCCTACGTTCACTTGCTCGGTACGGGGGCCGCATGGACCGATCCGCATCGGACGACCACCATGCTGGCCTTTTCGGACGACGACTCCACCTGGCTCATCGATTGCGGCGGGGATGCCGTCCAGCGTATGCTCTCGTGCGACCTGCCGCTCGAACGGCTCAAGGGGATGATCCTTACGCACGAACACGCCGACCATGTAAGCGGCTTCCCCCTGTTCATCGAGCGCATCTGGCTCGGCGGGCGCCGCAGCCCGGTTCCGGTATACGGCCTCCGGCCCACCCTCGATCAGGCCCGCCG
>CBDUBS010000171.1:0-8024 GCA_965365445.1 uncultured bacterium | reverse complement strand
CCCGCCGTGCGCTGCTCGATCCAGCGGAGGATCGCGTAGCCGTGCATCGGCTGCCACGACAGGGTCTTGAGGACGAGCACGTCGAGCGTGCCGTGCAGCAGGTCGCCAGGGGTACGGGCCACGATCATCTCCACTAACCAGGTTGGTGGAGAGGATGCGTCGCGGCCGCGGTCAGGTCAAGTAAGGAATTTGAACGGGACGATCCGCTCCACGTCCAGCTCCGACGTCAGCACGCCCGGGATGCTTTATCCGATCGGCGGCCGCCGTTTTGCCGTCAGCCTTTCCGGAAGCCCGGGGAATGTGACGGGCAAGCAGATTCGCTTCCTTACCGTCCTTTCCGACTGGCGCGCGTACACCTCATTCGGGCGCGGAAGGTACTCGCTGGCACTGCGCGCTTCCGGCGGCGCGTCTGTCGGGCCGGATCGGCAGCTCTTCTATACCTCCGGCGTGCAGAACTGGATCAACCGCCGGTTCGATCCGGAGAACGGGTTTCCGATTACCGACATTTCGGATTTCATCTTCGCCACGCCCGTCATGCCCCTGCGCGGGGCCGATATCAACGCGCTCAACGGTTCGTATTTCGGGCTCGTCAACGCCGAATTTCGGTTCCCGCTCGTAGCGGCGCTCCTGCCCGGTCCCATACCGATTCTTCCGTTGTACAACCTTCAGGGAACGGCCTTCGTCGATGCCGGCAGCCTCTGGGGAGGGCGCGGAGCCGATAAGCGGTTCAATGTGTTCCACCGCGACGAAGCCGGTCGCCGCAGCTTCGACGACCTGCTCGTCGGCTCCGGCGCAGGTCTGCGGACCCTCCTGCTCGGCTATCTTGTACGAATTGATTTTGCCTGGCCCTTCGATGGCCGCCGTTTCGGGCATCGCAAAATCTACTTCTCCATCGGTCTCGATTTTTGAGCCCGGCTCGCTCCGCCCTCCCGGGATAGGAACCGATCGGAGCGCAACGGGATACAAGGTCGGTCAAAGAGCCCGGTTGCGCCTTCGGCCGGCCGAAGCGCGTTTTCCACAGCGCCCATAACGATACCTGACCCGCCCGCACCGGAACGTCGTGATCCTGCGAAGGGCGATACGTTGAACGGGGTTGCCGGGCTCGATCTTCCCTCTGATTATTCAACCAGCCTTTATGCAGACGACGTTACAGCAGGTCAACCCGGTCGAACTCGATCTCGAAATTTACGCCACCGCCGAAGACCTGAATCCCCGGCTCGATAAAGCCCTTCGCTCCCAGCGGTCCAAAACCGCCATCAAAGGCTTTCGGCCGGGCAAGGTGCCCCTTCAGCTCGTCAAGAAACTGTATGGCGAAGCCCTCGGCCTCGAAATTGCCGACTCCATGATCCAGGAGGCCATAAGGGCCGAAACCGCCGAGTTGAAGTTGTTTGGCCCCGTCCGCATAACGGCGTTCGAATACAAACCCGACGGCGATCTGCGGGCCGTTGTTCGCCTGAGCGTGCGTCCGGAGTTCGAGATTACCGATCTGTCTGCCCACACCCTCGACCGCCTCGTTCACGTCCCTGATGATGAAGAAATCGACGGGTATATCGAAAATATGCGCCGGAAAGCCGCCGACCTCGCTCCGATAGAGGAGGGGGCCGATGAGAATGACCTGGTTCTGTTCGACGCCCAGGCGCTGGACGCGGCAACCGGCGCCCCGGTCATTGGCGAGCGCCACGAAAACGTTTCCATTTACGTCGGCCACCCCGGCACGGAAGAGGCATGGAGTGAGGCACTGAAAGGCCATGCGGCGGGCGAAACCTTCCGCGTCGAGATCACCCACGATGAGCCGCACGACGACGAAGAACCGGCCTCCGATCTGCTCCTGCTACCGGGCGACGAAGCGCGGCACACGCACCACGCCCACACGCACCACTACGAAGTCACCGTAAAAGAAGTCAAACGACCCGTGCTGCCGGATCTCGAAGATTCGGAATTCATCGATGTCATCACGGAGAAAGAGGGGCTTGGCGATCGGGACTTGCGCGAGTTTGTGCGGGAGAAGATGCAAAAGGAATGGCAGCATCATTCCCGCGAGCGTCTCCGGTCGGATATCGTGGATAAAATGATCGAATTACACCCGGTCGAGGTTCCCGAAGCCGCCGTCGAGGTTATCCTCGACCAGTACGTCAAGGAATTCCGCGAACGGTATAAAGAGCGCGTCCCGCCGGATTTCGATGAAGGGCTGTACCGGGCCGAATCGCGGGAACGCGCCGAAGGACAGGCCCGTTGGATGATCATCCGGGACAAGGTCATCGAGACGGAAAACTTGCAGGTTTCCACCGACGACATGATGGATTACCTGGAGAACCTGTCCGGAAATTCGTATTCGCCGGATTTCTATCGCCAGCTTCTGAAAGCAGCGCCCAGCCTGGCCGATGATTTCGAATACCGCATCCTCTCGGACAAGGTACTGGATGTGCTCGCCGAACGCTTCCAGTTGGCCGATAAAAGCCTCGAGCAGTTTCAGACCGAAGAGGAGTCAGGCGAAGAAGCGGCCGAGGCCGGGGTAGAAGTCGGCCCCGACGAAAGCGAGCCGACCGACGCCGGAGAAGCCTCCTCGGGCCGGTAACGCCTCGTGGGCGCCGGAACCAACGCCGACCCGGACTGGTACGGCTTTTATTCCCAACTCGAAACCTCAGCCGTCAAACATATGGTCAACGACTTTATCAAGTTCAGCCAGAGCCTGACTTCCGTGCCGAGCAGCATCTACAGCGGTCCCTTTCGGGAGCAGTCGATGGCTGCGCTCGTGCCGATGGTCGTCGAGCAGACTACCCGCGGCGAACGCGCCTACGATATTTTCAGCCGCCTGCTGAAGGAGCGTATCGTTATACTCGGAACGCCCATCAACGATGCCATCGCCAACCTGACGGTGGCCCAGCTCCTGTTCCTGGCATCCGAGGACCCCGAGCGCGACATCAACGTGTACATCAACTCGCCGGGCGGGGTGGTGTACAGCGGGCTCGCCGTATACGACACCATGCAGTGGGTAACCTGTCCGGTAGCCACCATCTGTGTGGGGCTGGCCGCCTCCATGGGATCCGTGCTGCTTACGGCGGGCTCCAAAGGCCGCCGCGCCGCTCTGCCGAACTCGCGCATCATGCTGCATCAGCCGCTCGGCGGCGCCCAGGGCCAGGCCTCCGACATCGAGATTCAGGCCCGCGAAATCCTGTGGCTCAAGGAGCGCATCTACCAGATCCTGGCCCACCACAGCGGCAAGGAGCAGCATCAGCTCGAGCGCGATGCCGACCGCGACTACTGGCTGAGCGCCGCCGATGCCCGGGAATACGGCCTCATCGATACCGTGCTCGAACCCAAACGAGGGTTCAACCCCTCCAAGACGGGCGAGAAGGACGATACCATTACGCGCACGCCCGGTTGACCGGGCCTGCTTACAAAAAAGAGGCGATCCGTTCAGGGATTGCCTCTTTTTTTATGCATCCCCTCCGCTTCAATCAATATTCAAGGTTAATTCCCGGCCCGGCTGCCACCCGCCGCCCGTTCGGACGTTCGACAACGCTATCTGTTTGTTCTTGCCCCATCGAGTCATAACCGAATTCATGGCGCCGCTTACGGGAATCAAAGTGCTTCTGGTCGATAACGACGATCTGGCCCGGGAAGCCGTTCAGGATCTTCTCGAACTCAACGGCGCCGAGGTGCTGGGAGCCGAAAACGGCCGTTCCGGAATCGAGCTCGCCTGTACGGCCTCCCCGGATGTCATAGTGTGCGACTACATGATGCCGGATCTCGACGGGCTGCGCGTGCTGGAAGCCATCCGGCGGGACCCCGCCACGGCCGCAATCGGGTTCGTCGCCATAACCGTGAGCACCAACGCCGATATCCGGGACCGCTTCATGCGGGGGGGAGCCGACGCCTTCCTCGTCAAAATAGACGATGTTACCCTGCTCATCGAAACGATGCTGGCCGTCCTGCGGAAGCGATCGAATGGGGCTTCTTCGGCCTGAGGCGCCGGACGAGCAGGAACGTCAACGGCCTCCGATGCCGAAAGGGCGGGGCTACATCAGGATGAGGCGCCACCCGGCCACGAACGTAAGCCCGAGCGCGAGCATCTCGAAGAGCCGCTGGTCGATGCGCCGGAGCACCCACCGGCCCGAGAGCGCCCCCAGCACGGCAAACGGAGCCAACCGGAGGCTCAGCCCCAACGATTCAGCCGTAATCAGCCCCAGGCTGTAACTGAACGGTACCTTGAATACGTTCACGGCCAGGAAAAACCATGCCGCCGTCCCGACAAAGATCAATTTCGGCAGCCGCATGGCAAGCAGGTACATCACCATGAGCGGCCCGGCGGCGTTGGCGACCATCGTCGTGAAACCGGCCCCCACCCCGGTCCCGATCACGATCCACCGTGCAGGGGGGCCGACCGAAACCTCCACCGGGCGCGCTCGCCGGAACCACTGAAGCAGAACCAACCCTACCAGAATGCTCCCGATGAGCACGCGCACCGTGGCATCGTTCATCTGCCCGAACGCGAGCGCTCCCAGCACGATTCCGGCTCCGGCCCACGGAAACAGGCCCATCAGGTGCCCCCAGTCGGCCTCTCTCCGGTAAACGGTAACGGCAACCAGGTCGCCCGCCAGGAGCACGATGAGAACCACACCTACCGATTCGCGGGCCGGCAAAATCCCCGCGAAAATCGCCACCGGCAGAATGCCCAGGCCGGCAATGCCGGTTTTCGACAATCCCACCAGGAAAGCGCTCAGCAGGGCCAGCGCCCACAGGCCGTAATCCATGTGTTTCTCGCTCCGCAATCGGTGAAACCGCCAAGCATACCCGAATCGGAGCGATCGGTCAAACGAAAAGCGCCGAGTTCACGCGATCCTCGTTCCCGGAAATGAAAAGCCCGTCCTGCTGCAGCCGGGCAAGACGGGCTCCCTCGTTGGAGATGCGTACCACTATCATATATACGATGATCCGTAGCCGATTTGCGGACGCGCTGCGCTCGGTACGTCGATTTTTTCCTGAGCCAACGAAAAAGCCCGACCCGGCAGGTAACACCGGGTCGGGCCATCTATGTAATTGACAGGAGGCCTACCTGATCGGCGTGCCCTCCCGGGATATGGTCCAGAACATGCCGCCGATGACGGCCGCACTCAGGGAAGAAATAGTTAAACCGATGATCATGATACGTTTGCTGGTTGTTTTGACCTGGTGCTTATTCGACAGCAAAGGGGCAGAAGTTCGATGATGCGAAGCGACGTTCCGGTAACGACCCTTCGGAAACCGTTCCTCAACAGGTTGATCGGTTCTTCGTGAGAAACGCGGCGGCCGGGCATTGGAGTTTTCGGTTAACGCCATTATACTTCACAATCTGTACAGGCATCCTTCTGCAAAACGGCCCCGGATCCGCTTCTTTTTGATGAAACCGCTTTGCCTTCCCTTCGTCCTTTTCGTGCTCGTGGCGGGATGCTTTTCGGATCCGGAAGTCGGGCCGGGTTTGCCTGACGGATTGCATCAGCCGCCTTCCCTTCGCCGGACGGCTCAGGAGCGGGGTTTTCTGGTGGGCGCTGCCGTAAACCCTGCAAGGCTCTCCGAGGCGCCGTATGCGGCCACGCTGGCACGCGAGTTTAACGCCCTGACTGCCGAGAACGTGCTGAAATTCGGGCCGCTCCGCCCTTCCGAGGGCCGGTACGAATTTGACGCAGCGGACCGGCTCGTCCGGTTTGCGGAAGAGAACGACATGCACGTCCGTGGGCACACGCTCGTCTGGTACATGCAGGTTCCGGACTGGCTCCGCGCCCGTACCTGGACGCGCGATGCGCTCCTCGGCGTCATGCACGACCACATCCAAACCGTGGTGGGTCGGTACAGGGGGCGCATCCACACTTGGGACGTCGTCAACGAGGCCCTTATGGGGGACGGCTCGTACCGTGATTCGCTCTGGCATCGTATCATCGGTCCCGAGTATATCGATAAGGCGTTCCGCTGGGCGCACGAAGCCGATCCTCAGGCGCGGCTGTTCTACAACGATTACGGCGCCGAAGCGGTGAACAAGAAATCGGATGCGGTGTATCGCCTCGTTTCCGGGATGCTCGAACGAGGGGTTCCGATCCACGGCGTCGGCCTGCAAATGCACGTCAGTACGGAGAGCTATCCCTCTCCGGAGTCGATTCGCTCCAACATCCGGCGCCTTGCCGCGCTGGGGCTCGCCGTTCACATCACCGAACTCGACGTCCGGATACCGGAGCCCGCCACGGCCGAGAAGCTGGCGCTTCAGGCGCAGGTCTACCGGAACATCGCCGGGGCGTGCCTCGCCGAACCGGGGTGCGAAGCCATTGTAACATGGGGTTTTACCGACCGCTATTCGTGGGTGCCGTCGTTCTTCAAGGGCTACGGCTCGGCGCTCCCCTTCGATGCCGATTACCGCCCCAAACCGGCGTATGATGCGCTGGCCCAGACGCTCGGGGCCTATCGAAAGTGATCCTCAGTATTTCAAACCATACGGACCCGCCATGCAACGTTTCGGTTTCCTGTTCTGCCTGCTGCTTGCCGGCCTGACATTTACGCCTGCCCGGGCGCAAGATCGCCTGCCGAACCTCGTCATCATTTTCGCCGACGACCTGGGGTACGGCGATCTGGGGGTATACGGCCATCCAACTATCAACACCCCGGCGCTCGACCGCATGGCCTCGGAGGGGATGAAGTTCACGCAGTTTTACACGGCTGCATCGGTATGCACGCCGAGCCGGGCCGGTTTGCTCACGGGGCGTCTACCGGTGCGAAGCGGCATGATGGGCCCGCGCCGGGTGCTTTTCCCGAACTCGGCCGGGGGGCTTCCTCCGGAGGAAATCACGATTGCCGAAGCCCTCAAGACGAAGGGGTACGCTACGGCGGCGATCGGCAAGTGGCACCTGGGCCATCTGCCGCAGTACCTCCCCGTTAGCAACGGCTTCGATTCGTATTTCGGGATTCCGTATTCGAACGATATGAGTCCGGCCCACAACAAGGGCGAGGGCGCCCGTAATTACCCGCCAACCCCGCTCATTCGGAATGCCGAGGTGGTCGAGCATGAACCGGATCAGCGCGAGCTTACGCGCCGCTACACCGAAGAAGCCCTGCGCTTCATTCGCGAGAACCAGTCGAAACCGTTTTTCCTCTACTTTGCCCACACGTTCCCGCACATTCCGCTGTTTGCCTCCAGCCGGTTCGAAGGCAAAAGCAGTCGCGGCCTCTACGGGGATACGGTGGAGGAACTGGACTGGAGCGTGGGTGAAGTGCTCCGGACGCTTCGCGAGCTCGGCCTGGCCGAAAACACCCTCGTCGTTTTCACGAGCGATAACGGTCCGTGGCTGACGCAGCACCTCAACGGGGGCTCGGCCGGGTTGCTTCGCGAAGGCAAAGGTTCCACCTGGGAAGGAGGAATGCGCGTACCCGGTATAGCCTGGTGGCCCGGTAAAGTAAAAGGCGGCCAGTCAACACAGGCGCTGGCCACCACCATGGACCTGTTCGGAACCGCGCTCGACATGGCGGGGGTGCAGCCGCCCACCGACCGCGTCATCGACGGGGTAAGCCTGCTTCCCGTTTTGCTGGGGAAAGCGGACGCCGTCCGGGATGAAGTGTTCTACTACCGCACCGGCGACCTCTGGGCCGTTCGTAAAGGTCCCTGGAAAGCGCACTTCATCACCCGCTCTGCCTATGGAGCCGATCCCCAGGTAGTCCATGACACACCGGAACTGTACAACCTGCAGAACGACCCTTCGGAAAAGTACAACGTGGCGGACGAACACCCGGAGGTGATCGCGGAGATCCAGGCCGTCGTGGCCCGGCACAATGCCAACATGGTGCGGGGCAAGGATCAGTTGCAGCCCACACTCTGATGACCGATAGACTGAAGCGACTCGAGCGGTCAGGCCGGAAGGCAAGGTGTGTATGGCAGGCCCTCGTCCTGCTGGCGGCTGTAGCCCCGGTTTTCGGCCGGGGCAATCCGGGGGCGCTGCGGACCGATCCGGCAGAGGCGGGGGTAGATTCCACTGCCCTGCCACAGCCGGACGCTCGCCGATTAT
>CBDUBS010000170.1:0-8037 GCA_965365445.1 uncultured bacterium | reverse complement strand
GCGACAGGGGCATTCGTCGCCGCACGGCTGCTCGTCCGGGCGCTGCTGGGCAAGTCCGAGAAGGCCGACGGCCTGGCTATGGCCTGTTTCGCCATGATCCAGCAGGTCGATACGACCTCCTGCCTGGCGCTCAGTATGTTGAATGAAGCCGCCGATACCATCGGGGCGTGCGAGGGCGATCTGGATGCCGCCGTAACGCTATTCCTGCTCAAAGCGCTCGGAGCCGACTTCATCTGGATCGCCAACCCCATCATCTACGATGCGGGATACATCGACCTGGCGCACTGCACGGCTCCCCGGTGCGCCTGCGGCATCGATCTGCCCTACCGATTGCTGCGCCACCATGAAAGCGGGCGCGGTGTGGCCCCGGAGGTCGAGCTACCCTCGAACGAAGTGGTGTCGCTCGTGCGCATCGGCAACAACCTCGACGACATTGTAATCCATAAAGGCCTGAGCGAGCGCCGGCCCAAGCTGCATGCCTGCCACACCCAGTTGCGCGTCCACCTGGGTTCGTCGCAGCCGGTCATCGATACGCTCATGGGCACCCATTTCGTCGTGGCGTACGGCGACTTCACCCGGGAGATCGGCTATGCCGCCGATCTGCTCGGCCTCAGGCAACTCGATGGGGCCTCGTACGATGCTTCCGTACGGGCCGCGCCGGAAGTGCGTCAGGAGGAGGCCCTACCCGTCTGATCGGCCGACGCGCAGCGCGGCCGGACCGAAGTTCGCTCCCTTCCGGAACGGGTCGGGCGGCGGGCCACGGTTGCGGCCTTTTCATACGCCCCTGATACGTACTCAGCGTAATCTCACGTTTTGCTCATGCCTCTCACAGGGACTTGGGGTACGTTCATCCTCCATCAAAAACCTGGAGGAAACCTCTATGAATGAATTCACGGAAGCAAACGAATCGCGGCAGGGGAGCCGTTGGAGCACGATCATGTGGTCCGCCGCAGGCCTCCTGTTGCTGACGCCGCTCATCGCCATGCGCTTCACCAATGAGGTCAACTGGAGCGCATCCGACTTCTTGATTGCCGGCGCCCTGCTCGCCAGTGTGGGCGGAGCCTTCGAACTGGCCGTGCGGACCACGGCAAATACGGCCTACCGGGCCGCCCTCGGGGTCGCCCTGGCGGCGGCGTTCATGCTCGTGTGGTTCAACGGAGCGGTGGGCCTCATCGGAGACGAGGGCAACCCCGCTAACCTGATGTACCACGGCGTGCTTGCCGTCGGAATGGTCGGGGCGGTGACGGCGCGGTTCAAACCCGGCGGCATGGCCTGGGCGTTGTTCGGTATGGCGCTTGCCCAGGGGCTGGTTACTGCGACGGCCTGGTTGACCGGCGCGATTCCCCCGGGCAATGGTCCGGCGGAGGTCGTTGGAATCAACTTCTTTTTCATTCTGCTGTACGTCGTATCGGCCCTGTTATTCCGGCGTGCGGCGCGAGAGCGAGCCGAAGCCCCCTGAGCCGGCACACGGGCAGGAATCGTATGTGGAAAGGGGTGGACAGGTCGCTCCAGTAGAATAGTTGTAACCTGCGGTTCATTAAAAAGGCGGGGGCGGGCATCGCTTCTACCGTACCGGGAGAACGACCGTGCATCTGAATCCGGAAGGCGTTATGTTGCCGGTTCACACGTTGCCGCTTGCGTAGTCGGCATCCGGCGCCTTTTACGAATTCATGCTCCCCGGTCTCGTATTTCTATGAAAGGGTTACTGCTCCTGTTGCTTCTACCGTTCAGTGCGGTCCTGGCGCAGTCCGTTTCGCCCAACATCGTGCTCATCCTGGCCGACGACCTGGGCTACGGCGACCTGTCGAGCTACGGAGCCGCCGACATCCGAACGCCGAACATAGATCGCCTGGCCGCCGAGGGCAGCCGGTTTACCCGCTTTTACGCCAACTCGTCCGTGTGTTCGCCGACGCGGGCCGGCTTGCTCACCGGGCGGTACCCCTCGCGGGTAGGGGTGCCCGGTGTCATCCGAACGCATCCGGAGGATAGTTGGGGTTACCTGGCTCCGGAAGCCGTCCTGCTGCCGGAGGTGCTGCGTTCCGCCGGGTACCATACGGCGCACATCGGGAAATGGCACCTGGGGCTGGAGTCGCCGAATCTGCCCGGAGAGCGGGGCTTTGATTTCTTCCACGGCTTCCTGGGCGATATGATGGACGACTACTACACCCACGTGCGCTTCGGGAATAACTACCTGCGGCGCAATCAGGAGGTGATCACGGCCGAGGGGCACGCCACGGATGTCTTTACCGACTGGGCCGTCGATTACATCCGGTCCAGGAAAGATTTGTCGCAGCCTTTCTTTCTTTACCTGGCATACAACGCGCCGCACAGCCCGGTGCAGCCCCCGGAGGAATGGCTCGACCGGGTCCGGCAGCGCGAGCCCGGCATCTCGGAGCGCCGCGCCCGGCTGGCGGCGCTCATCGAACATCTCGACGACGGGGTGGGGCAGGTGCTCCGGACGCTTTCGGAGACGGGCCTGGAAAAACAAACGCTGGTGCTGTTCCTGAGCGATAACGGGGGGCAGCTTTCGGACGGAGCGAACAACGGCCCGCTCCGCGACGGAAAGCAAAGTATGTACGAGGGCGGCCTTCGCGTACCGTTTCTGGCAAGGCTTCCCGGCCGCATCCCTGCCGGTCGCACCACCGACCAGATCGCCGCGACCATGGACGTATTTCCTACCTTGCTGGCATGGGCCGGGATTCCCGCCCAATCCTCCATCGAGGGGCGCAGCTTTCTGGATGTGCTGCAGGGCGCATCCGAGAAGCCGCTCGACCGCGACCTGTACTTCGAGCGCCGGGAGGGCAACCTGCGGTTCAACGGCCTGACCATTCAGGCCCTGCGCCGGGGCGACTGGAAGCTGCTCCAGAACAGCCCGTACGCCCCTTTCGAGTTGTACAACCTGGCCGACGACCCTGCCGAGGCCCACAACCTCATCGCCGGGCAACCGGACGTTTATGCCGATCTGGCGAAAGCCCTCCGGGAGCACATCCGGCTCGGGGGAGCCGTGCCCTGGACTCCCCCGGTTCAAGCGCCCTAGCGGAACACCAGCGTTACCCCGCTCGCCGAGTCGGTGACGGCCAGCGATTCAGGGCTTCCGGGAAGCAGGTAGGAGCCGGTTTCGGAGCGGGGCAACTCTTCGAGCCGCAGCGAAACGGCGCCGTCGTCGAAGTGCGCCGTGTATTCCGTTTTGTCGTAGCGGTACAGGGCGCCCGTGAGCGCGTCGATCAGAAAGCCGGGCCAGAACAAGATGTTCAGAATGGCCGTGTTGTTGAACTTCTTGTCGAGCTCGAACCGGATCGGTTCGGAGCCCGGTAGTTGCACCGTTACGTCGGTATCCTCCAGGCCGGGCCGATCCACCTCGATCGTGGCCGGCGTGGTCCCCACGACGAGTCCGTCGATCAGTATCCGGGCCCCGGAGGGGTTGGAATCGAAGTAGATCGGTTCTTCGGTACCGGAGAACAGCGTCGCGCATCCGCCGAGAACGAGGCCGGCGGAAAGGAGCAGAGCAAAAACACGCATGACGGTATATGATGGCTGACAGGTGGCGATTGCTACCCGTATAGCTTACGGAGCTTCGGATGGATTCGCAAGGCGAGAGCTATGTCGTCAGCCCGGTGAAGAACAACCGCCAGAAGGGATCTTCCCCCGGCTCGGGCAGCGGCGTTTCCCGGCCGTCGCGCCGGACGGAGCCGCCGGGCGGCCCGTCTACGCACCGTCCGAGGACGTAGCTTTCGATGCCGCGGCGGTTCCAGGCCGCCCGGATACCCTCCACCCGGGCCGGGTCGGCAGCGGCGAGCAGCGTCCCTTCGCTGATCGCCATCCAGGGGTCGAAGGCAAGCGTCCGAGCGATCCCGGCGATATCCTCCGGAACGGGTACATCGGTCAGGTCCACCTGCACGGATACTCCGGATGCCGTAGCCATTTCCCACAGCCCCCCGAAAACGCCCCCTTCGGTCGCGTCGTGCATCGCGTGGACCCCTCCCGCGTCGAAGGCCACGAGCGCGTCCTCGACCACGCTGATCTGGTCGATCCGCTCCGCGAGGCGTTGCAGGGCCTCCGACGACAGCGCCTTTTCCAGCCGCTCTCGGTACAGCACCCCGAGAAGGGCCGCTGCTTCGATGGCAGGCCCTTTCGTCATCAGCAGGACGTCGCCCGGCCGCGCCCCACCGGGCGAAACCCATCGCTCGCCCGTGCCCCAGACCGTCACCCCTCCAACGATGGGTACGTTTACCGTGTCGTACCATCCTGTATGCCCGCCGGCAATCGTTATCCCCAGCTCGGCGGCCGCTTCGGAAACGGACGTGATGATGCGCCGGGCATCGTCTTCCGGAGCGGAGCCGGGAAGCAGCAGCGTATACGTCATGAACTCGGGCCGAATGCCCGTAACCGCCACGTCGCTCGCCCCGATGTGAACCGTAAACCGGCCCATCATCTCCAGCGGAAGCCCGGGAGCGGGGAAAATAGGATCCTCGGCAACGGCCATGACGCGGCCCTGCCCGATGTCGATGACGGCGGCATCCAACCCGACGCCCGGCCCCACGATCAGGCGATCCGAGGGCGCTCCGCCGCTGCGCTCCAGCAACCGGGCGAGGCGGCTCGGAGTGGGCTTGCCTACGATAGGCTCACTCATGCGGTACCTCCCGCCCGAGTACGTCCTCGACGTCGTGCACTTTGCCGGTCAGGCGGCCCTCGGCCCCTGCCCGGTCGTCAAGGGTGATATGGGTAAGCACCCGCCCGGCAGATTTCCGGGCAAGGTGGTGGCACCGGATAATCAGGGCCATCACTTCGTCAAACTCACCCTCTACGGTGGTTTGCATGGCGCCCAATCGGTACGGCAACCCGGACTCCGCGACGAGGGCAACGACTTCGGCGACCTGCTCCTTTACTTCTTCGCCGACGCCAATGGGTACGATGGAAAAGCCGGCCAGCATGGCATCCTCCTGTTTTCTGATGGAAGGGACAAGAAAAGCCGGGGGAGTCGGGAGGGCGCGCGCCGTCTGCCGGAAGAAACTTTCCTACGCCGGTATGACCCGGATCAGGTTCGAGGGACTTTCTCAGCCCGGCCGCACGGCCCGGACACCCCTAGCTTCTCTCGACAGGATACACCGCAGCAGGGCAAGGTGCAAGCCGGAGCGTCAACGTGCCGGCGTCGGATGCTCCATGGTCTGGTAGAAATCCCCCGTGATGGCGTCACGGTCGAAATGCTCCCAGAGGATGATCGTTCGCGGGTTGTTCGGGCGGTCGATCCATTTCCCATCCACCAGTGTGGGAGCAGGTATGCGGGCCGCCGTCGCCCAGGAAGGGTTTTTTACGACGGCCACCGCCGCCATATCGAACAGCGCCCTCGAAGGCGGGTTGCCGTGCAGCTCGATATGCTCGAACAGGTCCACCGAATAGTCACCGAACGTAGAAAACGCGCCCCCGTTGCGCCCCTCGACCGGCGGATCGACCCGGGGGCCTTTGCCGGGCATCCGGGTACGGATCTCGTCGAGCGTTGCCCGGACGGCGTCGGTAGCGGTGGGTTTGCCGTAGCGCACCAGAGCGATTTCGAACGGAGCGGACGATTCCAGCACCCGGTTCACCGATTCCAGGTCATTGATCTGGTTGTACTCGCCCGGCTCCGGGTAATTCGACCCCAGCCACACGATCCGCACGTGCGAGGCAATCGACGGGTCTTTTTCGAGGGCGAGCGCCACGTTGGTGAGCTTGCCCACCGGGAGGAGCACCAGCGGGTCCGGCCCTTCGTGCGCTTTCTCGATGATGAGATCGACGGCGTCCTTCCCGTCGTACCTGTCCTCGCCGAGGTGTGGGCGGATTTCTTCATACGATCCGCTCGCCCCCCGAATGACCGGAATCGAAAGCCCCGCCAACCGGACGATCCGTTCGGCTTCGAGCGCCTGACTATCGATATCGCCGCCGTTACGTGTGCGGTTTACGGTGATGCCCTCCACATCGAACCGGTCGCCGCTGAACAGCAGGTAGGCGAGGGCGTGCTGATCGTCCAGTTCGTTGTTGGCGTCGGTATCGATCAGCACGCGCGTTTTCTGCGCAAGTCCGGCGTGGGCCAGCATAAAGAGAAAGGGAAGGATAGCGGCAACCAGCGTAACACGCGGGCAGGGCGCCAGGGAAAGAAGAGCAAGCATAGGATTCATCGCTCGATTCCGAAAAGAGTAGGCGGCTGGTTTTTCCAAAGTACAGCAAGGAAGCGTCACGCGCCACCCGTTTCAATTTCAGTCCGGGACCAGTCGGATCGATCGAGGCGATATACGTAGCAATCGTCGGCGCTGAACCGGCGTCGTTCCACGAATCGGAAGCCGAGGCGCTCGTAGAACCGATGCGCCCGGGTGTTGCTTGCCAGCGGGTCGATCAATACGGCCGATACATCGGGACAAGCGAAACATCGCTGCAAGGCCAGATGCATCATGCTGGCCCCATACCCTTTTCCCAGATACGAGGCTTCACCAATCCAGATATCGATGGCCCGCAGCCCGTTCGGCACGTTTCCCCAGTAACCGCTCTCCTCGCGAGCGGGGTCGATGATCTGTACGAACCCGATAGGGCAGCCCGCCGCCTCGGCTACGAGCTGCTCTCGCCAGTCAGGACTTCTACCCAGCTCCGTTTCCCATGCCCAGTCGTCTCCCGGATCCGATGCCATGACGTGGGGTTGTTCGTCCCAGTGCCGCAGCAAAGAGAGATCCTGCATACCGGCGGGCCTCAACAGAACCGAAGGAATCGGCATCGGGTTACCCGGTTATCGGGGACGCTGATCAATGGAAAACGTGTAGCCCGGCGATGGGCTTGCATAATCGCCGCGTCAAGTCCACCTTCTCATTGAGATGTCTTCGAGGAGCGCATACTCCGCATATAGGAACGCAACACGGCGTTGATCCGCGTCTGATACCGAGGCCCTTGAGACTTGAAGTACTCCAGCACCTCGGCGTCTATTCGGATGTATACCGGCACCTTCGTCCGCTCGTCCGGCATCACGAGCCGCGCTTCAGCCAACTGGGTCTCTGTCCATAGCCCGTTCTCGACATCGGAGGCCGCGTCGTCCTCGGCCTGTTCGTCTGTCATCTGATCAAGGCGAGACCAGTCCGTCTTGCCACGCTGCCGCGTGTTAAGAGTGCGCCTGGTGATACGCTCGAGATCCACGGCAAACAGTTTCATGGGCGCAGGCTATCCCGATCCACCACCTCCGGCCTGCCGCCCGACTCCACCACAACCTTCCGGAAGTTTCTCTCTGCAATCCGGGCGTAATCGTGTCCGGCGTCGGAAGGGAAAACCCCGATGTACACGAGCGGCCTGTCTCCGGTATTGATCGTGCGGTGGGCGGTGTGTCCGGGTACGTATACTACGCTCCCGGCCGTCAGGGCGACGGCGATGCTTTCGCCGGTCCACTCGTCCTCCAGCAACATCAGGCCTTCTCCCGACAATCCGATGTACACCTCGGCCGTCTCCCTGCGCACGTGCAGGTGCCCTTTCGTCAGGAAATACTCCGCCCCGACCCTGCCGGGGTTGATCCGCCCGATGCCGAAGTGCAACTGCCCGTCGCCCTCGGCGGGCGTTACGGCCGACAGCGTATACACCACCGGATCTTCCTTGAGCGCTTCCTGATACGCCGCCTCGTCCGAAAAACACCCCGCCAGGTCGCTCAACCGGCGGACGATGGGTTCCACTCCATCTACCCGACCGGTTTCTGCGTCGAAGCGGGAGAGAAAAGGGAAAGTTTCGCGTAGGGGTTCCATGGGTAGATAGGTAGCTTGCTAAAGACCGTAAAATACGCAACCCCGATGCGGATTGCCGAGAGGCGGCCGGTTTTTCTCCGTTCGATAACAGATCCGTTTTTCGGCGCCCCTATCCGTCTGTATATCCTTTCGTATTCCACCCGTTGATCCGGCTCCGTGCAGGCCCTATCTTCCGTTGCGCCGTTCTCAACGGGCGGCGCAACACCCGGCCCGGGTGGCGGAATGGTAGACGCATGCGACTCAAAATCGTATGTCCGTGAGGACGTGTGGGTTCGAGTCCCACCCCGGGTAC
>CBDUBS010000169.1:0-8108 GCA_965365445.1 uncultured bacterium | reverse complement strand
TGACTGCTCCGGATGCCGACAGCGCAGATTTTTCGCTCCCGGCCGTCCGGACCAACCCATACGCCAGGTAGTTTCTCGATCCGGTCGGCTTTCACCCCGAAGTCGGCGCAGGTCAGGATAACGGCTTCCTCCAGCCGGTGTACATAGGTGTGGATGTCGGTATCGAAATGAGAAAGGTCGAACAGGGGATACCCGACGAGCTGCCCCGGCCCATGGTAGGTTATATCGCCTCCCCGGTCGATCTTGAAGAACCGGGCCGCCGCCTGCCGTAATTCATCCTCCGATAAAAGGAGGTTTTCCACGCGCCCATGTTTCCCGAGGGTATATACATGAGGATGCTCCACCAGCAGGAGTACGTGCCCCGGCGGCGGCTCGCCGCCCTGAAGCTTGGCCTCCACGAGCCTGTTCTGGATTCGTTTTTGCAACTCCCATACAGGTTCATACTCCGCTCGGCCCAGCCTGCATACGTATACCTTCCGATTCCGCTCCGTATCTGTCGCCATACCTTCAGTCGCCATAGGGACCGGCCCCGTCAATTGGAAATGCTCACGCGCACGTTGAAGTTGCCTGTCATGTTCGAATAGGATAGCTGCCGGCCGTCTCCCTGGAATTTCTCATACCGGAGCGTAAAATCGGCCGACACCCGGTTGCTGAACTGATAGGAGATTTTCGGGGCCATGGTGAGGCGGCTGACGTCCGTTATGACGGATACGTTGCTGCTGGAAAGAATGCTCTTTACATCGAAATCGGTGGGGTTGAGTTCATAGGCTTGCAACGCATCCGTAATGGCCCGGTTAAGGTTATACGTCTGGTCGGCGGTTTTGGCATAGGCCAGGGTGACGCTGAAATTGATCCGGTTGTTCAGGCGTTTCCCCGGGATAAAGGGGAGCCTCATGCCCTGGCGCTGGTAGCTCGCGGTAACGGATAGCTCCTCCGTTTTCATCTCGCTGATCGAATACGCCGTGGGGCTCAACGAGTAACTGTTCGTCTCGTTCCATGCGATATTGGCATTCAGACGGCCCTTGAACGCCAGGTCCACGCCTACCAGCGGGCTGTACCGCTCGTTGATCCGAATGGCGCCCGCCTCATACAGGGGGAGCACTCCCAGGATGGTGTATCCGCCCAGGTCGAACCGGGTGCGGTCGTCGCCCGCCCGGGCCGCCATATTGGTTCGGTAATCCGTGGCGTAATCGGCGCTGTAGGCGTGGCGCAGGGTGGCGCTGCTCACCAGGCTGCGGATGATCGGCCAGTTGGTTATCCCGCTGTATGTTACAGTCCAGGACGGCATGGGCGCCGGAAGAAAGCCGTTGCGGTCAACGGTCCCCAGCCCCGACATGAACGCCTGCTGGAAATCCGATACGATTGACTCATTGGTCAGCACGATACGGCCGTCGCCGTTGGTATCGCCTATTCCTTCCTGTTTTTCCTCCGGGGTAGCCGCATTGAAATCCCGCAGGTACGTATCGAACTGGGCCTGCAACATGCCGGTATAATCCGCCCCGAAGGCCCACACCGAGGCGCGGTTGTTTCCGTTTTCGGAAATGGTGGTCTGGGGGTACTCGCCGGGGTTCTGCACGCGGAACGTGACGTCCTCCTGATCTCCCCAATCGGCATTCCAGTTCAAGTTGATTTGCAGGTTGCGGCTGGGTTGCAGGTTGGTCCGAGCGGTTAGTTTCTGAGCGTCGGAAAGGGCGTCTACGGCCTGCAACCGGGGGTCCAGCACCCGCTGGTAAAGTGGAATGCGGCGCTCGAGGCCAAATCGGTACCCGATGGACGGGCCGTTTCCCTTGAAGGCGTCAACCAGCGTATAATCCGTCTCGATCCCTCCGCCGGGAAGGAACCGCCCTACGTTGGTCGAAGCCGACTGCTGGCTGTTGGAATAGCTGATCGTCAGGTCGGTAATCCCGGTAAGGGCCAGTACGGTGCGGCGCAGCAGCCCCGACAGGCTCGGGAGGGGCAGGGCGAACCGGCGGGACGCCGTAGTATCTTCCGCCTGCTCCAACTCCGTTTCTTCCGAAGCCGCTTCGTCCTGCCATATTTCTTTGATGCGCGCTTCGAGCGTGTCCGGATTGGTTATCGTCGTATCGCTGCGCAGGGCGGCTTCGGCGGCCCGGCGCGCCTCCAGCAGCCGCTTGCGCTCCTCGCGTCGGGTACGGCGCTTCTGAATCCGTTCCTGCCGGTCCGATTCCGCCTTCGATTCGGCATCGCGTTGCGCCTGCTCCATGTTCTTGTAGAAATCGAACCCGCGCCAGAAGTCGACCGGCCGGAGGGACAGCCCGCCGCGCAACTCGACACGCGAGAGGACCGACGCCCCGGAATTATTGACGCCTACCGATCCGTTGGACCAGTTGTAATCCGCATTGTACGTTACCGGCTGGATGGCAATCCAATTCCATTTGCTGGCGAAGGTCGGCTGGAATGTAGCCGTGAAACGCTGCATGTACCGATCCGTGCGCGGGCTGACGGCGCCGTTGAGGATGCGGCCCACGACGCGGTCCGACGGGATTACGTTGAGGCGCCGGGCTTCCCAGGCTCTACCGTCCTGCAGGGCCAGGCTATCCACCAGTCCGTCGGCCAGGGCCTGATCCAGCGACGTGCCCCAGAGGGTCATATCCTCCTGCGTATCCGGCTGTCGCCAGATCGTGCTGAAGAGTGTATCCACCCCGATGGCGTTCAGGCTCTGATCCGTGCCTGTATCGAAACCGAGGTTCAGGAACTTGAACGGATTGTACTGGACGGTAGTGGATCGGCGGTGCGTGAAAGTGTGCAGCTCCCGAAGAGGGTTATCCACCAGATCCGGCAGTTCAAACCCGGACAGATCCTCAAGAACGTTGCGGCGGTCCTGCGACGTAGCGAAACTGCGGGATGCCGTGCCGGAGAGGTTGACCGTCTGCGGCACGTAGTTGAACTGCAAATCGCCGAGCAGCCCGAGCACCGGCAGGTCGTCGATAAACCAGAACGGCCGCACCGTCCGGGGTTTGCGTGTGGCGAACCGGTAACTGAGTGTTCCGGACCAGCGCCAGGTGTCGTCGTTGCGCAACGACGGGTTTCGGCCGTCGGAATTACTGAACGAGTAGTTGATTCCGATGCCGTCGATCGTATTGCGCAGCCAGCGGGATTGCGAGCCTGTTTTTTGCAGCCGCGCCGTAATCGACTGCGTGACGTTGTGGTTTTGCGCCGCAGCCAGGGCTTCCTGAACCTCCTGCTCCTTCTGCACCGCATCGATGTTTTTGGACTCGATGACGTCCAGGATCTGGCTCAGTTCTACGTCGCCGCGACCGGGTGAAAACCGGGGCGTGGTGGTATTCGACTGGATCTGGTACGATACCGGGATGGACCAGCCATACTTCTCCGGGATGAACTTATCCAGGTTGACGTCGGCATTGACGCCCCAGTTGGTAAAGGCCGCCTGATCCCGGTCGCCGAGCGTGCTGGAGAGCTCTCCGAACCCGTCCGTCTGCATCTGGAAATTGCCCCGGATGTTCCCCAGGTCGGCCAGGCCGAAGTCGGCATTGATGAGGCCGGCATGGCCCGTCTGGGCGTCGTAGCCGGCCACCCGCAATTCGTTCACCCAGAGGGTCACGTCCTTCAATTCATCCCGCGGGTCCGTGCTTCGCGAATCGGCCGGGTTGCGCACCCCGATTACCACCGTGGTCACGCGGCTCAGCGAAGGTGTTCCCTTTACCCCGATCCGCGTGCCGGGAGGAGCCACGGATTGTATGTCCAGCGCCTCGTTTCGCAAAATCCCGTCCGGGCCGACGTTCCAGAACAGGCTGTCCCGAGGGAACAGCCGGCCCGTCTCCGGGTCGCGGTATTCATCACGGGTGATCTGCAATTGGTTCAACCTGGCCAGATGGATGACAACCGAGTTGAGGTCCCTGATTTCTCCGTTGTACATCTGCTGGGTCTGCCAGATGAGGTCCGGGTTGTTGCCGCTTCCCTCCGGGCTGGGTGTCAGCGGCTGCTCGTACTCGTAGTAGTCATTCGTTTCGTTCGAGCCCAGGCGGATGAACAGCCGGACCTTGGAACGCGCCTCGTCGATGTTCTGCCGTACGAGTTGGCCGAGCGACATGTTATCGGCCAGAAGCCCGTGCAGGTGCGTAAACATGCGCAGGCTGCCGTATTTGAGCAGATCGAGATTTTGCGTCTGATAGGGTTTGTAAATGCCCTGCTGATGCCCCGGCTTCAGATCTTCCACCCGCAACGCCATAGCCTGCTCCCGCTGAAACTCGGCCTGTCCGTAGGCCGTGCGGGTCTGGCTGATAATGGCTTCTACCGGGGCGCTGTAGGTATCGGCGTTCTCCTCGTTGTTGATGCTGGAGATGGTGAGCTTGGAAGTGGTATCGGGCCGGAAGAACGGATCCTCGCTATCGGTGCGCACTTCGGTTGATTTTTGCCACTGGGTTCCCACCAGTTCGAATGTGGCAAACCGCAACGTCATCGGTTTTTCCAGTCCCGTCATCCACAGCCGGATGGACTCGATGAGGCTGTAATCCGGGTTGCCCACCTTGCGCGAGAAATTCCGTACGGGGATCCGGACCTGGTACCAGCCGGAGGGCTGCTGGTCGTAGTTGATCAACTCCGTCACGATGTAATCGTCTACCGCCGTTTCCTTAGCCAACGCATCGAGCGTGGCTTTGTCGAGCGGGATCTCGTACTGGAAGTAGCTGTTGTCCGTATCGACGGTCGAGTTATAATTCAGGTCCTCGGAGTCCGGCATCCGGGAGTTGCCGCGCGGGGTGCTCGTATTGGGCGCGAGCTTGGTTTGCGCCTCGTAGGAGTTGAGCTCGGTGCCGGAGAAGAAATGGCTGAAACGCTGTTGAAGCGACGGGCCGTTCGGAAAGAACCGCGTATCACCGAAGAAGCGGTCGTTCATGAAGTTGTGGTAGTCGTCGCCGGAGGGATCGACGAGCGCTTTTTCCACCTCCGCCCGGTACAGCGGATCGTTTATGGCATTGGGGTCCAGCTTCTGCAGAAAGGAGCTGAAAATGGAAAACTCATCGAGCGGGTTGCCGTCTACGTCCCGGTACAGCGTATTGTCATACGAAGCCAGGCCGTCGAGGCCCAGGTCCTCCGTGCGGTTCGTCTCCTTATCGATGTTGACGTTCTGGTTGCGGATCGATTCGGGCAGTCGGCTGCGCCGGATGATGTCCAGCGCCGAGCGGCTCAGTTTGTCGGTCGCCAGGCCGTCTTCGGTGTTCGGCATGCCGTTGGGTATGACATCCTCCGAGATGGAACCCAGGTCCACGTACAGGCGCGCATCCGTTCCGGCGCCGGACGTACCTTCCGGGAACGGCCGGAAGATGAACTCTACGAATTCGATATTCTTGACCGTAAAGTCGTTATATCCTTCCGGAAGGCGCTGCGTGATGCCGCCCCAGCTCTCTTTCGGGTTCGTGAAAAAGCCCGGCAAGTCTTCGGTATAATTGTACGGCCCACGCTCGCGCGGGTTGAAGTTCAGGTCGAGCGTGGAAAGGTACTGATCGCTTGAGTTCACCGGCTGCCGGTTGAACACGGCCTCCACCGGGATGATGCGTGTGGCGGGGTCGCCGGCCCACCGGGGGTCCCGAAGTTCGTCGTACAGCGTAGGGTTGACCTGATACCAGGCCATCCGGCCGCGCCAGTTGTTCCGCGCCAGTTGAAACGCCGAACCGATGTTTGTTTCGGGGCTGCCCGGCGTCGGATCGATGATGCCTATCGAATCCGGCGCCGCGCTCAACACCCATGCTCCCGGCTGCTTGAGCGAGTATGTGTTTTCGAACCCTTCGAAGTCGTCGATGTACGAGATGCCGGAAAGCTCATCCTGGCTGAAATCCCGGTTGTAGTCCTTTTGAAGCTTGCGCCGCGTCTGGGCGAAGGCCACCGTTTCGGAGTTGCCGGGCCGAAGCTGGGCAAACTCGCCCGTGATGTTTATCCGGCTGAGCTCTTTCGTCTGGATGAACGGCAACGCATCCACCGCCCACGTGAGCCAGCGCGGCTCGAAGTTCATCGTGCCGTCCACGCCCCAGATCAGGTTGGATACCGGCTCTTCCCCGAGCCGGAACTTATCCACCGGCGACTTCTGGCTCAGGCGCATCATGGTCGCGCCAAGGCCGATCTGGTCGTTCAGGCTATAATCGGCCCGGGCGCCGATGAGCGTCTTTTTTTGCAGGTTGAGAAACTGGTTCTGCTCGTACGTTATGTCGATGTCGCGCCCGGAGGTCAGGTAGCTCGGATTGGTTATCGTTACCGAACCGCTCTGGTAATCCACGATGTAGTCGGCCCCTTCGGAAAGAGGCGTGCCGCCGCTCGTAACCCGCACCGAGCCGGGGATGACGCCCGCAAAGGCGCCCAGGTCGTAGTACGACTGCACCGATCCCTGGTTGGCCCCGCGCACCCGGTAAATGTCGTGCTGCGTGTCCTTGCGGGCGTTCTCCTTTTTTTCGGTGTACAGGTTTTTGAACACGTACAGGTCCGCCTGCGCCTTCGCCGCCTCCGTGCCGGATGACTGGATCAGCCGGGCGATGTGCGATCCGAACGGTTCCAGGTAGGGAAAGATGAGCCGGCTGGTGGTGGGTTCGATCGTGTAACCGGCCAAAAAGTCGAACCGGTCGTCCGATGTGGGGGCGCCCTCGCTGTTCACGCGGTCCAGACCGAGGAGTTGCAACAGGGTGCGCTGCCCGCTTACCCCGCCCAGTACCCCGGTCAACCGGGTCGAAGCCGACTTGCCGGGCGGTTCGAACTCGATGCTCAGTTCAAATCCATTCTCGGTAACGTTGTAGCCGGGCAGTCGGTAGATGTTGCGCAACTCCAGGTACCAGGCCGCCGGGTCGAAGTTTTCAGCCGGAGCGGGCTGCCTGAGGTTGATCGGCCGGAGCAGTTTCAGCACCAGGCGGCGGTCGTTCTGGGTGCTTCCCGAGCCGCCGGTTTCGGACGCAAATTCGCCGATCTGGATCGAACGGCCGCCCGCCATGTACCGGTAGGCCACCGCCAGCGCTTCGGACTCCTGAAGCTGCTGCTTGAGGGATACGTACCCCAGGATGGGGTCGAAATCGAAATCCCTGACGGGTTGAAGCTTCCGGAACCGGCCTCGCTGGAAATCGGAAGCGGCCAGCGGTTGCTCCATGCGCGGCGACCTGAGGTATTCCTCCGGTATGACGGTGCCGGCGGCCAGCTGGTTGCGCAACTCCTCGGGCTCGTACTGATCGTTCCGTTCGTCCGGAAGCTGCTCCAGATCGTACGTACTCGGCTGGGTCAGCACCGTTTTCCAGCCGGGCTCGCCCAGGTCCACCAGGGCGATTATTTCGCGGGCGTTTTGCTCCTCGGGGTTGAGGCTCGATTTATCCAGTTTCCAGATTTCGATGTCGGTGATGCCGTCGAACCCGTTCGCCAGAAGGATGTTGGGCGGACTGGATAGCGCGTCCTCCCACCGATTACGGAAATAATAGGATAGGAAAAAGTTGGTGTTCTGCTCGTAATCGATGGGCTTGATGTCGAATTCCGTTTCCTGCGCGCCCCCCTTGATGGACAGGTTGTTTGCCTGCCCTTCCTGCTGGCTGGCTACGGTGGTCAGGTGCACTCCGCCGATCTGCAACTCGCTCTTGATGCCGAACAGGCTCTGTCCGCCCCGTATGAGGGTAGAAGGGGTTTGCAGGAACACGTTACCGGCCTCGATCTTCTGTATGATCTCGTCCTCGTAGCCGGTGTACTGGAGCTTGAGCTGGTTCTGATAGTCGAACTGGTTCTGCGTATCCCAGCTTACGTCTACGCGAAGCTTATCTCCGATGGTGCCGGTTATCCCCAGACTCAGGTCCTGTTTGAAGAGCGGATCCGTCCGCCCGGCCCGGCCGGTATAGGCCGCCTGCTGATCGCTGCGCCGGTGGTCGAACCCGGCCTGGATGTACGCCTGCCCTGTGACCCGCAGGTCTACCTGGTTCTTCCCGAAAATCGTAGAAAAGGCGCTTTGTCGTCCACCGGGCACTACGATGTTCAGCCCCAGGCCCCCGCGTTGCTGCTGCGCCCGGGCCCTCGAACGCTGATCGATGAGCGCTTCCCAATTGGAGTGCATCCCGTCCGCAAGCCTGGAGCGGCGGTACTCGTTCAGATCCATGACGAGCGGATACCGCACC
>CBDUBS010000168.1:0-8118 GCA_965365445.1 uncultured bacterium | reverse complement strand
GGGCGTCGGGGCGCGGAGCAGGCCCGAGCACCGTTATCGGGAGGTTGAGGGAAGGCAAGTTCGAGCCGATGCTAACCCTGCCGAGCGGCGGAGATACGAGCTACCCCGGCATGGTTTGGTACGATGGGCTGCTGTGGGTCAGCTATTATTCGTCGCATGAGGGCCGGACGGCCATCTATCTCGCGAAAGTGAAGCTGCCTTGAACGGCTGCCGGGGCCGGCTGCCCCGATCGTTCAGTCCACGAAGTCGATGGTGTGGGTTTTTTCCCCGTATGTGATGGTCAGGCGGCGATCCCGGCCGTTGCCGTTCAGATAGAGGCCGCGAAAGAGGGGGATTACCTCGAGGTTGACGGGCTCCCCGTCGAGCATACGAAGGTCCGGGTAGGTAAAGGCAAGTCGGCGGCCCGAGGACGTCGTATAGGCCACCCGGGCTTCCGAATCGAAGCGCGACGTATCGAGAGGGTTGGAGCGTATCCGGTCTTTGAACGCCTCGAACGAGGTGTATTCGGAAGCCGATGCCGCCTCGACGACGGCGCCGTTACGAAGATGCGTGCTGCGCAGGCGCCAGGCTTCCTTCGCATCGAGCCACTGGTACGGTTTGAGCGGAAAGTAAGCGATGTACGTATCGCCGCCCCGGCAGAAAATCCAGCCGGAGGGATCGACGTCGCGGCGATCCAGGCTTTTCGGGAAGAACCCGTCGATGTGGAGGTGGCGGGCGTCCGGGGCCACATCATATAGCACGATGAGCGCGTTATCGTGCTGAAATACACGCTCGTACGGGGATGAACTGTTCCACTTATCGGGGTCGGTATAGACCTTGTGGTACCGGTCCACTTCGTCGCTCAGCCACTCGATCTCCTCGGGGAAGAACAGAGCGAGCTCATATCCCGAATAATAAGGGTGGAGCGTAAAGAGGGTGGTATTCGTGGTGTCCGCCGCCCAGGTTACGTCCCAGGTGTGCTGTTGGATGGGTTGCAGGATGCCGCCCTGCAGGGAGCCCAGCGCGTAATCAGACGTCATGTGCGTGGTTTTGTACACCGGCGGGTTCATTTCGGTCCCGTAGCGGATTACGTTCCGGACGCGCTTCCGCTCGTACTGGGTATAGGGTGTCGAGCGGTCCACGGCGACGTTGTGGATTACCACAGGCAGACGATAAGCGCTCCAGGCGGCAAGCAGGTTGTCCGAGCGGTATACCGGCCCGGTGTCGCCGAAAAGCGTCCAGCCCCACCCGACGGCCGGAGCGCCGCGCGGCTCGGCGGCATCGTAGGTGTAATCCCGGCTGTGGCCGCCCGTGTACAGCCCCTTGAGGTAATCGACGGCGTAGTCGGCAATGATCCAGTCGAGCATCTTTCGGGCCTTTTCCTTGAGCACAGGGTCCCGGCAGAAATCGTACAGGGTGAACAGCGGGGAAAGGAATACGATGATGTAAGTCGGCGAATCGAACTCGCCCTGGCCGATGGTGGTGGTGAGGCGTATCCAGAGATCGAGATACTCGGCGGATTCCTGGAGGTTTTCGCGGGAGGAACGTCCGTTGAACCAGGTGGTATCGGGGTCATCGGGCCAGGTCTGAGCTGCGAGGTACAGCCCGGTGTAATACAGGAGCCAGTGGTTTTCCGTATCGCCCCGGTAGAGGTACTGGGTTTTCAGGCTATGGCGGACGGCTTCCCTGGTTTCGGAGGTCAGTCCGCTGCCCGCATGGAGATAGGCAGCCATCACGTCGTGGATGTAGAACATACCGCCGCGAAACGGCCGGCGGGCTTCTTCTGTGATGGCTTCGTTGCCCATCACGGAGTCTCGGCCGCTCCGGATGAGCAGGGCGGCTTCGAACAGATCCAGCCGGTCGGAGGGGGTGGACATGACGTTGGCCGGCCGGGTTTCTCCTGCGTTACGGGTTTCGCGGCGGACGGCCGCCTTGCGGAGCGCTTCCTCCAGCAGGTGTTCGGTGAGTTGCCGGGAGCGGCTCGCAAACGCCGCATCATAGGCTTCCTGGTCGGGCAGGACTTGCGCCTTCACAGGATCGAGCGGTCCGAAACACAACGCAATCAGAAAACCGTAGCGAATCAGGTTCATTGCTCTCCCTCCACGTAAAGATCCCACACCTGCGACGCCTCGAACACTTCGGGCGCTACAGGCTGCCACGATTCCCCCGCATCGGCGCTCCGGTAAAGGCCGCCGCCCATGCTGCCGGCCAGAACGAGACCGGGCCGGGCGCGGGAAACGGCGAGGCTGTGGACGCTCAGTTCCGTAAGGCCCGTACCCGTACGCCGCCAGGTCCGGCCGAAATCGTCGGATCGGAGGACGCCGGTCTGCCACCCCCCGGCGTAGAGCACATCGGGGTCGGATGGATGAAACTCCGCTTCGTAAATGGTCAGGTCGGCGACAGCGCCCGTCCCGGAAGTCCAGATACGGCCCCCGTCGGCGGATAGGGCCACGCCGCCATCCTGTAAACCCACCACCCAGCGGGACGCATCGGAGGGGCTCTGCCGGATGGACCGGACCGGGCCGACGACGGGGGTTGCTTCCCAGGCGGCTCCGGAATCGTCGGAGACGAACAGCCCGGCTTCCGTACCGGCAAAAACGCGGGCCGGTGCGGTGCGGTCCACCCGGACCGATGCCACGAACCGGCTCGGCAGGCCCTCCGACGCGGCGGTCCACGATTCTCCCAGATCGCCGGAGCGGAATAACCCGTAGGGCGTTGCGGCAAACACCTGGCTCCTGCGGGCGGGGTTGATCGTCACGTCCTGCACCTCGGTGATCTGCCAGCCGGTGGTAATCCGGACGAACCGGCCGCCATCCAGGGTGCGCATCAGGCCGTTACCGGAGGCAATGAACAACGTATCGCCGCATCCTCCATAGGGAGCCATGGCAGCGAAGGCGCGCCCCTGCTCCCAGCCGATGTGCGTCCAGGTTGCACCCCCATCGGACGACCGGAACACCCCGACAACCGGGTTGCTTCCGCTGAGCTGGTGCTTGCGCGTGCTGAGGACGGTGGCGTAAAACGTCTCGCCCGGACAGGCCGACTCCGATTTCACCCGTCCGGCGCTTCGGCAGGAAGCAAGCAGGACCGGAAGCAACAGGACGGCAAGAAGAGCGGATGGTTTCATCATCGTGTTCCGAACGCCGGCGCTCCGGGCGGTTGATGGGTGAAGAAGCCGACTCAGGGTGATGATGCGACGCTCCGGGCAGGGATCAACTCCAGGGCGTGGCGCATCTTTTCGATGGTTTCGTCGACATCCGCTTCCTGATGGGCGTAGTTGAGGAGGAACGGTCTGGCCGCAAAGATGCCCATCCCGAAAAGCTCTCTGAAAAACCGCATCCGCAGGTCTTCATCCCGCTCGGGGTCGGGGTCGAACCGGAATTGTACGGCGGGCGGCAGTCCGAAGGTGCGGAACGGCAGCCCTAGATCCCGCGCAGCGGCATCGAACCCCCGACCCAGGCGCTCTCCCATGCGCCAGATATGTTCGATAACCGGTTGGGAAGCCACCACATCGAGTGTAGCCTTCGCTGCGGCCAGAGAGAGCGTTTCTCCGGCGTAGGTCGTCGTCAGGATGACGTCGTAGAGTTTTTCCATCACGTCCCGGCGGCCTCCGTACACGGCCAGAGGATACCCGTTGGCCAGCGCTTTGGCGTAGCTGGTCAGGTCGGGGACAACGCCGAAGAACTCCTGCGCTCCTCCGCGAGCGAGCCGGAAGCCGGTCAGCACCTGGTCGAAAACGAGCAAGGCCCCGTTTTGCAGGGTGAGCTCCCGCATCCGTCGCACGAAATCGTGCCCTACGACTTCGTTCCAGTCGTAGGGCACCATGATGACCGCGGCCAGCCGGTCGCCGTATTCTTCAAACACCGCCTCGGCGGCTTCGATATCGGCATACGGCAGGCGGTGCACCAGTTCATCGAATACGCGGGGCACTCCGTTCCCTTCGCGCCGGCACCAGAGCGGAGCGGGGCCCCGGCCGCTTGAAAACCACTCGCCGTGGCCGTGGTAAGCGCACGTTGCGATATGGTCCCGCCCGGTAAACGCGCGCGCCAGTCGGATGCATGCCTGATTGGCGTCGTTGCCCGTTTTAGCGAAATGAAGCTGCTCCAGGCCGGGCACGAGATCCATGAGCCGCTCGGCCACTTCGATTTCGAGAGGCGACGCCATGCTGAACAGGACGCCTTTTTCGAGTTGGGCGCGGACGGCTTCTTCAACGGCAGGGTATTTATGACCGAGCAAAATCGGGCCCAGTGACGAGCGATAGTCGATGTACCAGGCGCCGTCCACATCCTGAATGCGGCAGCCGTCCCCTCGCTCGATGAACAGGGGCATGGCATCGAGCAGGGCCGGCTCGGGCCGTTTGGCGTTCGTCTGCGTCCCCCAGGGCATCAGGCGGCGGGCGCGTTCAAATAATTCGATGGATCGGTTCATGGAGAAATCGAGTGTAGGGACGACGGAAGGGTGCGGGGAAGGTAACCAGGGGAAAGAAAATAATAGGGGTCTTGGTGCGGAATCGTTACGTCTTGATCCAGATTTGGAACGGCGTATGTATGTTAAAACGACATTCGTGAGTAGATTGCGTTCGAGCTATTCGTAACGGCTTTTGTTGCGCTTCCCCTGCTGCGCAAGCGCCCCCTGCCGTGTTCCTTCCGACCCGCACGAACCCTCGCCCTTCGGAAGGGTACCCTTTTTAAACCGCCCATGACGAATCATCCCTACAAGCACACGTTTTCGGCTGTAAAAGCCGTCATTTATCCTGCCGGCAGCGCACCGGCCGTCAGGAATGCCGCGGACATCCTGGCCGCGATCAGCGGCTCGAGGACCGCCGAAGCGGTAGAAAAGCCGGACGAGGGACTGCAGGTCGGGGTCGCCGGACAATCCTGGCCCGCGGGCCCATCGGACCCTCCTTCAAACGGGCGGCCCTGGATGTGGATCCGGGTGGACGATGCGGGAAACGGCGAAGTCGTGGCTTCGGATGCTTCCTTCCTGTACGGCCTCGCCTGCCTCATGCGGGACGGCCTCCCCGGAATCGATGCAGCGGAGCCGGCGGACGGAATCCTGATCGAAGGGGCTTTTGCCTGGAACCGGCCCCTGTTCGATCAGGTGCTCACGCAGACGGCTCGGTCCGTTCGGGATTTCGACCCCGAGGGATACATCCGACGGATGGCCGAGTGTGGTTTCACGCACCTCGAAGTAAACGGCCTGGCATCGCACATTCCGTTCGAGCCCGGCGTACCGACGGAGTACTACAATCAGTTTTACACCTACTGCCCGGCCCTCACCCAGTTCGTGGACAGCACGCTGACGCGCGGCCTGTATCCCTACGAGTACCTGCAAGCCAACCTGAACCGGCTCAAGAAGCTGGCCGCCCTCGGGAGGGAATACGGCCTCAAGCCCGGGCTGCTGTGCTTCGAGCCCCGCACGCTGCCTGAGCACTTCTTCGACCGCTACCCTACCCTGCGCGGCGCGCGGGTGGACCATCCGTTCCGGTCGCACAAGCCCCGGTACACGCTGGCACAGGACCACCCGGCCACACGGGAGCACTACCGGCAGATGATGGAAACCCTGACGGACGAGGCGCCCGACCTGGCCTATATGTCCATCTGGACCAACGACAGCGGGGCCGGGTTCGAACATACGGCGTCGTTGTACGTTGGCCGCAACGGGGGTCCATACCTCATCCGGGAGTGGCGCAACCACGAAAAGATCGCCGAGGCGGCCGCCCAGAGCGCCCTGCGCTGGATGCGCCTGCTCCGGGATACGGCAGCCGAGGCCAATCCCGATTTCGAGGTGATCCTGCGCATTGAGCCCTTCAAGGTCGAGCACGATTTCATCATGGCCGGCATGGGCAACGGCCTGACCGTCGAGGCGCCTTCCCTGCTGGTGCGAGGCTATCATCTGCCCTATCACCACCCCCGCTATCCCGAACAGCCGAGCGTAGCCGGCACCATCTTCCATACAGACATGGACGAATCGGAGCGGGAAAAGCTTGCCGCCTACCGGGAGAAGGGATTCGAACCAAAACTGACGTATGCTTCGGGCACCAGTTTCAACATGGAGCCGCTGCTCGGAACGCCGTATCCACGGATGCTGCACCGAAAACTCACGTCGCTTCGCGAAATGGGCTTCCGCCATATCAGCGGCTTCGGGGGGTTGCTGCATGTGGAGAAAACACCTTACTGGCCCAACCTGGAAGTGTTCAGGGCGGCCCAGTTCACCCCCGACGTTCCGATCGATACGGTGCTGCAAGCCGCCGCCGAGCGTTGGGCGGGGGCGGAGCACGCCGGAGATCTGACGGCCCTGTGGGATGCCGCCGATGAAGCCGTATCCTACCTGCCGGTGGTGCCGCTGTATAGCAATTTTGGGTTCCCCTGGCTGCGGACGTGGGTGCGGCCGCTAGTGCCGGACATCGAGGCGGCGCCGAAGGAGGATCGGTTCTACTACGAAAAGTTCATGGTAACGACACCCAACAACCCGAGCCTCAACGACCTCGGGCGGGACGTGCTGTTCGATCTGATGGACCAGAAGGCCGCCCGGTCGATGGCGGACCAGTTCGACGGCAACGTGATGCCCCGGCTCGACGACGCCATCCGTACGGCGGAGCGGCTGGCCGAAGAAGCCTCCGAGCCGGCCCACACCGTATTTATCGACCTCAAGGACCGCCTGCGCGCCTTGAGGGCCTGGGCGACGACCCAGCGCAATACCTGTGCGTGGGTGGCGGGCGTATACGGCTATCTCGAAGCCGACGATGCCGAAAAGCGACAGGAGCACCGGGCGTACCTGGACGACATGATCGACAGGGATCTGGCCAATACCCGCGAGCTCATCGACCTGTGGGAGACGAGCCCGGTCGAGTTCATGCTTGTCTCCGATATCGGAGAAACCAGCACGTTGTACGGGGAAAACTTCGGAGAGCTGCTGCGCCGCAAGATCGAGCTTACCGAAGCGTACCGGGATCGGGAGCCCTACATCGACCGGGACATCCTCTGGCGGCTGACCTGAACGCGGGTCATTCGGCGCGTTTCCTGACCCGAATATCGTCCGGTAATTCGTTGATGTCGTCGGAGCGCACCGCTACGCCGGTGTGTTCGAGCAGCGTGCCGCACATGCCGAGCGCTTCCACGATACCTTCGGCAATTTTGCCCCTGCGGATGCCCTGCCGGATGCGCGTTACTACCCCTGCCCAATCGTCGGGGGTTACCCGGCGGTTGATGCCGGCATCGCCGATCACCTCGATGCGGCGCTCGAACAGGGAGATGTAAATCAGGATACCGGTGCGCTCGCGGGTATCGAATACCTCCTCTTCCACGAACGCCTCCATAGCGGCCCGGTGGACCGTCCGGGCCATTTGTTCTTTACCGGCAAGCAAGCGTTTGACGGGCGGCACGAAGGCAGCGAGCGCCGCTCCGACCAGCTCGAAAACCAGCGTCAGCAAGGCAGCGCCCCACCCCTGAAACAGCCACGCAAGACCCCAACCGTGGTAAAACCAGAATACCAGAAGGGAGATCACGATGGCCGCTACCCCCATGATGAAAGCGCCCCGCCATACGGCCACGTCATAATCGTCGCTGGCCCCGGCGATGTAGGGAACGATTTCGCCCGATGTAAACCGCTCGGCCCGAGCCACGGCCTCTTTGATCTCCAGTAGTTCCGATTCGCTCAGCTGCGGCATAAAAGAAAAGCCGGTAAGAATGCACGTACCGGGCGACATACCGCCCGCTATCACCTTGAATATAAACAAACCACCGGCAGAAAACGCCCGGTTTTACGTCCGGTAGGCCCTCACCCACGAATCCGACGCACCGGGGATCCCGTCGAAACGGGAATCCACGGGATAGGCGTCGGCCACGTGGTTCAGCACCCTGCCGTCGGATCCGAAGTCCACATCGACCCGGCCGAGCCGCACGCCGGCAAATCCGACCTGATGGACGGTCGTCGTGCTGCCGTCCCGGTGGGTTACGATGTCGGGCGCATCCATGAAGGTATGCGTATGACCCCCGAGAATGATGTCGATGCCCGGCGCTTCCGCTGCAACCACCAGATCGCTTACCTGCGCATCGCGGTAGCGGTACCCCAGGTGAGAGAGGCAGACGACGAGCCCGCACCCCTGGGCCCGAAGCGTCTCGACCATTTCACGAGCCACAC
>CBDUBS010000167.1:0-8164 GCA_965365445.1 uncultured bacterium | reverse complement strand
CCGGGAGATATCGTCATTCTGGCCACCCCGCCCGCCTTCCGGTGGATCCATTTCGCCTACGCCCTCGAAAAAGGGCTGCACGTCTTTATGGAAAAACCGGTAACGGTGGACGGCCCCACCTCACGGCGCATGCTCGAGCTGGCCGACAAAGCAAACGCGAAAAACCTCAAAGTGGGCGTCGGGCTGATGGTGCGGCACTGCCGGGGACGGCAGGAGCTGAAACGCCGGATCGACGACGGCCAGATCGGCGACATCGTGGCGATGCGGGCCTACCGGATGCACGAGCCGGTAGGGTACGCCTTCTCCCCTCCGAAACCCGCCGGCATCAGCGAGATGATGTACCAGGTGGAACGCTTCCATAGCTTCCTGTGGGCGAGCGGCGGCCTGTTCAGCGACTTCTACATCCATCAGATCGATGAGGCCTGCTGGATGAAGGGCGCTCTCCCGGTGCGGGCGCAGGCCACCGGAGGGCGGCACTACCGGGGCGACGCGGTGGACCAGAACTTCGACAACTATTCGGTTGAGTATGTTTTCGAGGACGGAGCGCGCCTGTTCCTGTACGGACGCACGATGGAAGGAGCCTACCGGGAAATGGCAACGTACGCACACGGCGTTAACGGCTCGGCAATCATATCCTCCAACTCGCACACACCCGGCAAGGTGCGCATCTTCGCGGGCCAGGATACCACCCGGCCCGATCCGGTATGGGCGTTTCCGCAGCCGGAGCCGAACCCCTATCGCATGGAGTGGGAAGACCTGCTGGCGGCCATCCAGAAGGACGAGCCGTATAACGAAGTCCGAAGGGGCGTCGAAGCGAGCCTGATTACGTCGATGGGACGCATGGCGGCCCATACGGGGCGCATCGTCACGTACGACGAGATGCTCGGGTGCGAGCACGAGTTCGCACCGGGGCTGGACCAAATCGGGGAGGAGGGTCCGGCGCCGCTCACGGCCGATGCCCGGGGCCGGTATCCGCTTCCGGAACCGGGCGTGAAAGTAAACCGGGAGTACTGAACAGCGCCGACCAGACGCTTTCCGAACCCGAATCCATGAATCGTAAGACCCCGCCGGGAAGCCCGGCCGGCGGCGCGGAGTTTACCGGCGGCGGATCAGCGCTACCCAGTCCTCTCCATCGGGCGGCGGGCCTATGGCGGTGTGCCCCGGGGCGGAGGTTACGGTCGCGCCGGGCAGAAGCGATCCCCCGCTGCGCGGGTTGAACCACTCCACCGAATAGGCAGCGCCCTCACCGGCGAGCCGCACCTCCGTATCCTTGCCGTCGGGCACATAAATGGCATACTTCTCACCGGGCCGCGCAAATACATACCGGTCTCCGGAGGCCAGGTCGTCCATCGAGCGCATCTCGGTGAAGGGCAGGTACATACGGAAGAAATGCAGCGCGTGACGGATGTAGTCCCACCATTGATCGCGGCTGCGGAAGTCCTCGGCGTTGAGGTCGTTGTGCGGAAACCGATACCCGAAGTAGGTTTCTACGCCTGCTCCGCCGGCCATGAGGTGGCCCCAGAGCGTGCGGTGGCGCCGGGTGGCATGGTTGTTTCCTTCTCCATCGGGGGTAACGCCTACCCCGGCCGGGTTCTGCTCGTCGTTGGCGACCACCCAGGGCCGTCCGGCCGCTTCGGACGCCCGCACCCAGAGCCAGGTATCTTCGTGGACGCGATCCCATGAGGTTTGCAGCGATATGCCGGCCAGCGTGGAGCGCTCGCCCAGAAGGGGTACATAAGCTTCGATCTGCTGTTCGGGGTAAGAATGCAGAACAATCGGGTGGTCGTAGGGGTCGAGGGCGTCGATCCAGGCCGCGTAAGCCCGGATGCGCATCTGGGCCGGGTCGTCGAGCTCGTCCCACAGGTTGTTTTCCTCACCCAGGTTCCAGTTCAGGGCCGGGTGATGCCCGAAGCGGGCCACGAGTTCCCGGTAATACAGTTTCCGTAGCCTGCCGAGGTCGCCGTCATCGAGCAAGCGGTCGTTTTCGGTTTCCTGTGTCTTGAAGTGCAGAAAAAGCCCCAGGCTATCTGCGTGGCTGAACACACGTTCCCACTGGGCCAGCTTCGATACGTCGTACCGATCCGGCGTTTCCGGCGACGTCCAGGGCCATACGTTATCGCCGTCGCCCCCGACGTTGAGCGTGAGAAAAGAAAAAGCATTCAACCCTTCGGAAGCCAGGTAGTTGAGCGCCCCGATGAGGCCCTTGCCCTTGCCGCCCTGCCAGGAAGGATCGCCCGGGCGCCAGTCCCGCACGTGGTCCGCGTAGGTTTTAAGGGTCTGCTTTCCCTGATTTATCCGCGTTCCGTCGAAATCGGTGTAGGCCAGTAACGTCTCCGGACTATCGGCGCCCCCCTTCAGGAAGTACTCGCCGTTATCGAAACGCAGATAGCGGCGTCCGACGTAGCGCAGCATCCCCTTACCCCGAAAGTCAGTACCGGATTTATCTGTTTCGATTACCGTGAAAGCACCGCCGGCGCCGTCGGGGGCTATGGGGCTTCCGGCGGAGGGGTCGAGCCTGACGGCTACGTCCTTGCCCCGGCGGAACGAAACCGTATACGTCCACCGGCCGGTAAGGGAGGGGGTAAAGTGGACCCGCCAGACGGAGCCGGAAGCGGCGCCCGTTTCATCCGCCCGACCGTCGGCGGCGAAGTAGCCCGGCGCCCGGAACGCCGCTCCGGTAGGCTCGTGCCGGAAAGTAACCTCGAAACGGTAGTCCAGGAAGGGGTTGACCGCTCCGGCCTCCTCGGCCCGGGGGCCGGTGAAGGAAAAAACGGCCGGGTGGTACTGACGAAAGGTTTCCCCTGCGGGCTGCGCCGCAGCGGAAACGGGGATCAGGAACAGGAGAATCCGGAAAAAGAGACGCATACGAGGAGAGGAGATGGTTTCTCCGGATCATACGTCGGCCCGGCGACGCCGTCAAGGGCTGCCTGAAGAAGGGCGAGTCATTGCTCCTTCCGGCTGCACGCGGTGAACGACGCCGCGCTCCCCGCCGGAATGCGTACAGGTCCTTCCTCGCATTTCAGCGAGACGGCCCTATGTGGAAGCAAAACCGGATTATTGCGCCTGTGTCGCGGTGCGTTGCGTGCACGTACCATGCGACCCGCATTCAAGGAAGCCGTACACAGATGCAACGGGTCTTCATTATTTCTTCTTTATGTTGGGTCAAGACGAAAAAATGAACCGCCCCTTCCCCCCTATAACCCAACCAACAATTCGGAAAAAGAAAATGAAAGCCACTATCACCTCCCTGCTCGTCGTCCTCGCGCTCGCGGTACTGCCTTCGGCCCTGAACGCCCAATCGCTTCAAACTCAGTCATCCTCGGCCGACGCCATGACGCCCGAACGCTGGGCGCAGTTTTCGGAGCAGGTCGTAAAAGCCCTCGCGTCCGACCATGAAGGGCTGCAAGAGGGCGCCCTCCGGATGATCATCCAGTACGGCGACAACCTGAACGTAAAGGCGGCCCGGAACGACATGAAGCGCATATACCGCTCCTCAAAAAACCAGCCGCTGCGCCGCATGGCCGTCGTGGCGATAGGCAGCCTGAGCGATACGTGGGCCGTGGATTACCTGCGCATCTCCGCGACCGAGGAAACGTCGCCGGTGCTCCTGAAAACGATCGCGGCCGTGCGCGCCGAACAGACCACCCGACTCGAAGGGGAGCCGCTGCTCGTGCAGGAGAAATAACCGATTCGTGGGGAGAAACCACCTGCAACGGGTGGTGGATCAAGAAAACCGCCCGCCGACCCCACATCTGATGGTCGGCGGGCGGTTTCTTTTCAGGCCGCAAAAGCCGATGGGCGGCATCCGTAATGGCGGTCGAAGGTATTGGAAAAGTGGGCCACGCTCTTGAAGCCGACGGCGTAGGCCACTTCGGATACCGTACCGGCCTGGGCTGCAAGGAGCTGGGCGGCCCGTTCGAGGCGCATCCGCCGTATGGCATCGGAAGGCGCCTCACCGAGCAGTATCCTGAGCCGGCGGTGCAGGTGGCCCCGGCTGAGTCCCACTTCGTCGGCCAGCCGCTCGACGGTGAACGACTCGTCCCCCAGGTTGGCCTCGATAACTCCCCGTATGCGTTTCACCAGCTCCTCGGCGGTCGAGGCGGCATCCACCTCGGCGGGATGCAACAGGTCGGATAGCTGCTCCCGTTCGGGAGTCTGTTGAACCCGATCGCGAAGGCGCTGCCGGAGCCTGATCAGGTTTTTTATTCTCACCTTGAGTTCGGCCATATCGATCGGCTTGGTCAGGTAGGCGTCGGCCTCGGTGTGCAACCCTTCCAGGCGGTCCTGTCGCCCGGCTCTGGCCGTGAGCAGGATGACCGGGATGAAATCGGTTTGCCGGTCGCCCTTCAACCTCCGGCAGAGGGTCAGGCCGTCCATTCCGGGCATCATGACATCCGCCACGACCAGATCGGGAACGCACTCACGGGCCTTTTGCAGTCCTTGTTCCCCATTGGCGGCCTCGATGATCCGGTACACGTCCGATAGATGGCCCCGGATGTGGAGGCGCACATCGGCGTTATCCTCCACCACGAGCACCGTCGTCCGGTCGTCGTCGGCGGGGTCGTCGTCCCAGATGGGATCGTCCGGAGACGGCAGAGCGACTTCCGGAAGCGCGAAGGTCGCATCGGAACCCTTATCCGACGAAAGCCCCGGCTGGAGGCGAGCCGTTTCGACAGGCAGTTCCACCGTAAAAGTGCTCCCAAACCCCCAATCGCTTTCGACGCGTACGGCGCCGCCGTGAAGCTCGACGAGCTCGCGCACCAGCGACAGGCCGATCCCGACGCCCGGATGCGCCCAGTCCGAGCTCGCCTCGATTGGGGAAAACCGCTCGAACAGGTGGGGGAGGATGTGGGCGGGAATGCCGGGACCGCTATCCCGCACGGTTATCCGGGCGGTTTCCGCATCGGCGGCCAGGCCGATCCGAACGGCCCCTCCTTTCGGGGTAAATTTCAGGGCGTTCGAAAGCAGGTTCGAAAACACGGAGCCCAGGCGGCGGGGGTCCGCGTGAATGCACAGCGGTTCTTCCGGCAGCTGCACGCTGAAGGAAATCGATCGGCGCTCCGCCGCCGAGATGAATTGCCGGGATACATCGCGCAGGAACGCGGCCAGATCGAAACGCTCCGTCTCGAGCGAGAGCCGCCCCGATTCGAGGCGGGCGAGTTCGAGAATCTGGTTCACCAGATCGAGCACCCGGGAGGCGTTGCGGTGGGCGAGTTGCACCTGCCGGGCGGCGCTTTCGGGGAGCGGACCGTGGCGCCCGTCCCGCAGATCCTCCAGCGGCCCCAGCGTGAGCGTGAGCGGGGTGCGGAACTCGTGGGATACATTGGCGAAAAACCGGGTCTTGAACCGGTCTATTTCTTCCAGCACCCGGATCCGCTCGCTGCGGACGGAGGCCGATATATGCCCAACGATGGCCGTCAGCGTATCGACGTCTGCCTGGTTCAGCGGGGGGTATATCGGCCAGGCTTCCTTGCACCTCCCGGAAAGGAGCAGCCCGGGTGGGCGGCCTTCGGCCAACACGGGCAGGCAAATGAAGTACGGCAGATCGAGCATCCGGCGCAGCGTCTCCGAGAGCGGCGTCGGGGCGGCGCCCTTGTTAACCAGGAGCACATTTCCTTCGTCGGCAAAACCCGGTGGAAAGACGATGGTGGAAGCGGCAAGCTTTGCTCCTTCCGGTTCCTTGAAACCGAGCCAGTGCGATACCCTGAAGTGGTTCTTACGGCCCGTGGAAGCAAAAATCACCGTCCGGTCCATCACCAGCGTCGCGTTGATGCCCTCCATGACGCTCTGGTAGAACCCATCGAGGTCGGGGTGCGTCCCGATGAGTTGCTGCAAGTGGACGAGCAGGGCGAAACCGGCCCGCTTCTTCTGGAGGTCCAGCCGGAGGCTGGAAATGGTATACTCCATCCGGAAGTTTTCGCCGGCCAGTTCATCGAGCTGGCGTTTGAGGTATTCCAGCTTTCGGTCGGGCGGCACGGAGTCGTCGGCTTCGGGCATGATTGCGGCCTCCGGCCGGTTCATTCGTTTCCGGATTCGCTGAAAAGGCAGACTACCCCGGTCATGTTGTTGTAGACGATTTCGGGCCCGACGCGGGCGATCTCGACGCCGCTGTACACGCCGAGCAGCGGAACATCCTTCAGGGCGCGTTGCACTTCCTCGGCCTCCTCCCGGTCAGTCCCGCATATGGCGGTGGTGCGCCCTGCGCAATCGATATAGAAGGCAAAGAACGGCCGCCGGTTTCCGAGCCCCTCCAGCAGGCTGCGTGTTCGGCGAGCGACGTCCTCGAAGTCGATGGTTCGCCGCATGAACTGGATTTCGGTGCCCGGCAGGAAGTCGTCCGCCCCCATAACCAGCCCGCCTCGTTCGCGGTCCACGGCCAGGCAAACCCGCACCGAGTAGATGCTTTCGTCAAACGGCTCGTACCGGGAGCCCTTGTTGAGGCCGAGCGTGATGTACGGAGGAAAATCCTCCCACGCGCTGTCGTCCCGAAGCATGCTCCGCACTACATCGGTGGCCTTGCGGCCATTCAGCTCCAGCACGACATTGCCGTCGGCTTTCGTGACGGTATAGTAGTCGCTGGCCGGACGGCAACCGTGCATGAGGATGGTATCCATCCTCACGTCTCCGGAGAGCATCACCGCGAGGATGCTCTGTTCTTCCGGCAATTCGCCCTCGGCATCTTCGCCGAAAAAGTGGTAGCCCGGGTTGAGTTGAAAGCTGCCCTGCATCCCGAACCCGGCCACGGGAGGCCATTCCCCGAGGCCCCGGCCAAGCCCGCGCACCAGCGCCGAGGGGGTATTGGCGTGCATCATTCCCCCCTCCATCGGAAGCTTGACGAGGTCGTACATGAACAGAAGGTTTTTCTCTCCCTCGTACGATTCGGAGCGGATCTGCCGGCCCAGGGCTTCTCCGGCGGCTTCCTCCCGGTCGGCCAGGCCGCGTTCCTTGAAGAAGTCGAACCGGATGGTCGGCGAGGACAGTACGGCTACGCCCACCTGATGCCCCTCATACCCGAGGCGGTCGTTCGTGATGGCGCCCACCGTCGAGCCGCCCATGATGTGCGCCGTGCGGCCTACCACCCGCTGAACGCCGTCGCGCAGGGCGTCGGGGTCGTGCTTGGCGGTGGCGAAAAGCAGGACGAGGTCCGCCCGGTCCGCGCCGGCGGACTCGAAGGCCCGGCGGGCGGCTTCCTCACCCGCCCCGGCCGAATGGGGGCTATCGCTGTAACCGACGCCCGCGCGCGTCGAAGGCTCTCTGAAAGGCATGGCAGGCCGGGTTGCGACGAAAGGGGAGCGTCCATACACCGCGAACCTCGCGAATGTACGAGCGCCTCCGCTGCCGTCCGGTGCTTCGCATCACTCTCCCGGTATGGGCAGGGTGAAATGATCGGTACCTCGAGACGCGGCCTATCGAACGAACTCTGGCGCTCCGCACTACCTGCACAGGACCCCATCTCACAACCTGAGAGCACGATCTATCCAATATAAACCAGCAATGTGCATTCATGGTGTTTTATGAGGCAATAAACACGTAATTCCTTTATAATAAAACAACATTGACGCCTCAGGCTCATAACGCAAGGGAGGGGCGGCGCATAGCCCGCCACGGGTTTTCGAGAGGAATTCCCGGATCCAGGATGTACCTTATCCGTTCCTGAATCCAATCGAAAGCCCTTTCATCGACGTACTGCTCATGCCTTACCGATCTTTCTTTACCTACGCCTGCCTGGCGGCAGCGTTCTTGCTGAGCGCGTGCGCGTACCGACCGGCGCCCGAGCGGCCGAACATCATCGTTATTCTGGCCGACGACCTGGGCTACTCCGATATCGGCGCGTACGGCGGCGAAATCCGGACGCCCAACCTGGACCGTATGGCGGCTTCCGGGCTCCGGTTCCGGCAGTTCTACAATACGGCCAAATGCGCCCCGACGCGCGCCTCGCTGCTGACCGGCATGTACTCGCACGAGGCCGGTATGGGCGAGCTCCCGCCGGGGCGCGGGCAGGAGCGGCCCGCCGGCGCCTATCAGGGATTTCTCGCCGATAGCGTGCAAACGATAGCGGAGGCCCTACGCGAAGCCGGGTACCGGACCTACATGTCCGGCAAGTGGCACGTCGGCGAGTCGCCGGAGAACTGGCCGCGACGGCACGGCTTCGACCGCTACTTCG
>CBDUBS010000166.1:0-8275 GCA_965365445.1 uncultured bacterium | reverse complement strand
CTACACTTCTCCAGATTCAGACGGCTAAATTGGAACGTCAGAGTAAATCCGTTTCCGAGGAAAAAAAGGCCGAGCTGCTCCGGTCCATCGAGGAGCGATATGACGAGAGCACCACACCCTATTATGCAGCGGCGAGAATGTGGGTGGATGAATTGATCGACCCCCGTAAAACCAGAGACTGGATCAGCGCCGGTCTGGAGATGGCCGATCACCGACCCCGATTGCCCCGATTCAACCCGGGCGTCCTGCAAACGTGAAAGCGTACCCCTTTATCCATTGCTGCCGGTCCCTTTGAGCCAAGTCGGGCAAAGCCGTCCCGCCGACCGAATAATTTCGTACGAGAACCCAAAATGAGCCATCGCTTCCCTCTTTCAATTACAGTGTTCGTTATGCTGGCCATCATGCCGGCGTGCTCCGGGCTCAGAACGAATGAGAGTACATCCTATCTCCTGCGGATCGAGGCGGGACATATCGACCGGGTGCAATCGGTCGTAACGTTTGCCGTACCGTCCGCGCTAAAGGGCAGAGAGCTATCCCTCGAAGATGAAAACGGGAGACTCATTGCGGTTCAGCGACAATCCGGAGGGGATGCCGCTTTTCTGCTCGACCGGCTTGCGGCCGGGGAAACCCTTACCTATACCTTGCGCCCGGCCGGGAGCGGCAACCAACCCCTGCGGATCGGCGCTGCAAGAAAGGGGAGCGCCATATCATTCATGGCTGACGGTAAACCCGTATTGAGTTACCAGGCCGAAGAAACCGAACTGCCCTCGTACGCAACGCGCCCCGTGTTCAGACGCGGAGGGTACCTGCATCCTGTATTTACCCCTTCCGGCGTGGTTATAACGGATGATTATCCGCCCAATCATCTCCATCACCACGGCATCTGGTCTGCCTGGACAAAGACGGAGTTTGACGGCCGCCACCCCGATTTCTGGAACATGGGCGACAGCACCGGCACGGTGATACCCGAAGCACTCGATACCGTCTGGAGCGGGCCTGTACACGCCGGCCTGATCGCGCGGCATCGGTATGTCGATCTCAGCGCTCCTTTACCATTAACGGCGCTGACCGAGCAGTGGGAGGTAACGGTATATCCCGCCCTGGCGACAGGAACACCCGCCTTCCGATTCGATCTGGCCCTGACGCAGCAAACGCACGGCGGGCTGCCGCTCGTGCTGCCAGAATACCGATATGGTGGTGTCGGTTTTCGGGGCCACAGGCAGTGGGATGGAGCGGGAAACACCATCTTCCTCACGTCGGAAGGGAAAACAGGGGCGGATGGACACGGGACCCGCGCTCGCTGGTGTTACATCGGGGGCAGGGTGGACGGGCGACAGGCAGGAATCGTCGTGCTCGATCATCCGGATAACTTCCGGTTTCCCCAACCAATGCGGATTCACCCGACCGAGCCGTTCTTTAATTACGCACCCTCTCAGGCCGGTGATTGGGCCATAACTCCCGATGAACCATACCGGGTCCGGTACCGATATATCAGTTTAGACGGGGAGCCTTCTGCCGCTGAAATAAACCGCATATGGGAGGATTTTGCTCATCCGGTAGCAGTAAAGGTTACCCCACTCGAACGCCGCTGACTGCCTGCCGCAAACTCGAAGGGAATATATGGACGCGACGGCTATGGCAAGATCAGTCCATACAACATATAATTAAATCCGTTATTGCATGGTGCTACACCGTTTCTACTGATGCCAGGATCCAGCGGGGGGCCTTGTTTGCGCGCACCTTGTAGAGATCCATGATCCCACAGGCGGTTCGCAGGCGAAAATAGGCCCGCCGCTCTGCGTTCAGTAATTCTCCTGCGTGGATGACTCCATACTCCAGCAGCGAGGCCACAGGGTATTTTTTACCACGCCAGTACACTTTCCACGGGCGATCTCGCTTCAATTGAACTTGTACTTCTTCCTGAACTTCCAGCATGATGAGCAAGTAAACAGGTTTATAAGATATATATACAACATATGACCTTCTGATTACTTTGTTCCGCTCGCTAGGTGGACGGTTTCTTTTCCCGATGTTAAAAGCGGGCGCGCGGTTGTTTGTAGCATTAAAATGCTGCTAATTCAGCGCGTCCGGTTCAAAACAATGCAACCAGCCTTCGGCTAATCATTACCATTCGGTTATGAATAGTGCGCGTGAAAATGCACGGGAGGAATCACCAAAAACGAGTTGCCGGTATACAGATGGAAACCATAGATACCATGATTGATCTGGTTCGAAAGGAAGGGCTCCGCCCGAACGCGTATGAGCATATCTGGAGAGAGCGAACCGGGGCCGGCCTGGCCGGTCTCGACAAAGAGGAGCGAAAGAAGCTGTTTTTCGGACGGTATAACTACGAGCGCATGGAGCGTATACAGGCTCTCTATACACCCTCCGAGGGGATCGTGCACCAGATGGCTGAAATCGATACTCCTCAAGTTTGGATGGTGCTGACGGAAGATTGGTGTGTGGACTCGGCGCTGGTGTTGCCGGTCATCAAAAGCCTGGCCTCGCTGAGCAATTTCATCGATTTGAGGTTGCTGCCCCGCGACGACTATCCGGAAGTAATGGATAGGTATCTTACGAATGGTGGGCGGAGCATTCCGAAGCTGATCGCATGGAATGAGGCCGGCGAGGAGATGTTTCAGTGGGGTCCGCGTGCGGCAGGGGCCGTTGCCCTTCGTCAGGAATTGTTGGAGAGCGGAGCGGATAAGCAGACCATCCTCAACGCCCTGATCGACTGGTACGAGCGTGGAGGATGGATTGAGGTTGAGAGGGAGATCGTGAACCTGCTGTACGCCACGACGAGCACACCGATCGGAAGTGAGAAAAGGTAATGACACCGGGGCGCCTGTTTTGAGTTTACGAACCGGCAGGGGTATCATATCCGGAGATCGATCTGTATCCGGCTCTCAACCACACCTTATCCTATGCCCCAGAAACACGAAAGCAGCGAGCAGTGGTCCGTAGTGCATGATCTCGCGCTCGTATACATGGCCCTCGCCTACGGAACGGACCAGCAGCTCAGCGAGGTGGAAATAAAAACCCTTCATGGGATGCTGAAAAGTTGGGGAGCTCGCTTCAACAAGCCTGCACCCGAAGAGATCGCCGTGGAAGCGCTGGCTGTGTACCTCACGAGCGAGGCGCGTTCGGAGGTGTTGCAATCCATCCGCAACCTCAGGCAATCCTTGAACCGGCAGGAGCGCCAGGAAGTGCTACAGGATCTCGTTCACATTGCCGAAGCCGATGGAGTATTGCTCTCTAGCGAAAAAAGCCTCATATCCGAACTGTCGAGAGAGTGGGAGATGAAGGATACCGGCGAGCGGCTTATCGATCGGATCACGGTACCTTCGATAGAGCAGGCCGCATGGACGGTAATGCACGATATCAGCCTGATATTTGTCGTCCTGGCGCACGCCACCGATAACGACCTGAGCAGGCCGGAAATCAACGTCATGCTCGAACGGGTAGGAGACTGGCAACCGGACCTCGACGGGACGCAGATTGAAACCATACTTCGTGAAGCGCTGCAAGTGTATGCCGCCGGGCCCGGGACGGAGATCTTGCAACGTTCCGTTTCTACCATTCGTGATGCCCTGCCGATGATGCAGCGCATAGCACTTCTGGACGACCTGGTAAATATCGCCGAAGCGGACGGGTCATTCGATGACTACGAGAGAGAGATGATTGCATCGCTGGCGCAGGCCTGGCGCATTCACGTCCGACTGAACGGCCGGTATCCGCACTGAGTATTCCTGAGATCGTTCCGGCTGCGTCCGGAAGGCCTGCAGCGCCCTTTGCGGGGTGTGTCGTCAGGAGCGTTAAAAGCCTGTCGGTTCGCTCGAATCACGGCCCTGATGACGCGGCGCCGTATTGGACCGACCTTGCCAGTCAGATTCTTCCCGGGAATCCACTTTGCCCTGCTGGAACGGGCCGAATACCGTAAATCGATCATCCAGCCGTATTCCGGTTTTCACCTTCTGGTACAGGTAGCGCCTGAAGGGTCCACGGGTCGCCGGAATGAGGCCGAGTATCCCGACAAGGTCGGTAAGTACACCGGGCGTCACGAGCAATGCGCCGGAAACGATGATGATGACCCCGTCGGCCAGTTCGTTACCCGGCAGCCCGCCCTCGTTCAGTTTTTGAAAGAACCTGTGCCAGGCGGCCCAGCCTTCCCGCTTCAGTAAGTAAGCCCCCGTAAGGGCTGTGACGACAATGAGAAGGAGTGTAGGTCCAAGCCCGATGAGATCGCCCAGCTTGATCAGCAGAACGAGCTCGATGACCGGGACGATAAGAAAAAGCAGGAGCAAACGGCGGAACATACGGGGGCGGCGGGCAGGTGAGTTTCCTGAACAAACACGCGAAATCGGAAAAGGCTCCGTGCAATCCGACCGCCGAAACACCATCAGAAGGGAAGCAGGCGGGAGCTTTTCTTGCGTTCATCCGTGGCGGCGCTATCCAGCAGCCGCTCGATGAGGTCAACGGGGCTCACCCCGTCGGCATCGGCGTTGAAGTTGGTTACGATACGGTGCCTGAGGACGGGAACGGCAACGGCGCGCACATCCTCGATAAGGGGAGTCAGGCGTCCGTCGAGCGCGGCCCTGGCTTTTGCTCCGAGGATGAGGTACTGTGATGCCCGGGGCCCGGCGCCGTAACTGAGGTAATTGTTCACGAAATCCGGCGCGTGGTTTCGCCCCGGCCTGGTGCGTGATACCAGGGTAACGGCATACTCGATCACGTTATCGGCCACGGGGATCTGACGGACGAACTCCTGGTAGTCCAGCAGCTCCTGCCGGCTCATGATGGCCTGTATGTTTACTTTTCGGGCGCTCGTAGTGGACCTTACCACCTCGATTTCATCGGAAAAGCTGGGATAGTCGAGCCAGAGGTTGAGCATGAACCGATCCAGCTGCGCTTCCGGAAGCGGGTACGTGCCTTCCTGTTCGATAGGGTTCTGGGTAGCCAGTACGAAAAAGGGTTCATCGAGAATGAAGGTCTGGCCCGCCGCCGTAACGTGATGCTCCTGCATGGATTCGAGCAACGCCGCTTGCGTCTTGGGAGGCGTTCTGTTGATTTCGTCCGCCAGAACTACGTTGGCAAATACCGGCCCGTGCACGAACCGGAAAGATCGCTTTCCCGTATGGGCATCCTCTTCGATGATCTCCGTGCCCGTGATGTCGCTGGGCATCAGATCCGGTGTGAACTGTATGCGACTGTAATCGAGCTGAAGCGACCGGGCAAGGGTCCGGATGAGCAGCGTCTTGGCGAGGCCCGGCACCCCTACGAGAAGCACGTGCCCCCTGGAAAGCAGGCAAATGAATACCTGCCGGATGATGTCGTCCTGCCCGATGATAACTTGCTGGATCTCGGCGAGTAATTGCCCGAATCGTTCCTGCAAGGTACCGACCATGCCCGGATCGGCGCTTGAATCCTTCACAATGGGTTTCCGTTGGTTGATTCGAGATCGGCGCGACCGAATTGTCGCATCAGCGGCTGCCGGAGTCGGCCATGGAAAGGCTTTCCGCTTTACCGCGCATGTCTACATACACGTCATCCCGCAATTCCGAAAGCCACTGCGCTATCACCCGGGCCTGCTTTTCCTGCAAGGCGATTTGCTCGATGCGCTCGTAATCGGTGTGTATGTCTACCTTGTGCGACGGGATGCGTTTCTGGAGCAGGAGAATATGGAAGGCCCTCCGCCCGTCGAGAAGCTCCACCTCGGCCGGTTGGCTTATTTGCCCTTCTTCGAGCGGCGCGATGGTTTGCTGCCACGTAGGCCCGAGCGCGTTCAGGGGAAGATCCCGGTTGCCGGACATGGGATCGACCACCCGCCCCCCGCGATTGGAACTGGCGGCTTCCTGCGAATGCCGTCGGGCCATCACTTCGAACGGGACCTTCTCGGTTAAAATAGAATCCCGGACCGTGTTCAGGTAGGCGATGGATTTGGTCCCTTCGGCCTTGCTCTCGTCGAACTGGATCAATACGTGGTTGTAATCGATGACGTCGCCCTTGCGGTCGTTGATGCGCAGGATGTGCAGGCCGAACTGGGTTTCGAACGGTTGGGAGACTTCGCCGATTGGAATACGGGCCGCCACGGCCGCAAATTCAGGAACCAGCTCATTGAGGCGGCGGCCGGAATCGCGTCCGCCGTTTCGCGCCGACGCCAGATCATCGGAGAATTGTTCGGCCATTTCTTCAAAGGAAGCTCCGCCCGCCACGATGGAGTCCCGGATGGTGCTGATAATCTCCATCCCTTCAGCCCGAGCCTGTTCGGATACATCCGGATAGCGCACGATGTGTGCTATCCGAACGATATCCGGGAGGGTAGGGAGGGAGTCCGTCGGGAACTGGGAAAACCAGGCCTGCACTTCGCTAGGCGTCACCCGAATCTGCCTCAGTTTTTTCCCCTGAAACTGCTCTGCCATCATCTGTTCGCGAAATTCCTCGCGCAGGTCCGCTTTTATCTGCAGCGTGCTTTTGCCGTACAGTTCCTCCAGGCGCGCCTGCCCTCCCAACTGAGCGATCAGCTGGTCGATGCGCTGGTCCAGCGCCTGTTCTACCTGCTCGTCGGTGATCTGGATCGTCGTATCCTTTTTCGCGTGAACAGCCAGCACCTTCTGGTCGATGATGCGGTTCAGCGCCTCCAGCCACAGGTCTTCGGAGTAAGGGATCTGGCGCTGCTGAATGGCGCCCATGACGTATCCATCGACATCGGACTTCAACACGACTTTGTCCCCAACGACCGCCACGATTTCGTCGATCACTTCATTATCGGCCTGGGCCCATGCCGGCCTTATGGCCGGGGCGATGAGCAGGCCGAGGACGATGACTGTGGCAAAACGTACGAAGGGGTTGATCATGGTATGGATGGTAACTATATGGTGGCTCCTGCGACTGCTCTTCTCTGCCGTAACCGGCCTGGCCGGACTCGTAATCGAGGTAAGCGGTCGTGCAGCCTTGTATACGTGCTTGAACCGGACCTGCACCTCGCGGTTTCATCGAGTCATGCGGTCCGAACGGTATGCCTGTGTTAACGCGTGGTAGTGATGGGGCCCGGACCAAACGCACGGCGCAAATGCTCAGGGTACGTCCTGGCCCCATAGCGGCGACGGAGTTGCTGGATAAGGCGCGTTTCGAGAATCTCCTGGTAATCGGATATGATTTCTGCCCGCGCTTCCGCGAACGTTTTGGGGCGCGCCGGTTCGTCGCCGGAATGCAAAAGTATCAGGTGGCGACCCTGAAACACGAAGGGTTCCGAATGCTCTCCATCCCGTAGCGTAAGGCCGCGGTCGAGATACGTTCCGGTTTCGGCAGACGTATAGGCCGTATCGATTCGAAGTACCATCTGGTCGCCGGTGTTCAATGCTTCCAGTATGGCAGCCGGTTGCACGCCCGCCTCGAGGCGACGAGCGACGATCTGGAGCACGCTATCGGTACGTCCGTGAAAGGTGATCAGCCGTTTGCGATCCGGGTAGCGGTATTTCGACGCATGTTCCTCGTAATGTCGCTTGAGGCTCGAGGTGTCGGCGGCCGCTGCGTTCCACACGGAGTCTTCCATGACGCGGAACAGCACGAGCCCATCCCGGAACTCATCCATGATTCGCTTGAACTCGGCGTCCCGTTCTTCGAGGTGCGCGGCTTCCAGGTCCAGGGCTTTTTCACTCAGAAACGCATCGACCGATGAAAGGATTTGTTCTTCCGGATTATCTCCAATCGCTAGCTGACGCGCCGCAAGGTATGTTGCCAGGTCGCGGAGCGTGAAAGAGGTATCGCCGAGTACGGCAAACCGGGCCTCCCGTGCGCCCATCGAAATGGCAGAACTCAGGAGCATTCTCTTGACCGAATCCGGAGAGGAAGTATTGATGGCCCGAAGCACTCGGGCCGTATCTACTCGTTCACCCCGCTGCAAGCGTATACGCCGGGCAAGATGGTACTGCGCCTCCTGTGTTTGAGGCATCCGGTTGACGAAGGTTTTGAGATTGTCGTATACCTTTTCGTAATCGCTGTAATCCTGCTTCTGGTCGAGTCTGATGAGGTGGTAGCCGTAATCCGTACGCACGACTCCCGATACGTCCCCCGCCTCCTTTAACTCGAACGCGGCTTTCTTGAAAGAATCCGGGACCTGGTTGGTCGCATTGTAACTCAGCGGACCCAACTGGCCTCCGTTCTGAGCGCTCATTTTGTGGTCGGAGTACCGTCGCGCCAGGTCGCTGAACTCTTCGCCCGCCCTGATCCGGGTGAGCAAACTATCGAGTCGTCGTATGGCTTCCAGCGTGTCTTC
>CBDUBS010000165.1:0-8276 GCA_965365445.1 uncultured bacterium | reverse complement strand
CGGCAACCGGCGGCGCACGTGGGCGCGCCTGCGGACCGCTGCCCTCGCGGCGTTCGTGCTGCTCGCGGCGGTCGCGCTGCTGATGACGCTCTGGTGGCCGCTCGGCTTCGACCAGGCGATCTTCGCCGTGAACGGATCGGTGATCCTGCGCGGGGGGCTGCCGTACCGCGACGCCTACGAGCTCCGCGGCCCGCTCGCGTTCTACCTGTTCGCCGGCATCGAGTGGCTGTTTTGCTGCGTTCCGGACCGGGCGCTGCCCGGTCTGGCCGCCGATCTGGCCCGCAGGCCGTATCCCTGGGCAGGTTGTGTAGCGGCGCACACCTCGGGCGCTCTCGGCGCCGACGTGCTGGACCCGCTGCGGGAGGTGGGCGCTGCGGTGCTCGGGTTTCACCCCATGCAGACGTTTCCGCCGGGAAGCACGGCCGGGGCTTTTGAAGGCGTGATGGTCGGGCTGGAAGGCTCCGAGGAAGCGGTGGCCGCCGGGCGCCGGATGGCCGAGGGCCTCGGACTTCGGGCTGTCGTCATTCCGGCCGGGGCTCGCACACGGTACCACCTGGCCGGGTCTATGGCTTCCAACTTTCTGGTTACCCTGTTTGCCGCGGTGGACGAAGTTACGGCATCCATCGGCCTCTCTCCCGACGAGCGAGCCGGTTTGCTGAAGCCCCTCGTGCAGCAAACCATGGAGAATCTGTTCCGCAACCCTCCCGCCGCCGCGCTTACCGGTCCCATCGTTCGCGGCGACGCCTCGACGGTGGCCCTTCATCTGGCCGCGCTGGCCGACCACCTGCCGCATCTGGCGTCACTGTACAGGGCGCTGGCCGGGGAAACGTGCCGGTTGGCCGAGGAAAGCGGCCGCCTGACGCCTGAAGGCGCTTCAGCCGTGAGGAGGGCGCTCGAACCGCCCCCCGGGCCGTAGCAAGATCGGAACACCGGCTCTCCCCGGTGGTTGGAGTTCCCCGTTCAGGCTTTATTGATTATTTTAACCGTTTATGGCCAAAGCCCTCGATGCCGGGCAGAATACTTCGCGGATGAGGCGCGCGCGCGTGCTCGGTAAAGTGCGCGCACCGAACGCCCGTCCTGACGAAACCGCTCCATGGAGCGAGGGCCCCCCGGCCCCTTATGTGGAACGCATCCGTTCGCTGGCGGCCGGGGAACAGCCCGAGGGCCTTGCTTACCAGTCCGTGCTCGTGGCGGCGCTGAAAGTGCTCGCCCGAGCGCAGGCGGTGGAACGGCAGGTGCTCGACGCCGCCATCTCGCTGGCCCAGCGGGAAAAGCTCGGCGGCATGATTGCAACGCTGGAGGAAGTAAGCGCCGCACTTCGGGAGTCGCTCAATGCGGGCGCCTCGCGCGTGGTCGATCTGAGCCCGCCGGAGCCTGCTAACGCTCCTTCGGAGCGCTACTGGTGGTTTGCGCTCACCGAGGCGACCCAGGCGCTCGGGGATGGCGCGGAGCTCATCCTGTCGCTGGTGGCGAGCCGGCCGCGCGGCAGCGCCTCCCGGACGCTGGGCAGCATCGTAGCCCGGCTGCTGCACCGGCACCAGAACGAACTGCTTGCAGAAGCCGATCAGTGGATGGGCAACGGCGAATGAGCGGCCCGCTTCAGCGGTGGCTTCAGTCCGACGATGCCGCGCTCGATACCCGCTGGCAGGCGCTGGAAGCATGGTTCCAGGCCCGCTTCAACCGACAGGCCGGCATCGAAGCGATGCTGTTCCTGATCGGGGTGCAGGTCAACGGCACGGGTTACCAGCCGGGCTTGCGCAAGGAGGCCAAACAGGACCTCATCATGGAAGGAGCCTGGCGAGCTTTCGAAGCGCTCGGACTGTACTACGGGGGCAGATTGGACGCCGATGGACGCATCATCTGGGAGCGCACCACGCCGGACACGCCGAACCTGACCATCGAGGAGCAGGAGAAGGTGCTCAAGCTGGCCATTCTGGCCTATTTCGATCGGGAGATGCCTGCTCGCGGCTAACGGAGGACCCGGCTTTCACGAAAAAGCGGGAAAACCGGATCCGCGTAGGCCCCCCGGGTCCATCCGGTGCGGGAAATGTCCCTCCGGTGTGGTTACCTTGCTTTCTTTTCACCCCGAGCCTTACCGATTCAGATAGACCATGCATCACCACGAGCCGACCGATCAGGAAATCCGCCGCCGTGAGGAGCGCGAAGCCCTCGAAGCCAGAGGCATCGACCCGTATCCCTACGCGTGGAACGTGACGGCCCACGCCGGTCCCCTGTTCGAGCGCTTCGACGACGAGCGCAACCAGCCCGATGAATCGGGCGAGGCGTCCGAGCGGCTGGACGTATCCCTGGCGGGGCGGATGATGTCCAAACGCATCATGGGCAAAGCCGCCTTCTTCGACCTGCAGGACTCCTCCGGTACGATTCAGGTGTACGTCAAGCGCGACGACATGCCGGAGGGATTCTACAACGAGGTATTCAAGAAACTGCTCGACATCGGCGACATCGTCGGGGTAGAAGGGTTTGTGTTCCGAACCAAAATGGGCGAGGTAACGCTTCACGCCCGGCGGCTGGTGCTGCTCGCCAAATCCCTTCGGCCCTTGCCGGTCGTCAAGGAGCAGGACGGGCGGACCTTCAACGAGGTTACCGATAAGGAATTCCGGTACCGCCGGCGCTATGTGGACCTCATCGTAAACCCGGAAGTGCGCGACGTATTCCGCGACCGCGCCCGGCTGATTACCGCCATGCGCCGGTTCCTGGACGAGCGCGGGTATGTGGAGGTGGAAACGCCGGTCCTCCAGCCGTTGTACGGCGGCGCGGCGGCCCGCCCCTTCGTAACCCACCACAATGCGCTGGATACCCGGCTGTTTCTGCGCATCGCGACCGAGCTCTACCTGAAGCGCCTCATCGTGGGCGGGTTCGACGGGGTGTACGAGATTTCGAAGGACTTCCGCAACGAAGGGCTCTCCCGGTTTCACAACCCGGAGTTTACCATGATGGAGCTGTACGTAGCCTATAAAGACTACGTATGGATGATGGACCTCGTCGAGGAGCTCGTCGAGCACCTGGCGCTCGCGCTTCACGGCTCCACCGAAATCCCGGTCGGCTCGCACGTTCTCTCCTTCAGACGCCCGTGGAAACGCATCGGGCTGCTCGCGGCGATCGAGGAAAAAACGGGGTGCGATCTGTATGGAAAGTCCCGCGACGAAATCGCCGATGCAGCCCGCCGGCTCGGCCTCTCCGTGGACTCCACGATGGGCGCCGGCAAGCTGATCGATGAGATCTTCGGCGAATTCGTCGAGCCGACGCTCCTCCAGCCGACCTTCATCACGGATTACCCGGTGGAGTTGAGCCCGCTGGCCAAGCGCCACCGCGACCGCGAGGGGCTGGTGGAGCGGTTCGAGGTGATCTGCAACGGCAAGGAGATCTGCAACGCCTTCAGCGAACTCAACGACCCGGCCGACCAGCGGCGGCGCTTCGAGGAACAGGCCCGGCTCCGGGCCGAAGGCGACGACGAAGCCATGCAGGTGGACGAGGATTTCCTCCGGGCGCTGGAGTACGGTATGCCGCCTACGGCCGGCCTCGGCATCGGCATCGACCGGCTGGCCATGATCCTGACAAACCAGGATTCCATCCGGGACGTCATCCTGTTTCCGCAGCTCCGCCCGGAAACGACGGAGCGGCCGGAGGGCGCTCCCGTGGAACCGGATGAAACGCCCCGGTGAACCGGATGCGGCGGCATTCGTTGTACATCCGAACGCCTTCCACCAACCGGATCTCCCCCATGCGTCGCTTTCTCCTAGTCGCTACGGCTCTGGCCGTGTGCATCCCGCTCTGGACCGGATGCACGAGCAGCCGCTCCACCAAAAAGCCCGCCTTCGAGACCACCGCCGAACTGGTTTCGTACTTGCGAAGCAAGCGGGTCAACCTGATGTCCAACGGCCCGATCACGCAGCCTTTTTTACTCGAACCCGGGCAATCGTACGACGTGATGAGCGGGGGCACGCTTCATGTATTCGAGTACGAAAGCGAAACCGGCGCCTCCTTCGATGCCTCGCGCATCAACATGAACCAGATGGGCGCGGAGGACAAGCCGAAAGTATTCCGCCGGGGCAAGCTGATCGCCATCTTCTTCGGCGACGACCCCCGAACCACATCGGTGCTTACCGAGGGCATGGGCTCGAGCATCCTGTAGTCAGGGCGGGCCGGCAAGCCGCTTGGCCACCGTCATGTGGAAAACCGGCTGCCGTTCTTCCAGGGTGACCATCACTTTGCCTTCGGATTGCATGTCGGCCAGCACCTTTCCCAGAAGGGCCTTGAGCTCGTGCGACCGCCGGCCGGCGGCCCGCTCGATGAGCGCTTCGGTATGACGGGCCAAGAAGGGCTGAAGCCAGGTTTCGTCCCCGGCATCCAGCCAGAGGGCCGGCTGCGCGGGCGCCGTGAAGCCGTTGTACGCCAGGTCGAACGTCGTTCCGTACTCGTGCGTGCTTACCTCCCGGGTGGCATTGGCGTTCTGCTGCCGCAGCCGGGCCTGCATGGCCGCCGAACGCAGCGCCGAGGTCACCTCGAGGCGCAGGGGCGGCAGACCCAGACCGTCCAGTTCTTCCTGAAACCTCTGCCCGATTTCCGTCAGCAGGGCTACGGCGTCCGGAGTGAGCAGCGGTTCCGAGAAATCCAGTTCGCGAACAACCCAGTACGCCGTGCTATCCTCCAGCCGCACCAGGCGGCCCTCCCGGAGCAGCCGATCGGTATCGCCGGCTCGCGGCACGCCGAGGGTGCGGGCTCGTTCGAGTTGTACGCGGTTGGGGTACCGGCGAAGCGCCTGCTCCTCGCGGGCCGTCAACAGGGGAAGCGGGTGCAGGGCCTCGTCCATCGTCCGCGCGAACGCCTCGATGCGCTCCGTCGCCTCCGCCAGGATGCGCTCGGTTTCCGGAGGTCCGGAGCGGCTGCCTTCTCCATGTCCATCCGTGCATCCGGCCCCGGCCAGAACCGCCAGCAAGGCCGCCCATACCATCCCTTTCATATGAAATACGTCGAGGTTTATTGAATGCGCCCACACCGCCGCTTCGCTGCTGGTAGGCGGCGGAACGGCAGAGGAAGCGCCCGTACCGCTCTCCTTCCGATATTCCTGTAATTCCCCTATGTTTCCCGCTCTACCCTTTTGAACTTCCAGCACTATGAACGTCCTCGCACTCGACGCGGTAACGAAGCATTACGGGATGAAAACCCTGCTCGAACGAATCAGCTTCGGGCTGGAACACGACGAGAAGATGGGCATCATCGGGGCGAACGGATCGGGTAAGACGACCCTGCTCCGCATCGTGGCCGGCATCGAGCCGCCCGATAGCGGCCTGATAACCCGTGCGGGGGCAATTACCCTGGCGTACCTTCCCCAGAACCCCGTCTTCGATGCCGAGCAGACGGTTCTGGATGCCGTGTTCGATCAGGGGAGCGAAAAGCTCCGCCTGCTGCACGACTATGAAGCCGCCGTACACGCACTGGAGCGGTCCGGTGGCTCCAGCGAACGCCTGGTGGCCCGGGTGACCGAACTGGCTCACCGGCTCGACGTAACGGGCGGTTGGGAGTTGGAGGCCAATGCCAAAGCCGTCCTGGACCGCCTCGGCATTTCCGATACGGACGCGCTCGTCGGCACGCTTTCGGGCGGCCGCCGGAAGCGGGTTGCACTGGCCCGCGCCCTGGTACTTCGCCCGGATTTGCTCATCCTCGACGAGCCGACGAACCATCTGGACGCCGAAACCATCGGGTGGCTCGAAACCTATCTGGCCCGCTACAGCGGCGCTTTGTTGCTCGTAACGCACGACCGGTACTTCCTCGACCGGGTTACGAACCGTATGCTGGAGATAGAGAAGGGGTCGGTCCGGCGATTCGAAGGCAACTACACGTATTACCTCGAAAAGAAAGCGGAACAGGCGCTCCAGCGCGAGGCCGAAGCCGACCGGCGGGCGGGGCTCGTCCGCCGCGAGCTGGCATGGCTGCAACGCGGCGCCCGCGCCCGCGCCACCAAACAGAAAGCCCACGTCGAACGCGCCCGCGCCCTGATCGACGGGCCGGAGGACCGCCCCGAGCGGAATATCGAGCTAACCGCCGCCGGCACACGCCTCGGGAAAAAGGTAGTCGATCTGGAGGGCGTCTCGAAAAGTTACGACGGGCGAACCGTTCTGCAACCGTTCACGTACCGCTTCGGACGGGCCGAGCGCGTGGGCATCATCGGTCCGAACGGAGCCGGAAAAACCACCTTGCTGGACCTGATAGCCGGGCGCACGGAGCCGGACGCCGGTACGGTGGAGCGCGGACAAACCGTGGTCATCGGATACTACGATCAGGAAAGCCGCGCCCTGGAGGACGAAAAGCGGGTGATCGACTACATCCGGGACGTAGCGGAGCACATCCGCACGGCCGACGGAACGCTTATCTCGGCCGGGCAGATGCTGGAGCGATTCCTGTTTCCCGCTCCACTCCAGTATACCCCTATCGGCAAGCTCTCCGGCGGCGAGCGGCGACGCCTGTACCTGCTCCGGGTACTGATGGGGGCGCCCAACGTGCTCCTGCTCGACGAGCCGACGAACGACCTGGACATCCCGACCCTGATGGCGCTCGAGGACTACCTGGATTCGTTCGACGGGTGCCTCGTCGTGGTCACGCACGATCGGTACTTCCTCGACCGCACCGTGGAGCACCTGTTCCATTTCGAGGGGGAGGGACGGCTCCGGGAGTACCCGGGCAGCTACACCGCTTTCCTGGAAATCCGGGAGCCTGCCGCGGAGCCGATTCCTCGCCCGGCGGCCGCGAAGTCTCCGGCACCGGATACGCCCCCGGCCCCCCGGCGGCTCAGTTCCAGGGAGCGCCGGGAAATGGAAACGCTCGAAGCCCGCATCGCTGAAGCCGAGAACCGCAAAGCGGCCCTCGAGGAGCGTCTTTCCACCGAAACCTCGGACTACGAAGCCATACAGGCGCTGCTCGCGGAGTTGAAAACCCTCGGCGAGGAGATCGACCAGGACCTCGGCCGCTGGGCGGAGCTGGCCGAGATGGCATGAGCCGTTACGGCGTCGTTACGGTAAGCGCGGCCTCTTCCGCGCCCACCCGCTCGGCCCAGGTATGCCACGCCGCCTGCATCGAGGCGACCCGATCCGGGTGCTTGCTTGCGAGGTCGTTCATTTCGGTCGGGTCGGTCGCCAGGTTGTACAACTCCCACCGGCGAGCGCGGCGGCCGTCGTACACCAGCTTCCAGTCGTCGTCGCGCATGGCGGCGCTGCCGCCGTAGGCCCAGTAGAGCTTGCCCCGTTCGGCGGCGGGTTCGCCCCGGAGTATCGGGGCCAGGCTCCGGCCTTCGAGCGAAAATACGTTCCAGCTTTTCTGCGCCGGTATGGCTGCGGCCCCGGCCAGGTCCAGCGCCGTCGGCATGAGGTCGATGATGTGCCCGACCTCGTTGGTAAAGGCGCCGGGGTTGCGAATGCCCTTCGGCCAGTAGGCGATCATCGGGGTATTGATGCCCCCTTCGTGCAGCCAGTTTTTGTAGAGCCGGAACGGGGTGTTGGAAGCATACGCCCAGGGCTCCTTGTAGGCCAGATACGATCCCCGACCCCCGGGCGGGGCGTTCGGATCGTTCAGCCCCCGAGCTTCAACACTCTCGGGACACGCGCCATTGTCGGAGAGGAACAGGATGAGGGTGTTATCCAGCTCGCCGGTTTCTTCCAGCGCCGTCAGCACCCGGCCGATGCCCTGATCCATCCGGTCGACCATGGCGGCGTAAATCTCCATGAACGTCGCCCACTCCGTCTGATTCGCGATGCCGGCCCAGGCCGGTACCTGCTCGGGGCGCCCTGCCAGCCCGTATTCGTCCGTAAGGATGCCCCGGGCTTTCATGCGGGCGTATCGTTCGGCGCGGAGGCTATCCCAGCCCGTATCGTAGCGGCCCCGGTACCGGGCCAGGTCCTCCGGGAGGGCGTGCAGCGGAAAATGCGGAGCGGTGTACGCCAGGTAAAGGAAGAACGGACGCTCCGGCTCGGCGCCGGCGTGCTCCCGGATGCGCTCCACCGCGTAATCGGTGTAGGCGTCGGTGGCGTAGTAGCCGGAGTCCGGCGGCGTCCAGAGATCATCCTCCAACACCATTTGTCGGGTATGGTTCTTCTCGTGAAGGAGTTCGAAATACGAAGTAGCCCCGCTGATGAGGCCGAAGTAGCGGTCGAAGCCGTGCCGTCGCGGCCAGTTCTCCGGCGACTCGCCGATGTGCCACTTGCCGGACATGTACGTTCGGTACCCGGCCTGCCGCAATGCGTCGGCGATGGTGCGCACGCTAT
>CBDUBS010000164.1:0-8333 GCA_965365445.1 uncultured bacterium | reverse complement strand
TTCCATGAATACCGGCGAGCGGTCGGGGCGCAGCACCGCCGTCCGGCGGACCTGCTCGTAGGCGATGACCTCGGCCCGACATACGCCGCCGTCGTACGAAAAGGCGGCATCCAGCGTACGCTCGATCAGTGCGACCAGTCCGACCGCATCCTCACCGGGCGGCGGTCCGGGTGCGGCGGGCGGACCGCCGGGCTCGCGAAACAACCGACGGAGCGACCCGGGCGACAGGCCCTCCATGCACCGAAACCATCCTGCGCCCGGCTCCGGGTGCAGCCGCACGCCTGCCCCGCTCACACGCCGATGATCAGCTCGGCAAGCGGCCGGATGAAGGGCGCGAGGTGTCGCCCTTTTTCGGACGGTGTGCTGTTGCCACTCGGAATCTTCCAGAAAAACGTCTGCCACTGCACACGAGCGACCGTCCACCGAGGCAAACAACCCGGGGATTTCGTTCAGTAACGGAACGAACGCAGGGTGCACTTCGGACGAGGGCATACGGCGACCTTGCAGCCTCCCCGGTCAGTAGCCGTAAATGGAGAAATCATCCCGGCGCATGTGCAGGTTCAGCACGATAGCCAGCATGGCCGTGTTGGCGAGCAGCGCCGAGCCGCCATACGACAGGAAGGGGAGCGGAATGCCGATAACCGGCAGCAGCCCCGTTACCATGCCCATGTTGATGATGATGTGAATGAGGTAAATGCCGCTGGCGCCGGCAGCGACCATGCTTCCAAACGGATGCCGCACCCGGGCGCCAAGCTGGACGAGCCGAATGAGCAAAACGGCAAACAGGATGAGTACCACTATGGAACCGATGAAACCCCATTCTTCGCCGATCACACTGAACACGAAGTCGGTGGATTGCTCAGGAATGAAGGCGCCTTGGGTTTGCGTTCCCTGTGTAAACCCTTTTCCGAACAACCCGCCCGATCCGATGGCGGCCTTGGACTGTACGAGGTGAAAGCCGACGCCCTTGCGAAACTCCTCCGCCTCCGGGTTCTTGAACGACAGGATGCGAGCAACCTGGTACGGCTGCAGCAGCATCGTGAGAGCTATGGAGGCCGCTCCGGCCGTTCCGCCGGTAAACACGGCGGAGAGCAGCGTCAGCAGGCGATCCCGGGTTTTGATAAATATCCCGATCGTAAAGACGACGGCAAAGGCCACGGCGGCCGGCATATACCAGATAGCCAGATAGCCCGCAATGGCCGGCGAAACCATCAGGAGCACCGTGCTGAGCGGCAGCCCGCTCCAGAACAGCATGATCGGGACGAGGGCGATGAAAACCAGAGCGGTGCCGGTATCGTTCTCGGCCAGGATGAGCAGCGCCGGGATCATGATGAGCACCACCGCCAGCACCGCATACCGGATGGTGCTCTCATTGGGCCGCCTGGATGAAAGGAGCTGCGCCACGGCCAGCACCGTCCCTACCTTCGCCAGCTCGGAAACCTGAAGTTGCACGGGCCCGATTACGATCCACGATTTCGCACCGTTGATCTCTTTGCCGATGGCCAGGGCCAACAGAAGCAGCACCAGCGTGAATACGTACGCCGGGTAGGCTGCTTTCTGGAAAAACCGTACCGGCATCATCAGGGCGATGACGATGCCCACGGCGCTGATCCCGGCCCACGTCGCCTGCCGTTGAAAGTTGCGCTTCACGCTCTCGAGCAGAAACTCGGAAGCCGGCCCATGTGTGGTGCTGTAAATGGCCGTAAGACCCACCCCGAGGAGTGCCAGCCACGTCAGCAGCACGGTGTAGTCCAGGTTTCTGTACCAGGTACGCATTTCCTATCGTTATCCCCTCGTCGTTACAGCGGCTGGCTCCGGACGGAAAGGGCCCGTTGCGCCAGCGCTCGCCGTTCGGGTAATATTTTGCCCGTAAGATACTGCTCCGCCATCAGGCTGGCGATGGGCGCGGCCGCTGAGGCACCGAATCCGCCGTTTTCCACCTGCACGGCCAGCGCGATACGAGGGTTATCCCAGGGGGCGAACATGATGAACACCGAGTCGTCCTTGCCCTTGTTACCGGACTGAGCCGTACCGGTTTTCCCACCGGCGGGGATGCCGGGCAACTGCACGCCTCGGCCCGTGCCGGCCTCCATCACCTGCCGCATCCCTTGTCGTACGATATCGAAGTACTGTTCTTCGATGGGTATCTCCCTGGCGGCAGGAAGGTACGGCCGCAGGCGCTCGCCCGTCTCCGGCTGCACCAGCTCCCTGACGAGGTGCGGCGGATATAGCGTGCCTTTATTGGATACGGCGGCTACATAATTCGCCAGTTGAAGCGGCGTAACCCCCATATTGCCCTGTCCGATACCCAGGTTGATCGAGTAGCCTACCGTCCAGCCGCGCGGGAAAGAGCGGTTGAAGTACGTCGAGTCCGGGATGAGGCCGGGCGTTTGCTCGGGGATGTCCGTCGGGGCGTTCTCGCCGAAGCCGAAATAGTGCGCGTACTTGCTGAACGTGTTCACGTCGGTGCGCATCATCATTTCAAAGAAGAACGTATTGCACGATTTCTGAATGGCCGAGAGCACGTCCAGCGATCCGTGCACGCCCATGCACCGGAACATTCGCCCGCCGCCGAGCGGGTGATATCCCGGACAGGAATAACGGCCGGTCGGGGTGATGTTTCCTTCCTGGAGCGACATGAGCGCCATGAACGGTTTCCAGGTGGAGCCGGGGGGCATCAGGTTCATGGTGGCCCGGTTGTACATGGGCTTTTCTTTGCTGGTGGTCAGCCACTTCCACACCTCCGGATCGACGCTCTGAGAAAAAATCTCGGGGTCGAAGTCGGGTTTCGATAGCAGCGCGATGATTTCGCCCGAGCGGGGATCGATGGCCACGGCCGCCCCGCGCTTGCCCACGAACAGGCTCTCGGCCAGCGCCTGCACTTTGCTGTCAATCGTAAGGTGCAGGTCGTATCCACTCAGGGGCGGGACGTCCTCGTTGCCGTCCCGGTACGGCGCCACCTCCAGGCCCCGAATGTTGACGAGCTTGAACTCGCTGCCCAGGTGGCCGCGCAGGTATCCTTCGTACGTTTTCTCCAGCCCCGATTTGCCGATCAGATCGCCCTGGCGGTAGCCGTCGGACTCCCGGTTGCCCAGTTCATCCCGCGTGATTTCACGGATGTAGCCCATCGCATGGGCCGCCTTGGCCGGCGTCAGGTAGCGGCGTTTCTGCTCGACCTCGTAGCTGACACCGGGCAGGCGGTACAGGTTTTCCAGAACCCGGCCCAGTACATCCTGCGGCACCTCACGGAATGCCCTCGTAGGGCGGAAGGCGCTCCACTCGCGGGCCTCGTCCAGTTTGCGCACCACCACGCTATCGGGCGCCTCCATGAGCCGGGCCAGCAAGCCCGTCTTGGTCTTGTCGAAATAGCGCGGTATGATCGTAATGGCGAACGTTTGTTCGTTGGCGACCATCAGGATGCCGTTGCGGTCGAAAAAAGCCCCGCGAGCGGGTTGAACACGCAGCTCCCGAATCGAGTTGCTGCGCGATTCTCCGGTGTACTCGTCGGTTTTGATGATCTGCATATGGGCCAGCCGCAAGCCCAGCGCTCCCAGGACGGCGGCAATGATGAACCCGAAAATGCGTACGCGTACTCTATACTCGTCCATAATGGCTTCCTGCTTCATTTTTCTCGGCCTGGTGGCCGACGAATAAGGCTCTATCTATTGAAGATCGCCGGGGCATACGGGTTCCATCCGGACTCTGCGGAATGGCTGGTTTCTATGTGAAGGTATTGTTGCCCCGGCCCTCAAAACCAACTTTTCTGTTCCCGCGCCCCTTATCTCAGGGCGCTCCCGGAACCCCGGCTAGTGTTTTAGAATTCAGCTTATATAGGCCCCTCCGGCTAAACCCCATATTCACGTGTGGAAATGGAAGGCCGCTGGAGCCCTCCCGATACGAAAAGGTCTACCACGAGGCGTTTGTAGAATAATCGAACCGGTCCGTCGGTCTTTGTCGGGTATGCCACCGATGTCGGCCATCACCCCTCCGGATGCATTGGGTTCCCTTCATTCAGAACCGATTCATCAACGCAACATGCAACAAGTAAAAGGTTTTTTCGCCGTCGTAGCGATGCTTCTTCTGTCGTCGGTGGTAGCGCTGCCGTCGTTCGCCCAGTTCGGGCGCAACAAGGTGCAGTACGACGATTTCGACTTCAAGGTCATGACGACGGATCGATTCCAGATTCATTTTTATCCGGAGGAGGAGCAGGCCGTAGCCGATGCCGCCCGTATGGCCGAACGCTGGTATCGTCGGCACTCCCGGACCTTTCTCCGGGAGTTCCATGAGAAGAAACCCATCATATTCTATGCCAACGATGCGGATTTCCACCAGACGAACGTCATCGGCGGATCGCTCGGGGAAGGCACCGGGGGCGTAACCGAAGCGCTCAAGCAGCGGGTGGTCATGCCGCTGACGGGTTCGTATGCCGATACGGACCACGTGCTCGGCCACGAGCTGGTGCATTCGTTCCAGTACGACATCGCGTTTTCCTCTCAGGCCGACAGCATCCGGTTCAACATCGGGCTGCTGCCGCTGTGGCTCGTGGAAGGCATGGCCGAATACCTCTCCGTGGGGCGCGTCGATTCGCACACGGCCATGTGGCTGCGCGATGCGGTGGCCCGCGACGATCTGCCCACCATGGAGCAGCTAACGAAGGACATGCGGTACTTCCCTTACCGCTACGGGCAGGCTTACATGGCCTATATCGGCGGGAAGTACGGCGACGGCGCCGTGACCAATCTGTACAAGCTGGCAGGCCGGGCCGGCGTAGATACGGCCATGGTCTATACGCTGGGCATCGATCCGGATTCGCTCTCCAAAGAATGGCAGCAGGTCGTCAAGGAAACGTACACCCCGCTCATGGAAGGGCGCACCCCGTTCGATCAGGCCGGCCGCCGGGTCATCGCCAAGGACCTGGACGGCGGAGAAATGAACATCGCACCGGCGCTCAGTCCCGATGGGAAGTACGTCGCGTTTCTCTCCGAGCGGGATCTGTTCAACATCAACCTGTTCGTTGCCGACGCCGAAACCGGACGTATCGTAAAGAAGCTGGGCCAGTTGAGCGACAATCCGCACTTCGACGCCCTCCGGTTCATCAACAGCGCCGGGTCGTGGTCGCCCGACGGCAAGAAGCTGGCCTTCGTCGCCTTTGCCGAAGGGGATAACCGCCTCGCCGTACTCGATCTGGATTCCGGCAACATCGAGCGCGAAATCGCCGTGCAGAGCGTCGGCGCCATGTCCAACCCGGCCTGGTCCCCCGACGGGCGCACGATCGCCTTCACCGGGCTGGACGGCGGCATCTCCGATATCTACCTCCTTGACGTGGCTACCTCGAACGTCCGCCAGATCACCAACGACGCGTACGCCGATCTCCAGCCGACGTGGTCGCCGGACGGCAAGACCATTGCTTTCGTAACCGACAGGGGGCCCGGAGGGACGAATTTCCAGAACCTCTCCTACGCCGAGGAACGCCTCGCCCTGATCGACGTGGCTTCGGGCGCCATCCAGGTGCTGCAACCGTTCAACCACGCCATTCACCATAACCCGCAGTTCTCGCCCGACGGCAACAGCCTGTTCTTCATCTCGGATCAGGACGGGTTCAAGGATATTTATCGGCTGGATATCGCTTCGGGCCAGACGTACCGCATCACCAACCTGGTTACCGGCGTCAGCGGCATCACCAGTCTGTCGCCGGCGATGAGCGTGGCCTCCCAGAGCGGCCGGATGATGTTTTCGGTGTTCGGCGACGGCAAGTACACCATCTTTTCGATGGAAGCCGCCGAAACGGTCGGAACGCCCGTCGTTCCGCTCGGCGAAGGAGTGGCGTCGGCCGGCGTGTTGCCGCCTCTGCGGGGAGTCGATGAAGGGCTCGTCGGCAACTACCTCAACGACCCGCTCAGCGGGCTTCCTCCCGCCGACCGGGAGTTTCCGGTCAAGGATTACCGCACCCGGCTTACGCTGGATTACGTGGCCCCCCCGACGATCGGCGCCTCCACCGGCGGCATGTGGGGCACGCGTGTAAGCGGCGGAGTCGGGTTTTTCTTCAGCGATATGCTGGGCAACCACAACCTGACCGTAGTGGCACAGGCCAACGGCACCGTGAAAGATATCGGCGGGCAGGTGAGCTACTTCAATCAGGCGAACCGGTTCAACTGGGGAGCCACGGCCGGGCACATTCCGTATCTGACCGGCGGCGGGTATAGCTACTACGGCCAGGGCCCGGACGGGCAGCTCTACCGCGTCATTCAGATCCAACGGTACCGGATCTTTATCGATCACGCCAGCGCCATCGGGGCCTACCCGTTCTCGACCACGAAACGCATCGAGTTCAGCGGAGGCTTCGTGCGATACGGGTTCGACTTCGAGGTCGAAACCATTACGCAGGATCAATTCGGCAACTACAACCGGGACCGGGAGAATGTCGATGCGGGCGATCCGGCGTTCTTCCTGCAAAGCGCCGCGGCCTACGTCGGCGATTATTCCATGACCGGATTTACCTCACCGGTAGCCGGTGGGCGTTACCGCTTTCAGGTGTCGCCCCTGTACGGAACGGATAAGTTCGTCTCGGTAATGGCCGATTACCGGCGCTACTTCTACTTCAAACCGCTCACGCTGGCCGTTCGCGGGTTGCACGTGGGCAACTACGGCGCTCCGGAAGATACCTGGTACGGCCGCGAGTACCTCGGGTCTACCTATTACCCTGGCTTCGTCCGCGGGTACAGTTTCAACTCGTTCGACGGCAGCGAATGCACCACCATTCCGGGGTTACAGGGCCAGTCGTCGTGCGGCGAAATGGACCGGCTGGTTGGCAGCCGGATTGCGCTGGCCAGCGCCGAGTTCCGCGTTCCGCTCCTGGGGACGGAACAACTCGGGCTCATCAACTTCCCGTACCTGCCCACCGAGCTGTCGCTGTTTACGGACGCCGGCCTGGCCTGGACCTCAAGCCAGAAGCCCGTGCTGAAGTGGGATACGGATACGGCCGAGCGCGTTCCGGTTGTTTCGGCCGGCGTTTCCACCCGGATCAACCTGTTTGGCTACATGGTGTTCGAGATCTTCTACGCTTACCCCTTCCAGCGGCCGGATAAAGGAGCGCATTTCGGCTTCCAGTTGTCGCCGGGGTGGTAAACAGGCCGCCTCGACCGTCTGAAAAGGAGAGAGCGACCGGTTCGCTCTCTCCTTTTGCTGCTTGTTTGCCGGCAGCGGTTCATTCATCCGACCCCGGTTGGGCGCCGGGTATGCCGGGCCGCTATCGGTGCGTATTTTAAATCCCTACTGCTTTTCTCACGCTATCGGTTCTTTCATGTCGCAGAAAAGGCTGCTGTTGCTGAGCAACTCGACAAACCCCGGACAGGCGTACCTGTCTCACGCCCGGGAAGCCGTACAGAATTTTCTGGGTCGGTCGGTGCGATCCGTGGTGTTCATCCCGTATGCCGGGGTGCGGGTTACCTTCGATGACTATACCTCGCGGGTGCGAAGTGTTTTCAGTGAACTCGGATACGGTCTGGCTTCCGTCCATGAGGCCGAAAACCCCACGACGCGCCTCAGAGAAGCCGAAGCCATTATCGTAGGGGGCGGAAACACGTTCCACTTGCTCAAGACCATATACGATGAAGGGCTGTTCGACCTGATCCGGACACGGGTGCTCGAAGGGGTGCCATTTGTCGGGTGGAGCGCGGGGGCCAATGTGGCATGTCCCACGCTATGCACCACCAACGACATGCCCATCGTGCAGCCTTCGAGTTTCGAGGGATTAGGGCTGGCGCCTTTCCAGATCAATCCGCACTTTACGGATGCACGACTCGAAAACCACGGCGGCGAAACCCGAAGCGAGCGACTGGAAGAATACATCCAGGTAAACCGCACAACCTGGGTGATCGGCCTTCCCGAAGGCAACGCCCTGCACGTCGACGGACCAACCATCCGCATGACCGGCGAGCGACCGGCCCGTATATTCCGGTTCGGGCGCGAGCCGCAAGACGTGCAACCGGGAGAGTCGTTGCAATTCCTGATGGAGGAGAACGGCGCCTGATGCGAGCCTGCCTCCTCGTTCGTTGGATCTGTTGGAATGTCGGATAACCCAAGTGCCTGAAACCCTGAGTGCCGTTGAAATCCGCGTGCTCGGCGCGCTCGTCGAGAAAGAACTCGCCACACCGGAATACTACCCCCTGACCCTTAACGCCCTCACGACGGCGTGCAACCAGAAAACGAACCGTCACCCTGTGGTATCCTACACTGAGGACGAGGTGGCGGGCGCCCTGGACCAGTTGCAGCGCAAGCGGCTGGCCGGGGTGCTTACCGGCTCGAAGGAGTTGCTACACAGGATTTTTATGGAA
>CBDUBS010000163.1:0-8361 GCA_965365445.1 uncultured bacterium | reverse complement strand
GGGGTTTAGTGAGGCGAATGTATTGCGGGCCTACTCGTGGCTGCCGAGCGAAGCCGCTGCCGAAGAGCGCCTGCACAGTATGGTGTACTGCACGCAGAACAGCGATCCGCAGGACATAGCAGCGCAACTCCTCGCCTATCCGGCCGGGCGACGTGCGCTCACGTTCCTGGGCATACCGGGCATGAGCCACACCATCGACCACAAGCTCAATGGTCCGATGGACAGCTTCGACAAGGCGCAGGATCCCGGAGGCACTGCGTCGGCGTATCCTACGCCCTTTTTCTATCTGAACGCTCCGGCGGGCTTTGCTTCCGCTACTCAGGCATTCATCGATGCGCTCAAGGCCGCTGGACTGGATGAGCTAACCTTCCTTTCGCTCGACATCGAGACGCAGGTAATCAGTTACTGGAAGTTCAGCGATGAGCCGTACAACGAGGCGTGGCGGCAGGCGATCATAAACGACCCGCGCAACGGCGATTTGCTTTTTGCCGGGGGGACGGAAAGCATTAGCAGTTTAATGGCTCCGTATAGCCTGGCTGACATTACGGATGCGAGCAACCCGGCGAGCGTTCGGTATATGGCGATCCACGTTTCCTGCATGACGAAACTGCTCATGGAGAACGTGATCGACCTATTCAAGGCCGAGTGGCCCGGCCTCATGGCATCGAACTATGCCTGGCATGGGGCTAAGCCCGACAATGTTGTGCTCGATCTGAACGGCCATCCCGAGTATGCCGAGTACCGGGTTCACAGGGGCTACCTTGACGTGGCGGCTCCCATCCTCTACGGCTGGGGCGGCTATCCGCAGGGGTCGCCGTACAAGGCGGTTATTCATAGCACCAAGCAGATGCGGGCCATCAAGCGGAGCGGCGTAGAGAAGATCGCTCCGTGGGCCGGGTACCCGAGTTGGGATACGGAGAGCGTTCCGTTCTATGGATCGGCTTACTGGGCGGAAAATATCCGTCATGCGGCGCTGAATGGGGCCGATCTGTTTCAGTTTTTCCACAATGCCAGTCCTGAAAACAGGCAGGCGGACTGCGAGGCGTTTGAAGCCGTGCTGGAGGAGCTTTACGACCTGGGCATCCGCGCCGGGGGCGAGGTGCTGCTGACGGGTGACATACCGTTGACGGCTGGCCTCGTCGTTTCAGGGTATCGTGTGGGAGACACGGACTACTACCGGGTCATGCCGGAGCAGACTACGCGCACGGTGGATGTGACGGCGGCTGGGGTAGTGGTAGAAACGCTCACGTTTTCGGAGGCGTTGGTGGGGCAGTGGGACACCGCCACTGCGGGCACCGTCGTTTCGATCGCTCTTACGCCTGTTCAGCAGCCGGGGCTGGACCCGGCGGGTCTGGTAGCGGAGTGGAAGCTGGACGACGGGGTGGGCCTGGTGGCTGCCGACAGTACGGGGGGTTTTGACCTGACGCTGGCCTCCGGTGATCCGCAGGCGACGGGTTACGCGGAGTGGGCTGCGCACGGCCTTCACTTTACCCCCGGATGGCCTAACTGGGAATGGCTGTTTGCGCCGGACGCCCCCGCGCTCGATGCCGGTACGGCGGCTACGTGGGTGCTGGTTTTCAAGCCTACATGGCACGGCAAGCTTTTCGACAAGTATGAAGCGGGCGTTGAGGGCTACCGCCTAGAATATGATGCGGACACGGGGAAAATCAGGTTTTTTTCAGGACAGTGGGGCGGGCAGGAGATCGTATTCGATTCGGTTTTTGCGCTGAATGCGTGGCACTCGCTCCAGATTGCCTATTCGTGGAATGGGAGCGTGGCGACCTTCAGGCTTTATAAAAACGGCGCGTTGGCGGAGACGAAAACCGCGTGGGCGGCTATCGGCAGGGGGGCCGTACAACTAACCATCGGCGGCCTGCCGGCTAACGGCGGCGGTTTTGAGGGGGATATGGGGTATATCGGGTTTTATGGAGCGGCGATTACGGATCAAGTGGCGGCTGCCAACCACGCGGCGCTCCAGGCGATTATGGACGGCCGGGGGGTGGTGCTGCCGGGTTGAGAGTAGGGTTGAGAGGAAAGTAAAACCCCCGCACTTACGTTTACTGTAGGTGCAGGGGTTTATTGTTCTTGCGAGGCTGATGGTGTAAAGAACGAATCGTACCCCCGGCAGGATTCGAACCTGCGACCCCCGGTTTAGGAAACCGGTGCTCTATCCTCTGAGCTACGAGGGCATGCGCTCGCAGAGAAGGAATGATACATAAACGGCAATTTCCACGCAAAAACAGGATCCAATTCGGCGGAGGGCGTTTCATCCTCTCGAACGCACCGCAACCTCTCCCGTCTTCCGTATGCGTCTTTCGGATCGAATCACTCGTTTATTCCAAACCCGTTCCTCCGATTCGGGTTCGCCGGGCTTCGGTCGAACCACGGCCCTCGTCACCGGTTCCGTTGCCCTCGGGGCGCTCATAACGGGCGCCGTCATTGAAAAAACCCGACGCACCCGGTTGCCGCTGCCGACCCAGCTGGCCCCGGCCCTGGACTACCCGGTCCATGAAATGGAGATCATGGAAGGCAAGGCCCGGTATTACAAGCGGGAGGGTAAGGGCACGCCGATCGTACTGCTGCACAGCATCAACGCGGCAGGGTCTTCGTTCGAGATGAAGCCCATTTTCGAGCGCTTCGCCCGCACCACCGAGCGGCCGATCTACGCGCTGGACTGGTTCGGATTCGGCCTCTCGGACCGGCCGCCGGTGCGCTACCGCCCGGGTCTCTACCAGCGTCAACTGCGGCGGTTTTTGAGTGAACACGTTAAAGAAACAGCCGACGTACTTGCGCTGTCGCTGGCCTGCGAGTATGCCGCCACCATCGCCAACGCCTTTCCGATGCTGATCGGCAAACTGGTGTTCATCACCCCGACGGCCCTCGGGCGCAGTTCGGAAGGTTCGCTGCTGCAGAAAACGCTCGTAGGGATGGCCCGTAATACGGGCGCCTTCGAGGTGTTTTATTCCAGGCTCACGCAGCGGGAGTCGCTGCGGCACTTCTATGAGGAAGAGATCTTCAGCCCGGAGGCTCCTCCACCCCACGAACTGGTCAATTACGCGTTCCTGACGTCCCATATTCGCGGAGCGCACCACGCTCCGGCTCTGTTCGTGGAAGGGGCCCTGTTCATGAAAGATTACGCCTGGCGAACCTACACGCATCTCGCCACCCCTACGCTGATCGTGCTGCCGAAACCCGGTACGGACACCGTGCAGGACTTCGACCGGGCCACCGAACTGAAAGGCATCAACCCGCTTCACGTGGATACCGTGACGCTCGAAACGGGTCTGCTGCCTCAGTGGGAAAACAACGCGGCGCTCATGGAGGCCGTCGAGGCATTTCTGTCGGGAACGACGAAATAAGCCCGCCTCCGGGAGATTGCGTTTCAGGCGGCGCACATACGCCTTTCGGTGCGCCGGGGCGCATCCTGTTTTGCTCCCGATCTACTGTAACGATCCGGTAGGGCGCTCGTATACGGCCCTGAAACCCCGAGCGGCTGTTTCCGTGGACACCCTGTGTTTCCGAATCCGGACGTCGGCCGCAGGTAAACCCCGGAAAATCGGACTCCGAAGAGGGCGGCAAACCTTTTGCTTTTTTTCGTATGTAGTAAACAGGAGAAGCGGTTGCCCGGTGGGACTTATCGGCTAACGGATACGACAGGAGCGAGATGCGTCATGGAGCGGATGTTCTATCCTCATAAAATCGTGCTGCTGAGCACCGGATTGCAGATGTCCGGGGGGGCGCTGTGGTTCGGGCGGGCCAGGCTCTACCCGGACCGGATAGAGCTTACCGGGTGGAACGCCCGTGGATCGTACCGTCAGGTAATCTTCCTGGACCGGATAACGGACGTACGGTGGGAGCGGATGTCGGCGGCAGGGGCTGCCGATGCCGTAATTCGGCTCCATAACGGGGCGGATGTGGCCCTCCGGCTGCACCAGGGCGGCCGGTGGAAAACCTGCCTCGAAGAACGAATACGCTGGAGCCCCTGGCGCCGCTTGTATGCCGCTCGGGAGGGCGCCTCGATCGATGAGATGCCGCTCCGCGATGTGATGGCCTTCGCACGGGCCGGGTAACGGCTACAAAACGCGCACCCGGCGAACGCGGCCGTAATCGTCGTGTACCTTCATGACGGGGCGGACGTCGGTATTGCCCACTACCTCATCCAGATACACGGTGTTTTCTCCGATGAAGATGTCCTTCGCGAGCACCGTGGTCCCGTTGTCGAGACGGATCCGGTCCACGCGCTCCATCTCGGTGTCGATAATCATATCATCCACGCGCCCGATCGGCTTGCCGGCCGCGTCGCGCACTTCCCACCCCCGCACGTCCTGATCTTCGTGTGTAAGTTCGTAATCGTCGGTCTTGCTGAGTTCTACGTAAGCCATGAGTCTTTCCTCTGTTTCGTTTGCGGTCACCGGCTCAGGATTTCGATGTTGCTTTCATCCACGGCCAGAAATGCGGTCAGCCCATCTACGATGTTTCGGGTGTCCTGGTCGATGGACTTACCCGGCATCTCGGACAGGTAGGAAGGAGCGCGCAGGGTGCCGCCGCTGATCCGCAGGCGCTGACCCGGATTGATGTCGATCGGAACCTCCAGGGGTTCGTCGATCAGCACGGCGAACAGGCGCTGTCCTCCCTCCTCGATCCAGAATCCGCGGTCGGTCATGTTGTCGCTGACGCCCACTTCGGCTGTCGGAAACGGCTGACCGATGTACATCGCGGGGTTAGCCATGATGTCGCTCAGGGAGGCTTCCGCTCCTGTTGCCATCGGCTCGACGGCCACCACGTCGGTGTCCACCACTTCGGCTACGTCGTCGTCGTCATCGGCGGCGGCTACCACGATCCAGATGACCAGTACCAGCGCCAGCAGGCCGAGCACCCACCAGAGCCACCCCATACCTCCTTTGCGTTCGACGGGGATGTCTGCCATGTTCGTTTCCTCCTTTGTTCGTTTTACTCGTGTGAAGGCCGAAGTCCTTGCAGATTCGGCCATTAGTTTGAAACGAACGACGGGGGAAAGATCCGCGATAACGAGGGTATCTACCCGGATCGTTACACCGCCGGGAGGCGGCAGGCGTCAATCCACGAGGTCCCAGTAGACGGTATACCGTTGATGATGTATGCGGTAGAACGGCACGAGGGTTACGTCGTCGGGGCGGCCCACGCCGACCGTGCGAAACGTGAGCGGCTCGCCCTCCACCGGCCGCACCCATTCGGCTACCCGTTCCGGCCGGGCGGCCAGTTTCGGCGGCGCAATGGGCGGCCACTTGAAGAATTGCCGGGGCTCGGAGGTGTACGCGCCCCCTGTCGGCAGCCCCTTCGCGCCCAGCGCTCCGGCCAGCACGATGGGACCGTACAGGATGGCTATGCGTCGGGGGTTGTCGGGCATGGCCTCGGTGCGGAGTTGCATCGGAAAGTCGACTTCCAGAACGTCGCCGGATTTCCAGGAGCGATGCACGGTTAGGTACGCGCCGGGCCGGCCGGTTACCGGCACGGGCTCGCCGTTCACCCGTATGCTTAACGGGCCTTCCGCCCACCGGGGGCGGCGGATGCCGAGCGTGAGAGGAACGGAGCGCTCCGTCCGGATCGTGAAACGGGTCGCACCGGACTGGGGGAAGCGGGTTTCCTGCCGGACCGTCAAACCCTTTTCCCGCCAGGCAACGGTGGAAGGGATGAACAGGTTGACGAGCAGGGTGTCGCCGGCCTTGAAGTAGATGGCTTCGCCGTAGCGGGTGTGGTTTTCCATGCCGGTGCCCACGCAGCACCAGAAGGAAGAATCCGGGGTGGAATAGGTCTTGAAGTGCCCCGGCTCCATCGACATGAAATAGGTGAACATGCCGCGCTCGGGCTCCTGCGAGGCCAGGATGTGGTTATACAGGGCTCGCTCGTAGTATTCGGCGTACCGCTCCTCTGCGGAGTGCGTGAACAGATCCCGGGTGAGCTTCAGCATGTTATAGGTGTTGCACGATTCCGCCGTACCCGGCCCGAGCCGTTCGGAGAGCTTGCCGGGTGGCCCGAAATGCTCGACCAGCGTGTTGCCTCCAATGGCATACGTGTGCCCCGAGACGACCTGATCCCAGAAGAACCGGGCGGCCGTTTCGAGGGAGTCCGCGCCGAGCAGTTCGTAGAGGCGGGCAAGCCCGATGACCTTGGGAATTTGCGTGTTCGCGTGCTTGCCCTCCAGGTCGGGGATTCGCCGCACGAGCGGGCTCAGGATGTTCCGGTGATAAAACTTTCGGCTCAGGTCGAGATACCGTTTGTCGCCGGTGAGGCGGTAGAGGTCGGCCAGGGCTTCGTTCATGCCTCCGTGCTCCGCGGCGAGCATCGTCTGCCATTGCTCCGGCGAGAGGGAGGAGGTAGTCCGGTCGGTCCAGTCGGCGAAGCGTCGCGCCACCCGGAGCGCTTCTTCGGAGCCGGCGTGGCGGTAGGCGTCGATCAGTCCGGCGAGTACCTTGTGCTGGGTATACCACGGCACCCAGAGGCCGTTCAGGTCGAAGGGTTTGGCTTCCACCTCCCCCCGGGCCAGCCGTTCGAGCTTCTCCCGGCCGCCGGGGATGGCCGCCACGTAGCCGTCGGTGGACTGTGCGCGGGCCAGTTCGACTACGATGTAGCGAATGCGCTCCCGGAAGCGCGCATCTCCGCTTTCGGCGTAGGCCAGCGAAAGGGCCGTCAGGTAATGCCCCAGGCTGTGCCCGGCCACCCCCATGGATTCCCAGCCTCCATACATCGGGGCTTTCGGCTTCAGGCCGGCTTCAACCAGAAAACCGTGCAACAGCCGGTCGGGTTCGAGCGCGAGCAGATACGCGGCGTTGCGGTCGCGGGCGTCCCGGAAAGGCCCGTCCAGCAAGTGGACGTCGCCGGGCGCGAAGGGCGCAGCAGCCAGTCTAACGGGTGTATCCGCGTCGGGCTCCGAAGCAAGACGGCCCGGCGAAGTGCAAGCCCCGAGTGCGAGCGCCAGGGCGAGGAGAACAGGTCGCATCATTCGATCCGTCAGATGGAAGGGGTTCCGGTCGCAAGCTACGCTTTTCGCGGCGGTAAACCTCGCGAATTCATTCGGCGCAGCCTCACCCGGTTGCTTTCCGGCGACCGGCTGCGGTAGTTTGCAGCGTCGTTTCCACCAGAACTTCACCAAGGTGTCCCTGATTGCCCCCGTGACGTACAACCGGGCCGCCGTGGCCGCGTGGTCGCTGTACGACTTCGCGTTCTCGGCGTTCACGACGCTCGTCGTCACCTTCATCTACTCCACGTATTTCACCCAGGGCATCGCTCCGGATGAAATCCGGGGTACGGAGCTGTGGTCCCGAGCCGTCGCGGTGAGCGCCGTATTCGTGGCCTTGCTATCGCCGTTCCTCGGGGCCCTGGCGGACCGGGGAGGGTACCGCAAACGGTTCCTCATCCTGGCTTCGCTGGTGAGCATGGCCGGGTCGGTAGGGTTGTTCTTCATCGGGCCGGGGCAGGTGTGGGCGGCGCTGGCCGTGTTCGTCGTTGCCAACATCGCCTTCGAGATGGCCGATGTGTTTTACAACGCCTTCCTGCCGGATATCGCGCCGCTCGACCGAATCGGGCGTATTTCCGGGTACGGCTGGAGCGCCGGGTACGTCGGCGGCCTGTTGTGCCTGGCCGTGGCGCTCCTGACGCTCGTATACCCCGATACGCCCTGGTTCGGCTTCTCGAAAGCGGAGGGAGAGAACATCCGGGCCACGAATCTGCTCGTGGCCGGGTGGTGGGCGGTGTTCAGTCTGCCCCTGTTTCTAACGGTCCGGGCGCGCCGCAGGGAGCGGGAAGTCCTGCCGGGGACCTTGCTCCGCAGTTCGTTCCGCCGCACGCTGGATACGATCGGGCACATCCGCCGGTACCGGCAGGTGTTCCGGTTGTTGCTCGCCCGGCTCATTTACAACGACGGCCTGGTGACGATCTTCGCTTTCGGGGGTATCTATGCAGCCGGCACGTTCGGCTTCTCTTTTTCCGACATCATCGTATTCGGTATCGCGCTGAATGTGGCGGCCGGAGCGGGCGCATTTGCTTTCGGCTTCCTCGACGACCGGTTCGGAGGGAAAACCACCATCCTGATCAGTCTGGCCGGTCTTTCGGCGGCCATCGTGCTGGCGGTGGCCGCTACGGACCGCACCGGGTTCTGGGCGGCCGGAATGCTCATCGGCATTCTGGCCGGGCCGAACCAGTCGGCCAGCCGGTCCCTGATGGGCCGCTTCATCCCGCCCGACCGGGAGAACGAGTTTTACGGCTTCTATGCCTTCTCGGGGAAAGCCACGGCATTCCTCGGCCCGCTGATGCTGGGCGTGCTGACCGGCGTGTTCGGCTCGCAGCGGATCGGTGTGGCGTCGATCCTCCTATTTTTCGTCATCG
>CBDUBS010000162.1:0-8422 GCA_965365445.1 uncultured bacterium | reverse complement strand
ATGGAACTGGAGGCCAGGCGGTTCCGCTTCGTGCCGGATGTGGGCTGAGGTGCGGCACGCGTTCGATTACAAAAACCCCTGTCGGAGAAAACCCGGCAGGGGTTTGCTTTTTATGCTCAGGCAGCAATTTCGAGTGGGTACGGCTTGAGGAGCAATCGGGCGTCCTCGACCTGTCCGACGCGAATGCTCAGCCCCACGAGGCGCCGGCGTATCAACGAATCGGTGGGGTGACGGGAGAAGGCCGTTCTGTACAGGCGGTATGCTTGCTCCGTCCATCCTCGCTGTAGAACGGCCTGTATAACGGGATCTGCCGCTTCGGGGGGCAGCGACCGGATGAGGCGCTCCGCCGCTAGAGCGGATTCCTCCGGCCGATCCAGGTTGAGCGAAAAGCGGAACCAGTCGGTGAGCAATTCTTCAGGCACCCGGTCGATGTGATCCGCGAAGGCTTCCATCAGATGATCGGCGGCTCCCCGGATGTTTCCCGTACGCAGGGCAAGCGACGCCATGCCGAGCCGGTGATCCGAGGGAGAGAGCGGATCGTCCCATGCGAAAGCAGGATAGGGGCCGGTTGCGGCTGCAAGCAGGTCGTAAGCTTTGCCGTAAGCCCCCAGCCTTCGGAGGGCGCTCTCCAGGAGCCGGATCGTGATCCAGTGGCCGGGTAGTAAAAGGCGCGCTTCTTCGGCGGCCCGCAGCGCCTTCTCCGGGCTGCCGTTCATCAGCTCTCCGGCGGCCGTTGTACACAAACAGGCCGCCACAGCCTCTCCCGACAGCGTTTTGAGGGCTTCATGGGCCAGGCGCACCGCTATCTTTCCTCTGCGTTCGCCCAGAGCGGTCCATGCAGGCCGGAGCGATTCGTGCGGAGTCTCCGCCGGCCGAAATACCGGCTCCGGAAGGTGGAAATGCATCAGGGCAAAGGCGTGCGCCGAAACCGACGTCGTATCGTGGTGCATGGCCGAAACACCGAGGTTTGTGATAGGCATCGGGAGGCATTCAACAAATCTTTTGCCACAGATCCGGAACACCGTATGGGCGCCGGGAAGGGCCGTTTCGGATAGGACGAAGGGTACCCTTTTCCGGAGTCACCGGCAGCTTTTACCCCGGCCCCGTATCTTCAGCCGGAAAACCTGCGCCTGACCACGGCGTTGCAGAAGGTACTCGCGCGAACATCTTCCGGCCCCATGCAAATCGTTCGTACCGGCTCCATCCTTTTCGGGGTGCTCATGGCGCTCATCGTGGGTGTGGGTGTTGGTATAGTCGGGGCGCGGACAGGGCCGTATGGGGGATGGCTTGGTCTGGTTCCGGCGCTCGTGCTGGCTACGGTCGGCCTGCGGAAGCCGATCCGCCGGTGGATCGGCGCACGGAAACCGTTCCCGCCCTCCTGGCGGCGGTGGATCGAGGCCAACATCCTCCTGTACCGCAGGCTCGGCCCGGAGGCACGCCGACGCTTCGAGCGCGATGTGCTTTTTGTAATGAAAGAGTGGCAATTCGAAGGGGTCGGCTCTGTGGAAGCCACCGACGAACTCCGGCTGGCCGTGGCGGCGGGTATTGCGGTACTGCTTATGGGCCGGCCCCGGTGGGAGGTGTCGTCCGGCCGCTCGGTCCTTTTCTACCCCGATCGGTTCGATGAGGACTACTTTGAGGGCGACCATGGAGAATACGACGGCATGGCCCATCATCAGGGGCCGGTCATCCTCTCCGAGAAGGCGGTTCGCGAAGGGTGGGCGGTTGCCCGCGACGGCTCGAACGTGGTGCTTCACGAACTGGCGCACGTGCTCGAGTTCGATCAGCTCATAACCCACGCCGCGGGTGGCTACTCGCTGAGCGAAATTCAGGAACTCGTTCGGCTCGAAATGAGCCGGGCTCGTCTGGGGCGCTCGGTGCTGAGGCGCTATGCCGCTACCAACGAAGCGGAGTTGTTCGCCGTAGCCGTGGAGGTGTTCTTCGAACGGCCTGCCGCCCTGTATGTACAGCACCGCGAGCTGTACGATGTGCTACGGGCGCTGTTCAACGTCGATCCGCGGAGCCTGCTGATGGGGGAGATCGAATTGCCGGCCTCCGAGGAAGCTGAATCGGAAGGTTCCGTGACGTAAATTGATTTCCACCCGTCACCTTCCATTGCACCCTCATGATTCCTCACTCCCTGAATCGACGGCAGTTTGTAACGGCCGTGACGGCGGCGAGCGCGTTGGGCGCCGTCCGGACGACTTCCGCCGCTTCCAGTCCATCAGCCCCGGCCGGTTCAGTATCGGTTTTTTCCAAACATCTTCAGTATCTGGGATACGACGCCCTCGCCGAGACTGCCGCGGAGGCGGGTTTCGACGGTATCGACCTGACGGTGCGCCCGGAGGGGCACGTCCTGCCGGAGCGGGTAGAGGATGACCTGCCTCGTGCGGCCGAAGCCGCTCGTAAGGCCGGTATTGCCGTGACGATGATGGCTACGGCCATCGCTTCGGCCGATGGGTCGGCCGAACGGCTTCTGAAAACCGCCGCGGATCTGGACATCCGCCACTACCGTATGGCCTGGCTGCCGTACCTGGAAGGCCGGAGCCTTCTGGCCGGCCTCGACTACTACCGGGAGCATTTGCCAGCTCTGGCCGCCATGAACCGCCGGTTCGGCATTCACGGGGCCTATCAGAACCACGCCGGAAAAATGATCGGCGGGCCGATATGGGACCTGTATTACCTCGTGCGCGACCTCAACCCGGAGCACCTCGGGGTGCAATACGACATTCGCCACGCTACCGTCGAGGGCGGTACGTCCTGGCCGGTGGATCTGGAGCTTATCGCGCCGCTCATAAACCTTCTGGCCGTCAAGGATTTCCTGTGGGAAAAAACAGGGCAGGGGTGGCGACCCGCCAACGTGCCGGTAGGGGAGGGGATGGTGGATTACAAAGCCTTTCTTCAACAACTCGCCCGGCTCAGCGTCAGGGCGCCGATCTCGATGCACTTCGAGTACCCCTTCCCCGGTGAAACCGGGCCCGCCATGAGCCCGGCCGCGCGCGCGAAGGAAGCCGTCCGCCTGATGCGTCGGGACCGGGAGCGGTTCGTCGCTTTGCGCGAGGAGGCCGGATGGATGTAGGAGGAATACAAAAAGGCTCCCGCGCATCGGCGCAGGAGCCTTTTCGAACTCGTTCGCGTCCGGCTCAGGCTTCGAGCGGGACGACGTGCACGAACTTCCGGGCCCGGACGCCCTGGTTGAACTGGACGATGCCCGGAGCCGTAGCGAACAACGTATCGTCGCCGCCGCGCCCGACGTTGTTGCCGGGGTGGAACTTCGTGCCGCGCTGCCGCACGATGATACCGCCGGCCTGAATGAATTGGCCGCCGTATACCTTCACGCCAAGCATCTTGGGGTTGGAGTCGCGGCCGTTGCGGGTTGAGCCTGCACCTTTCTTATGGGCCATGATACCCTCGGTATTTCGGGTTTCCGATGATCTGAACGATGAGCGGCTTCATCAGCCAATATTCAGGGCGCTGACCTGAATCTGCGTGTACCGCTGGCGATGTCCGTTTTTGACTTTGTACCGCTTGCGGCGCTTCTTCTTGAACACGAGCACCTTATCCCCTTTTACGTGGCCGAGCACCCTGGCGGTTACCGAAGCCCCTTCCACCGTGGGCATACCCACCTGGATGGCATCGTCGCCGGAGACGAGAAGAACGCGGTCGAACGTAACCGTGTCGTCTACCTCGGCTTTCATAAGGGGGATATATACTTTCTGGTTCTCCTGTAACTTAAATTGCTTTCCTGCAATTTCAGCGATGGCGTACATGATGGTCTCTTCTTTGGTGCGCCGGGCTGGCTACCGACGCGAGAGTGTAACGAGGCATAGCTTGCCAGTATAACAATTCTTTCGCTTTCATTCAAGTCCTGATTAATCGTTCCTCATGGAGTTAACCCTACCTTCGAGCGGCGTAACCGTCGTTCCCGGCAAACTGATCTGTATCGGACGTAATTACGCGGCGCACGCCGCAGAAATGGGCGCCGAGGCTCCGGAAGAGCCGATGATTTTCCTGAAACCTTCAACGGCGCTTGTCGGGCATGGGGGACGTATCGTCCTGCCGGCCATGTCGGAGGATGTGCACCACGAGGTGGAGCTGGTGGTTGTGCTCGGGCGCGGCGGCAAGAACATTCCGGAGGCCGACGCGCTCGACCATGTGGACGCCTACGCGGTAGGGCTGGACATGACGGCCCGCGACCTTCAGGCCCGGGCCAAGTCCAAGGGCCACCCCTGGAGCGTCGCCAAGGGGTTCGATACGTTTGCTCCGCTCGGGCCGCTCGTAGAGGCCCGAAAGATTCGCGACCCGCAGGATCTGGAAATCAAGCTCGTCATCAACGATGAAGTGCGCCAGCACGGCCATACGAGCCGTATGATCCACACAGTGGCGAAGCTCATTGCCTACGCCTCGCGCATCTTCACCCTGCTGCCGGGCGATCTGATTTTTACCGGTACGCCGGAGGGCGTCGGGCCCGTGCACGACGGCGACCGGCTGGAGGCAACCATATCCGGCATACCGCCCCTGCGCGTCCGGGTAAAGCGGGAGGGTTGACAGGCCGGGTTCAGACGCTCGCCTGCTTCCTGACTTCCGCCAGATGGTCACGGGCCTCGGTGAACTGCGCCGCCGCGTTGGGCAGGTGCATCCGGACCTCGTCGATGTAGCCGTCCGCCGAGGCCGACCAGACCCGGTTGATGTACCGCTCTCCCGAGGAGAAGTGGCTCATCACGTTGGCGAAGTGTTGCAGTCCGTATACGTGCGCGATGCTTTCCCGACCGTCCACGAACGTCGCGATGTCCTCGCGCAGGTCGCCGTCGATCAAATCCTTAACATCGTACGGATCGAGGGCCCCCCGCCGGTCGTTCAGGCGTCGGGCAGCCTCCACAATCCGGTCCAGGCTCGATTCCACCTGCTGGAGCGTATGGGTGAGCTTTCCCTCCTCGCGGGTTTCGCGGTGCAGGGCGACCCGCACCGCCGCCACCCCGGCTATGCCCGCCGCCAGGCCGACCAGATAGTACGGCCACAGCACTTCGGTTTCGTCCATCACGGTGACGAGCGAGCCGATCAGAAAGCCGGCGATGATGAGGATGTATCCGATTGTTTTCACACGTGATTACCGATTTGACCGATAAGGATCAACCCAGGCCGCCCGCGATGACGTAATACAGCGCGAACCCGACTCCGACGAGCGCCTCGCCGACGATGAGTCCGGCCGCTACCGGCACGCCCACCTGTTCGGAGAAGCGGTGTCCCATTTTCCAGTCGGAAAGCAGCCGGAGGAGCGTCCCGATGCTGTACGTCAGCACGATGTTGAACGGCAGGTAAAACCCCAGCCCGACCAGGATGCCCAGCCCGCCGACGCCGCTGGCGCTGAGAAGCGCGCCCAGTCCGGCTCCGGCCAGGTATTTCTGGACCGGCACGTCGCCGCCGAGGATGCCTGAGATCATGCTGGCGAGCGCCTGCCCCTGCGGCGCCGGGAGCCGCTCGCTGCCCATGCCGTACGCACCGTGCAGGATGAAAATGAGGATGATTACGATGATCGGGCCGAGCCACGTCGCGGCGAACTGGCCCGCCTGCTGCAACCGGGGGGTGGCTCCCACCAGGAATCCGGTCTTGAGGTCCAGCATCAGGTCGGTAGCCTGCGCCATAGCCACGCAGGCAGCCGCCCCGACGATGACGGATGAGATGACGGCCGCCCGGTCGCCGAGGCCGCTCGAAATGATGATAAGGATCGTTACGGCGATCAGCGTCATGCCGCTCAGCGGCGACCAGTTCGTTCGTCCGATGGTTTCGGAAAGAATAACGCCCGCCACCCAGATCCATAACGTACCGAGCACGGCCATGACGATCCCGCGAAACACCCCCATTTCCTGCACCGACAGGATGGCGATGATCGTGAGCAACACAGCCGCTCCGGCCACGGCGAAGTACAGCAACCGGATGGGCATTTCATCCTTCGACATTTCCGACTTGATCCGCGAGGCCCGCTGCATGCTTCGGATGGCGCTCACGATGAGCGGCAGGGCCAGCACGATCCCGGAAAGCGCGCCCCCGATGAGCATTCCGATGCCTACCGGACGGAAAAGGCTGATCCGGAGGTAATCCGGCATGTCCACCCCGGCGGCGGTCAGGGCGGCAGGCGTCGGCAGTTCGCCCATGGCGGCCAGGATCGGGGCCAGAACCCAGTACGAAACGTACCCTCCGATGATGAAGAAAAACCCGCCCTTTCCGGCGATGAACGCCACGCCCACCGTGAGCAGCGAGAGGTACCAGACGCCGTTCATATAGTCCGGCATACCGATCTGCGCCCCGAGCGCCCAGTTTTCGGTGTGGGTGTATTGCGTCAGGAAATGGACGACCCCACTGGCGGCAGCGCCCGATACGAGCAGTACGGCCTTTCGGATGCCCGCGCCGGGGGAGCGAAGGATTGTGGCGACGGCCACCCCGCCCGGGTAGGTCAGCCGCTCGAACTCGATCATCTGTTTCCGCAGGGGGATGATGAACGCAATGCCGAGCACTCCGCCTGCTATACAGGCAAAAACCAGCAGCGTGGCGCTGAAATCGGTGTACTCGAGGATGAACAGCGCCGGTACGGTAAACATCATCCCCGCGGATGCCCCGTTGACGGCGCTCGCCACCGTCTGGTTGATGTTATTCTCGATGATGGAGTTGCGCCCCATCAGGCCGCGCAGGATGCCGAACCCCAGAATAGCCGCCAGCTCCGAGCCTTCGATGGAAAACCCGAGGATCAGGCTCGCGTACCCGATGCTGATGGTAATGAGAATGCCCAATCCGTAACCGAGCAGCAGCGCGGTCGGGGTAAACTCGGGGTAAGGCCCCCGCCGGATGATGCCTTTCGATGATACGGTCGATTCCACCGGGTAGTCTCCTGAGATGGGTGGGGTGAGTCGGTTGGAAAACGCGCAGGAAAGGTAGCTTATGCCGCCGGGTTGCGCAACCGGCCGGGATCAGGCCAATCGCCGGACGACGGCCGACGCCGTATCGATGTCCTCCATGGTAATATCCCGGTGGGTGGTGGCCCGAATCGTAGCGGGGCCGAACCGGCTCATCAGCACCCCGGCTTCCCGGAGCCGATCCAGCACCGGTCCGGCATCCCCGGTTGCCACGTCGAACATGACGATGTTGGTTTCCACGGAGCCGGGGTCGAGGCGGCACAGGGGGTTTTCGGCCAGCGCATGGGCCAGTCTCCGGGCCATTTCGTGGTCGAGCGGAAGCTCGGGCCGATGATGTTCGAGCGCGTACAGGCCCGCCGCCGCCAGGATGCCAACCTGCCGCATACCGCCCCCGAACAGCTTCCGGTACCGATGCGCTTCCCTGATGAGGTCGGCCGCACCTGCAAGCACCGAGCCGACGGGGGCTCCGAGTCCCTTGGACAGGCTCACGCATACCGTGTCGAACGGCTCGGCGTACACGCGTTCGGCAATGCCGGTGGCCGCCGAAGCGTTCCAGAGCCGGGCGCCGTCCAGATGCAGGGCGAGGCCATGCTCCTGCGCCGCCCGGGCTACCGACCGGATGTTTTCCAGGGGGTAGACAACCCCGCCGGTTTTGTTGACGGTATTCTCCAGCGCGACCAGGCGGGTGCGCGGCTCCCAGTAATAATCCGGGCGGACGGCCTTCCGGATCATCTCTCCGTCGAGCAGGCCGCGCGGCCCGTCGAGTACGTGCAGTTGCACCCCCGAGAGCAGGCCGGCCGCTCCCGATTCGTAATTGAACAGGTGATAGCTCCGGTCGAGGATCACCTCGTCGCCGGGGCGCGTTTGCACCTTCAGGGCCAGCTGGTTGCTCATCACCCCGGAAGGGGTGAACAGGGCCGCTTCCTTGCCGAGCAGCTCCGCTACCCGCTCCTGCAGGCGGCGCACGGTGGGGTCCTCGCCGAATACGTCGTCGCCGACTTCGGCTTCGGCCATGGCCCGGCGCATCCCCGGGCTCGGTTTAGTGACGGTGTCGCTGCGCAGATCGATCATTTCGGCAGGATTCGAAGGGAGAAGCCGGACCGTGCAAAATACCACACGGCTGCCGACAGATTCATGCAGTACGCATGAATGCGACGCAGCGCGGCAGCCTCCTGCCTAATACCCCAACCGGCTCATCCGGCGCTGAATCTCGCGCGAGTACCCCCCCATCCGCTGCGGCACGCGGCGGCGAGGGCTCGGGATGACGGCCGCCATAGAGGCCGCCTGACTTCGGCTCAGTTTGGAAGCCGCCTTATCGTAGTAATACCGGGCGCCTGCTTCCGCTCCGTATACCCCCCGGCCCCACTCGATCACGTTGAGGTAGAGGGTTAGGATGCGCTCTTTCGAGAGGATGAGTTCGGCCATGTAGGCGAGCGGCAACTCCAGGCCCTTGCGAATGAACGAGCTGTGCGTCGTCATGAACAGGTTTTTGACGAGCTGCTGCGTTATCGTCG
>CBDUBS010000161.1:0-8452 GCA_965365445.1 uncultured bacterium | reverse complement strand
GAATCGGGGGCGACCAGGAGACTGAGTTCCATGCGTGCCCTGCTCCTCGGCCTCGCCGCGGCGGCGACGGCGCTCGGCGGCTGCAGCCAATATGGCGATCGCTACGACGTCGATCCGCGCTACGCTTCCATCATCAGCGGCATTCCCGGCCATCCGGTCGAGGACGTTACGCTCAGTGATATTCGCATCGTGTACCGGGGCGGCCTCTCGCCGGATCATGTCGCCCGGCAGCCCGCCGACATGGTAAACACCTTCTTCTTCCGCGAAGGGCCCGAGCCGCGCCCGCCTTACGAAACGCCCGAGCGCGAGCGCGACTACCCGGAACCGAGCATGTTCGGCCTGATTCCGGCCTACGGGTTCTTCGTCCGCCACGCCGAGGGCATTACGTTCGACAACGTTCGTATCGGCTTCGAGACGGCGGATACCCGTCCGGCCGTTTTTCTTCACGATGTCCGGAACGTCTATCTCACGGGTTTTCGGGCCGACATCGAGCCGGGAGCCGACCGGTTCGTCCTCCGGGACGTGGAAAACCTGCACGTTCGTAACAGCGCTCCGCTTCCGGATACGCTCCTCGAACGCATCGAGGAAAAAGTTTGGTAGCCCTTGCCTACCGCATTGAAAACAATATGAAAACCATCTGCCTGCTTTTCCTCGCCGTGTTGCTCAGTGTGCCTGCATCGGCGCAGGATACGCCGCCTCAGCGCCGCACCTCCATCCCGCCGAACTTCTCCCACTATACCCTCAATCCACTCTACAACCCCGAGGCCAGGCTGGGCTGGGCCGAGGAGCGGGTCGAGGAAAAGCTGGGCCGGGGCCTCGTGGCCGTCCCGACCGGGAGCGGAACCGTATATCTGGGCTGGCGGCTGCTCCGATCCGATCCCGAAAACGTGGCCTTCAACATCTACCGTTCGGCGGCAGGCGGCTCTGCCGTGCAGCTAAACGCCGAACCGATCACCCGGACCACCGATTTTGTGGACGCGGCGGCTCCCGCCGGGCAGGATAAATCGTACTGGGTGCGCCCCGTTGCCGGAGGGCGGGAAGGGGAGGCGTCTCCCCGCGTCGTCGTGCCTGCCGGAGCCCCGGTGCGCTCCTACCGATCCATCCCGCTGCGGGAGGACGTACCGGGTAAGGGCGTTCACAAGGTCGGCATCGGCGACCTCGACGGCGACGGCGAGTACGATTTCGTCGTAAAGCGGCCCCAGGGTGAAATGGACCCGAGCTTCGACCGTCCCAGTTCTACTACGTTCAAGGTCGAGGGGTACCTGAACGACGGCCGATTCCTGTGGCGGAATGATCTCGGCTGGTCCATCGAGCTGGGTACGTGGTACTCGCCGATGGTCGTTCGGGACTTCAACGGCGACGGCATCGCCGACGTAGCCATCAAGACGGGGGAGGGAGATCCCCGCGACGAGAAGGGCCGCGTAAATACCGGCCCCGAATACCTCTCCGTGTGGGACGGCAAGACCGGGAAGGAAATCGCTCGCACCGGTTGGATACCCCGGGGCCGCTCCGAGGACTGGGGAGACTACACCAACAACCGGATGAACCGGAACATGATGGGCGCGGCCTACCTGGACGGTAAAACCCCGGCCATCCTCGTCCTGCGCGGCATCTACGGCCTCATGAAGATGGACGCCTGGCTGCTCGAAGGGGACAGCCTGCGCAAAGCCTGGAGCTGGACCAACGAACAGGCGGGATGGAAGTATCAGGGGCAGGGCCAGCACAGCATCCACGTCGGCGATATCGACGGCGACGGCAAGGACGAAATCCTGTACGGCTCCATCGCCGTCGACCACGACGGCCGGACGATGTGGAGCACCGGGCTCGGCCACGGCGACCGCTTCTACCTCACCGACGTCGATCCGGAGAGGCCGGGCCTGGAAGTCTGGTACTCCTACGAAGATCCCCACCCGCAGAACGGCGTCAGCCTGTGGGACGCGAAAACCGGGGACCTCATTTTCGGGACGCGTGAGGAGATCGAGGACAACCAGATCCGCGGGGCTATGGCGGGCGACATCGACCCGGCCTATCCCGGCATGGAAGTCTGGGGCGACCGCTTTTTCTTCACCGCGAAAGGCGAAAAAATCGAGGGCGAGGTTCCACCGCAGTACGGACTCGTCTGGTGGGACGCCGACCCCCTTCGGGAAATACATGCCCGCAACGGCATCTCGAAGTGGAAAGGGCCGGTCCTTGCGGACGACATCGAAGGTCAGGTGCTCATCTGGGCCGACCTCTGGGGCGACTGGCGTGAGGAGATCGTGACGTCGGTAGACGGGGAGTTGCGCGTCTACACCACCACCATTCCGGCCCGGGACCGGCGCGTTACGCTCATGCAGGACCCCCTGTACCGCCACGACGTGACCATCAAGGCGATGGGGTATGATCATCCCCCGATGACCGGGTTTTTCCTCGGGGCGGGCGCTCCGCCCACGGCTTCGGAGAGGTAGGTGTATGCCCTCGTTCTTATTCAAGCGTGGATACCGGCTCGTGGGTTGCGCCCTCCTGCTTGTAATCGCCCGGCCTTCCGAAGCGCAGCCTCTACCGGAACCTCTCGGGCGCGGGGTCGTCGCGGTATCGCAGGGCAACGGCGACGTGTACGTGGGCTGGCGGCTGCTCCTCTCCGATCCGGAAAACATAGCGTTTCACGTATACCGCACCGGCGAAGGGGCCGCTCCGGTGCGTATCACTGAAGCGCCTCTGCGCGAGTCCACCAACCTGATCGACCGGGGGATAGACCTCAGCGGGCCGGTGCGGTATTCCGTCCGCCCGGTGATAGAAGGGGTTGAAGGAGAGGCGAGTCCGACGGCTTCCGTTGCCCGGAACGGGTACCTTTCCATCGGGCTCCGCGACGACCTGCCGGTAGGGGCGATGCTCGTCGGCACGGGCGACCTCGACGGAGACGGCGAGTTCGACTTCGTGGTGAAGCGCGGCGCTCAGGACATCGACCCTTCGCAGAACGGTACGGGTACGGATTCGTACAAAATCGAAGCCTACCTGCGGGACGGAACGTTCCTCTGGCGCTACGATCTGGGGCCCAACATCCGTCCGGGTATCTGGTATTCGCCTCTCGTCGTCTACGACCTCGACGGCGACGGCCGGGCCGAAGTAACCCTGAAAACCGCCGAAACCGACGCCGATCTCGACGGCGACAATATTACCGACTACCGGGACGCCAACGGCCGCATACTGAGCGGACCGGAGTACGTTACGGTGCTGGACGGCCTCACCGGCGCCGTACTTGACCGCCAACTCTGGATACCCCGGGGCCGCGTTTCGGATTGGGGCGACGCCTACGGCAACCGCGTCAACCGAAACATGATCGCCGTGGCCTACCTGGACGGGGTGCGTCCGAGCCTCCTCCTCATGCGGGGCCTCTACGACCGCATGGCCGTCCGGGCGCTCGATTTTCGGAACGGCGGGCTCGTTGAACGCTGGGAGTGGCTGCACCCCTCCGGCGGCGGAGGGTTCCAGAATTTCCGCGTCGCCGACATCGACGGGGACGACCGGGACGAGCTCGTCCACGGCTCCATCGCCCTGGACGACGACGGCGCTACGCTCTGGAATACCGGTGAAGGGCACGGCGACCGCCTCCACCTGACCGACATCGACCCAGCCCATCCGGGACTGGAAATCTGGTACGTACAGGAGGACCCGGAGGATTACGAGCACCCGGTCAACCTTCGGGACGCGGCTACCGGCGCCCTCATCTGGGGCCGGGGCGATGACGGCTGGGGGGACGTAGGCCGCGGCCTGGCCGCCGACATCGACCCCCGGTATCCCGGACTCGAAATGTGGGGCTCCCGGGGCGACCTGTACGACGCGCAGGGCCGGTCCATCGGGACCCGGCTTTCGAGCGTCAATATGGCCCTCTGGTGGGACGCCGACCTCCTCCGCGAGCTGCTCGACCAGAACCGGATCGACAAGTGGGACTGGGAGCGCGGCTCCCTTACCCGGCTGCTCACGGCGCAGGGCGGCTACGGCTCCCGGAACGCCCCTATGGGCTACGGCGACATCCTGGGCGACTGGCGCGAAGAAGTCTGGTTCGTCTCCGGCAACAACGAGCTGCGAATCTATACCACCACCATCCCGAGCGACAGGCGGTTCCCCGCGTTCATGCAGGACCGGGCTTACCGCCTCAGCGTGGCCGCACAGACCGTAGGGTATATGCAGGCTACGCAGCCGGGCTTTTATTTCGGCCCCGATATGCCGGTAGCGTCGGCGGCGGAAACGTCGCTTCCTCCGGATCGGTTTGCCGTCGAGCGGATTGCGCCCCATCCCGTATCCGACCGGGCCGCCTTTGTTCTCACGCTTCCCGCGCCCGGAGCGTATGATGTAGCCGTATACGACCTGCTCGGGCGAGCCCTATGGAATGAAACGCTGAATGCGGGGGCTCCCGGTCGCTACGATTTCCGGCTGGATTTTTCCGATCGGGCGGCGGGTATGTACGTCGTTACGGTGCGGCATACCGGCTCGGGCCGCATGATACCCCACCGGGTTGTCGTGCTCCATCCGTGATTATCCCATACCCATTCGCCATGCACCCACGCTTCTTATGCACCGTATGCTGCCTCCTGATCGGCGGCGCCCTCGAAGCGCATGCCCAGAAGCCGTGGCAGATGCTTCAGATGCCTACGGTGGACGAAGCCGCGGCTCTTTGGAGCGACCCGCCGCCCGAATACGCGCCTACCGTCACCTGGGGGTGGGATGGGCCTGTTTCCACGGAAACCATCCGGCAGGACCTGGACGACCTGTACCGTCACGGGTTTCGGGCGGTCACCATCGAGGCCGGGTACGGTATGGCCGCTCCGTACCTCTCGCCCGGCTGGTTCGCCCTCGTCAAAACGGCGGTAGAGGAAGCGGCGCAACGGGGTATGCGCGTCTGGATTATCGACGAAGGGAAATACCCGAGCGGTTTTGCGGGCGGCAGGTTCTCCGCCGAGCGCCCGGATCTGCGTATGCGGGCGCTCGTAGTAGCCGACCGATTCGTCGTGGAAGGGGGGGAGAAAGTGGATCGCCCCGTCCGCCCCGCGGCCCTCAGCGCCGCCGCCGTCAACCTGTCGGACAGCGCGGCCGTTTCCATCCCGGTCCGGAACGGACGCATCCACTGGACCGCCCCGCCCGGGCGCTGGGAAATACTCGTTGTCGAGCACCAGTTCCGCACCTCCCAGACCCGCGCGGTCAACAACCCCTCGGGCGGAAAGGATACCACCAACGCCCTCATGGACTACCTGAACCCGGACGCCGTCCGGCAGTTCATCGCCTGGACCCATGAGGAATACAAAAAAGCCATCGGCGGCGATTTCGGCCGAACCGTCCTCGGCTTCCGGGGCGACGAGCCGGATTTCGCCCGCACGCCCTGGACCCCCTCACTCCCCGAGGTGTTCGAGCAGCGCAAAGGGTACGACGTGCGACTCTTTCTGGCCTCTTTCTTCGCCCCACGCCTGACTCCGGAGCAGCACCGCATCCGGGCGGACTACTGGGAAGTCTGGTCCGACCTGTTTGGCTCTTCCTTTTTCGATCTTCAATCCGAGTGGGCCGGGCGGAACGGTCTGGAGTACCTGGTGCATCTCAACAACGAGCACCGCATGATGCACCTCGTTCGGGGCGAGGGCGACTTTTTCCGCCCCCTGCGTAATGTGCATATCCCCGGCGTCGATGCCATCTGGAACCAGGTATGGCCGGGCGCCGAAGCGAATTTCGTGAAGCTGGCTCCCTCGGCGGCGCACCTGGCCGGGCGGCCCCGGGCGTTCAGCGAAAGCTTCGCCGCGTACGACCCCCGCCCGGACGTGGATACGGCCCGCTGGGGGATCAACTACCAGCTGGCCCGAGGTATTAACTTTTTCGAGCTGATGTTTTACCCTTCATCGGCCGGGAAACGGGGCCGCCCCTCCGGATACCTCACTGCTGCGGCCACACCGGACCTTGCCGCGTACACGCACCGCTCCTCCTACCTGCTCGCTCAGGGGCGGCCTATGGCCGATGTCGCCGTGTATTTCCCCACGCCGAGCCTGTGGCTCGGCGACGAATCCGCCAACGATTCGGTGTGGGCCGTAGCCCGGGCGCTCCTCGATGACCGGCGCGAATTCGATTTCATCGACGATTACGCCCTCGCCGAATCGCTCATGCTCTCGGGAAGCACGCTCATCAACCGGAGCGGAAATGCATACCGCACGGTCATCATACCGGCGGCTTCCGTACTGTCCGAAGCGGTGCTGGAGCGCCTTCGGACGTTTCACGATGCCGGGGGTAAAGTGCTTTTTGCGGGCCGGTATCCCGAATTCGTAAAAGAACGTACCTTTCGGAATGCCCGTCCCGCTCCGCCGATGGACTGGGCGCGACTCGAACCCTCCGCCGGGGCGCTCGTCGCCGGCCTGGAGGGCGTGCCCGCTCTATCCCTGAACGAACCCTTCGCCGGGCTGAGTTACGCGCACCGCCGCCTGACCGACGGGGATCTCTATTTCGTGTTTAACGAAACCGACCGGACGTTTTCGCGCCTGATATCGCTGGAAGGCTCCGGCTCGGTGTCGCTCTGGAACGCCGATACCGGCCGCATCGAAACCCTCCCCAACATTACGGCGGATGGGTCCGTCATTCTGCCCGTCACGCTCGCTCCGGCGGAAAGCCGGTTCATCGTCGTCGGAGCGGCCCCTGCGAACGCCGAGAGCCGGGCGGCGATCGAACCGACCGGGGTTCGGCGGTTCGATTTCGGCGTCGGCCCTGTGGAGGCAGGATACGAACCGGTCCTGCCGGCTATGCGCTACACGCCGGAACGGGGCTACGGCTTCATCGGCTCAGCGGAGCCGGCGGGCGTGGATCGCGGAGGTCCCGACGCCCTCCGGTCCGACTTCATCACCTCCGACAGCCCTTTCTTTTTCACCATCGACCTGCCGGAAGGCAATTACGACGTAACCCTTACGCTTGGCGACCGGGAGGAAACTTCCGAGACGACCGTAAAAGCGGAATCGCGTAGGTTGATGCTCGAAGGCGTGGCAACCCGGCCTGGCCTGTTCGAGACGCGCACGGTTACCGTCAACATCCGAAGCAGCCGGATCGAGGGTGGGGGAGAGGTGCGGCTGAAGCCCCGGGAGATCGGCGCGGCGCACTGGGACGGCCGGCTCACCTTCGAGTTCACCGGCAGCCGCCCGAAAGTAGCGGCCCTGGAAATCCGGCCCGCGCCGGAGGCCGTCACGGTGTTCCTTGCCGGCAACTCTACCGTCACCGACCAGCAGAATGAGCCCTATGCGGCCTGGGGGCAGATGGCGCCCCGTTTCTTCAAACAGGGGATCGCGGTAGCCAACCACGCCGAGTCCGGCGAAACGCTGAAAGCCTTCGTCGGTGAGCGCCGCCTCGAAAAAGTCCTGTCTCTCATCCGGCCCGGCGACTACCTGTTCATCGAGTTCGCCCACAACGACCAGAAACCGGGCGGCGCGCACGTCGAGCCGTTTACGACCTATAAGGAATACCTCAAACGGTTCATCGACGCCGCTCGCGATCGGGGAGCCCGGCCGGTGCTCGTCACCTCCATGCACCGCCGCAGCTTCGACGAACACGGCCGCATCGTCAACACGCTCGGCGACTACCCGGAAGCCATGCGTCGGACGGCCCGGGAAGAGAACGTGCCGCTCATCGACCTCAACGCCCTGAGTAAAGCCTTTTATGAAGCCCTCGGCCCGGAGACCTCGAAAAAGGCATTCATCCACCATCCGGCCGGCGTATTTCCCGGTCAGGATGCCCCGCTGGCCGACGACACGCACCACAGCACCTACGGGGCGTACCAGCTGGCGAAAATGGTGCTACAGGCCGTAAAGAACCAAAATCTCGATATGGCTGCCTATCTTGTGGATGACTGGACGCCATACGATCCCGCCCGTCCCGACTCGCCGGATGCGTGGAACCTGCCGCTGAGTCCGTCCCGGGATGCGCAAAAACCGGAGGGAAATTGAACGCCGGTCCCATGCGCCGCTTCATCGCCTTTGCGATGCTTCTCGCCGGGTGCTCGCACCTGAAACCAGCCGAGCAGCCCCATTACCTGTTCTCCTACTTCACGGGCAACGGCGAGGATGGCCTGCATCTGGCCCACAGCACCGACGGGTACCGCTGGACCGCCCTGAACGGCGGGCGATCCCTGCTCGCGCCCGCCGCCGGGAAGGATAAGCTCATGCGCGACCCCTCCATTGCGCGGGGGCCGGATGGAACGTTCCACATGGTGTGGACGGTTAGCTGGAACGAAAAAGGTTTCGGATACGCCTCCTCCCGCGACCTCATCCACTGGTCGGAGCAGCGCTACATCGGCGTGATGGAGCACGAGCCCGAGGCCCGCAACACCTGGGCTCCGGAGGTTTTTTACGACGAAGCGACCGGACAATTCCTCGTCTTCTGGTCCACCACCATCCCCGGCCGCTTCCCGGAAACCGACGGTCAGGATGCCCGCGAGTGAAGATCGGGTTGGAAC
>CBDUBS010000160.1:0-8452 GCA_965365445.1 uncultured bacterium | reverse complement strand
CCTGACGGTAGCCATTACCCTTTCCGTCATTCTCGTAGGCGTTTCGCTGCTGACCATCGTCGTGGTGCGCCACATGCTGGCATCGGCGGACTGACCGAGCCGGCGCGGCGCCGCAAAGAATCTGCGGGCTATGGGCGTCCGGCCGCCGTTGGCGGACTAAACAGGGTCTGGGCTCCCTGCATCAGTTTCTTGAGCGGCTCGGTGTATTTGCCCATCAGTACTTCATGCTCGGTTACGAGGGCGCCCGCCAACTGGATCTGGCTCTGAAGGGCAAGCAAGGTTTCGTTCCAGTAGCGCTGTAAATGCTCGTTTTCATCCCGCAGGCGCTCGATTTCGGCGAGCGCATCGAACAGATCTTTTCCCGCCGCCGCAATGGCCCGGGCGGTACCTTCGGAATTATCCTGCCTTTTTGCTTTGTCATCCGGAGGGACGATGCAAAGCGTCTGGTCGCCGGATACCATTACGGCATGGGCCACATAGGGCGAGCCTGCACTACCGTGGTTGACGGCTTTCACGAACGGCACGTCGAGCTTCCCTTCGGGCGTCGTCCCGTTGCACATTTCCCGGGCATGCGCCCGCATGGCTGCCAGTCTGGTTTCAGAAAGGGTGGCCGACATCTTTTCCCGTGTTGTGTGAGCGATATACCCTACCGTCCAGTATCGAACGGACCGGGCAAAGGTTAAGCAGTCCCGGCCGCGTGTTTACGCCGAATAGTTGACAAATAAATACTTATATTGGTTTTGTACAGCACGTGGTTTGTTCGTTATGCCTTGCTCCTATCATATCGACGCTCGTCGGAAGCTGGCGCTGATTATCGTCGAAGGGGTGGTCGTAGGCGCCGATCTGGTCGAAGTCGTATCCTCCCTGGTAGCCGACCCGGTCTGGCAATCGGGGTACTCCGAGTTGTGGGATGGGCGGTGTATCCAATCGCTCACGGTCGATCTGCCTTCGCTCGACAGAATCACCCGGACAGTCAAAAAAATCCGCCGTAAGCTGGGGCCGGGACGCGCGGCGCTCGTGGTGCACCGGGAGGTCGATTTTCTGATTGCCCGGTTGCTGGCGTATACCTTGCGCAGCCGCATACGCGAGATTCGCGTATTCCTTACGATGGAGGAAGCCCGGGAATGGCTCGGGCTGGAGGGTGAGGAAGAATAGCGGCCGGGAGTCGCCATTGGAGGCTGCATTCACTGGAATGCAGTTCCATCCAGGCGGGTACCTGTTTCGCACACTTCGGCGATGCAGCGTTGCATATCTGCCCGCAAGTCGTTTTTTTCCACGATGAGTTCCCAGGGGATACGGCCTTCCGCTGCGGCGGCTTCTATCGATTCGTCCAGCAACCGGATGCGGGCGCGCAAGGCGGTGAGCGCCGCGTCGATTTCTTCCGTATTCATGAAGGGATAGGTTTAACGGGCAGGCTCCCGGCGGGCCGCAAGCGGCCTCTCCGGAGGCGGGGATGAAATGCATACCAACCGGCCCGCAGGGTTATCGTCAGAAGCAGCGGAATGAACGATGCGGGTATATCCTGTGGAATGACCGTCCAGAATAGAAGAAAAAGGATACATCCGACCGCGGCCGCCGCCATATACAGGCGCAACCACCCCGGACGCCTGCCGAGCGCCGGCAGGAACGCGACAAGGAAATGAGTGGGCCATGCCCATGCAAGATTCCAGTTGCCGGCGGTAACCGTATGCTCGGAAATGAACCACAGAAACAGGATGAGGAGTCCGGCGACGCCCACGACGGCGAAGAGGAGAACGTCCGGCCATGCGCGCCCATAGCCACCGCTATGAAAGCCGGAAAGCGTCCAGATGGCGTAACCGATGAACACGGACCAGAAGACGACCGCAGGGAGATGAGCGCGTCGGGGCGTTCGATCGTATCCGGCGATCCGGACCAGTGTATCACAGCGGGCAACGAGTGGCGTTTTTCGGCCGCCGATCTCGACGGAAGCCGCTTCGAACGATGCCATGAGGTAGTCGGGAAGGAATGTCGTTTCGCGGGGCGAGGCCGTCCGGTCTACCGGAGCACCGAGCAGCAGGTCGATTCCCGCGTCGATGAAGGGGTGGCGCTGCTGGTACGGATCGATCAGTCGGCGGAAACTGGCTTCCGGCAAATGGGCGCCGCTGAACGCGATCTGATCGCCCAGCGTTTTTTCGAGCACGGCACGCAGCCGCGTAGAGCAATTGTCGAATAGGAAATCGTACCGATACTCACGGTTTTCCGGCAGCGCGTTGATTTGCAGGAAGCGGTATACTGCGTTTCGTTGGTCCAGGCTCAGGTTCAACACCTGCTCTATCACCGGCCTTTGCTCGATATCCCGGTAGGCATAAATCATCCAGTCGAACGGCGCCTCCGAGAGCATGTAGTCCAGGCGCCCATAGGCAAACTTCAGGGCGAACGTAACCGGATTGCCGAAATGGAACGTGCCGTAATTGAAGGTTTCGTCGATACCTTCCATCGGATCGACCACACGAAAGGCGCTATGTCCGTACATGGAGTATATTTCGTCGCCAGGAAGTACCGTGAGGAGGGAAATCCGGCTATCCTCCGATAACCCCCGGTCGACCGGCTGCGCCCCGGCTTCGGAAGCGAGCAGCGCCGCCGCCAGTACGATACATACGTATGGAAACAGAACCCCCGGCGGTTTTCCTGGTCGGAAATACGGGCGGAGAGGTGTAATGGGGTTTGGAGCGGCAACCATGCTTGCATAATCGAAACAGAGCGACCCGCCATCCAACGCCCGTCGGTGGCGGGAGTTCGGCAGTATAACCCTAGCAGGCCCTCAAGAAACGTGACTCGAAAAGAACTGGCCCTCTTTACGCTCGACGCCCTCCGGAAAGTCATCCCGGAGCCGAAAACGGAACTCGTTTATACGGACCCCTATCAGCTCATCGTAGCGGTTATTCTGTCCGCCCAGTGCACTGACGAGCGGGTAAACCGGGTGACGCCGCCTCTGTTCGAAGCATTTCCCACGATCCGTCATCTGGCATCCGCTGCGCCCGAGGATGTGCTTCCCTACATTCGATCCGTCTCGTACCCGAACAACAAAGCGCGGCATCTCGTAGGAATGGCCGCTAAAGTAGTGGATGAGCACCAGGGTAACATCCCTTCTTCTTTAGAGGACCTTCAGAAATTACCGGGGGTGGGGCGAAAAACGGCGAACGTAGTGGTCTCCGTCGCCTTCGACGTAGCCGCTATCGCCGTGGATACGCATGTCTTTCGGGTAGCCAACCGCATCGGATTGACGCGCAATGCACCGACTCCGCTAAAGGTTGAAATGCAGTTGCAACGCATCATTCCCGAATCGGAATGGGATGAGGCGCATCATTTACTCATTCTGCACGGCCGGTATACCTGTACCGCCCGGCAGCCCCGGTGCGAGGAGTGCCCCCTCCGGCCGGTATGCGCATATTACGCCCGGCTGCAACGCCTTCCACCGCCCGTAACCGGTCTGGATGCACGCAAAGGCCGATACTTTTGCCGGAGTTGCGGTAGTTATTTCAGCGAAGCGGCCGAGCAACCGGACCGCTCCGGGGTCGCGCAAATCGTGTGCCCCCGGTGCCTGTCGATGGACGTGTTCATAGCCCGCACCGGCGCAACGGCCCGGCGGGTGCGCGACTACCGGATCGGATAGCCTTTGCGGTCGTGATTTGTACGTGAAGTCAGAAAAGGGGCGAGCATACGGATACCTCGATCCTCATTTTACACCGTTTGTTCAGCCGTGATTCCCTGGCTCGCATCGCGGGGCGTTACGGCTAAAGAACCTCGATCCTAATCCGAACTACGATGAACAAAGATCAACGCCATATTTTAATCATACTGGACGGATACGGAATAGCCGAAGATCCGTCGGTCAGCGCCATCGAACACGCACGCAAACCCTTCCTGGATTCCTTGTTCGCCCGGTACCCTCACGCCACCTTGCAGGCATCGGGCCTGGCCGTCGGGCTTCCCGAAGGGCAGATGGGCAATTCGGAAGTCGGCCACATGAATCTGGGCGCGGGGCGGGTCGTCTATCAGGACATTACGCGAATCGATAAATCCATCCGCGACGGCGACTTCTACGAGAACGAGGAACTGAACCGGGCCATGGATCGGGCGCTCGAAAACGGGAGCAACCTGCACCTGTTCGGCCTGTTTTCGGACGGGGGGGTGCATGCCTCTGATAACCATCTGTACGCGCTGCTCGACCTGGCCCGGCGAAGAGGATTGCGCCCGGAGCAAGTATGCGTGCATGCCTTTACCGACGGCCGCGATACCGATCCGCACGGCGGCATTCAGTACGTCCGGCAGTTCCTCGAAAAAGCGCAGCAGATCGGTGTGGGCCGTATCGTATCCATCGTGGGCCGATACTTTGCCATGGACCGCGACAGGCGATGGGAACGCACGAAGCTGGCTTTCGACCTGCTGGTTAATGGTACGGGAACCGTATTTTCCAACCCGGAAGCGGCGCTGGAAGCATCGTATGCGGAGGGCGTTACCGACGAGTTCGTCCAACCCTGCCGCATCGACTATGCGGAAGGAACAACCACGCGGGTGAGGCCGGGAGACGCCGTAATCTTTTATAACTTCCGGGCCGACCGGGCTCGCCAGATCACCCGGGCCTTTACCGAAGCCGGTTTTGACGGCTTCGACCGGGGGCCGCTGATGGATCTGTACTATGTCACGTTTACACCCTACCACGAGGCATTCGGGCTGCCCATTGCATTCAAGAAGGTGAACCTCACGATGACGATGGGCGAGGTGATAGAGAAACTGGGTGGGACGCAGCTCCGGGCAGCCGAAACCGAGAAGTATCCCCACGTCACATTCTTTTTCAGCGGGGGCCGGGAAACTCCTTTCGATGGGGAGGACCGTATCCTTGTACCCTCTCCAAAGGTGCCCACGTACGATCTGCAACCCGAAATGAGCGCCCCTGAACTGGCCGACCGGGTAGCCGCCGCCCTGGCGGAGGAGAAGTACAATTTCGTCGTGCTCAACTTCGCCAACCCGGACATGGTGGGGCATACCGGGGTTTTCGAGGCGGCCGTCAAAGCCGTGGAAGCCGTGGATGCAGGCGCCCGCAAGGTAGTCGAGTCCGCGCTGGCGCACGGCTACGGCGTCAGCATCATTGCGGACCACGGCAACTCAGACCGGATGAAAAACCCGGACGGCAGCCCGCATACCGCCCATACCACCGTGCCGGTGCCGCACCTCATCATCAAAGAAGGATTCGACGGTCCGATCCGGGACGGCAAACTGGGCGACATGGCGCCTACCATCCTGCGATTGCTCGGTGAATCCGCCCCCCCGGAGATGGAAGGCGACGTGCTGATCTGACTCGCCAGGGGCCCGGATCATACCGGGCCCCTGTTATGGCAGTACAGAATTCCAACAGAAACCAACGATCAGCCGACAAACAACGCGATGGGTCGGCGTGAGCCGGGTTACCGTACGGAAACCGTTACCGGCAAGCGGGCCTGTATTTCGGCATGATCGTCCACAAGCCGCTGCAATACCTGCACGTGCTCCCGCAGGCGGCGTTCGATAGGAGATTCGGTAAACCGCTGCCACACCCCGATTGCCTGGGTGTTCAGCGATTCGCTCAGTTGTTCGATGAACGTTTTGGGTCGGGGCAGGATACGTATCCGATAGGAACCTGCTTCAAGCCCCGCGCGCTCGGCGGCGATTTTTACCGCCGTATCGAGGCCGCCGAGCACATCCACCAGACCCAGCCGCCGGGCTTGCAAACCCGTCCAGATACGACCCTGGCCAACCGAATCGACCAGCGCCGTCTCCAGTCCCCGGCTTTCGGCCACCTTCTGCAAGAAATCCTGATACGTCTGATCCACCCACCGCTGCATGAGCGCTTGTTCCGCCGGCGACAGCGGGCGAACGCCCGAAAGCATATCGGCGTAAGGGCTCGTCCGGACGGCGTCGAACGTGATGCCCAGTTTGTCGGAAAACAGATCGCCTACGTTCATGAGCAGTGCGAACACGCCGATAGAGCCCGTGATGGTCAGCGGGTCGGCTACGATCGTATCGCCGGCCGTGGCGATCCAGTAGCCGCCCGAGGCGGCCAGGTCGCCCATGGATACGATAACCGGCTTTTGCTCCGCCGTTCGCTTTATTTCGCGCCACATCACGTCCGAAGCCGAAGCCGAGCCGCCGGGCGAGTTGATCCGGAGGACGATGCTCTTTACGCGGTCGCTTTCGCGGGCCTGTGTCATGGCTGCCGTGAATGTTTCCGCCCCCACCTGTTCGCTGCCCATAAAGGGATTGGGGGTGTTATCACTCTTACCGCTTACAATGCTGCCGACTGCGTACACCACCGCGATTTCCCCGTCGCTCCCTGTTTTCACGCCGGCCTCCTTTTCCGGCACGCGGTCGTATTTTTTTACCTCGACGGTTTCCAGGTCGTCGTCGCGCTCCAGCCCCAGACGCCGTTTGATTACGTCTTCTACCTGGTCCCGATACAAAAGCCCGTCGATCAGCCCGGCGGCCAGGGCGCCGGGAGCGGTTATGACCGCCGATTCTTCCGTGAGTTGCTGAAGCGCCTCCGGGGAAGTGTGGCGGCTTTCCGCGATTTGCTTGAGAAAGACGCCGTTGATGTCGGAGAGGAAAGCGGACAACTGCTCCCGGTTCTCGGCGGACAGATCCTGCCGGATAAACGGCTCGACGGCGCTCTTGAACCGGCCCGCCCGAATGATCTGCGGCTCGACGTTCAGTTTATCCAGCAGCCCTTTGTAAAACTCGACGTTCAAATAGAAGCCGTTGAACTCGAAAAAGGACTGGCTTCCAGCAAACACACTGTCGGCGGCCGACGCAAGGAAATAATCCGTTTCCGTCATCGAATAGTCGTCGCTGGCGGCATAGATCGGCTTTCCGGACGCCCGGAACCGAACCAGACCATCTCGAATTTCTTGCAGCGTTCCCCACGAGGCATCAACGCCCTTCATCTCCAGCAAAAGGGCGGAAATCCGCTCGTCTGCGGCGGCTTTCTCCAGAGAAAGCAGAATGCTCCGTAAATCGAGGCCGCCCGGCGAGAGCGCGTCCATCAACGGGTCGCTGGATGAGATTTCCGGGATTGCGCCGGAGAATTCGACGACGAGGACCGAGCCGTTTTCCACATCGGGGACGCCGTCCGAAGATGCAGCCAGGGCTGCGATAAAAAGCATGATGATGCCGAACACCATGCCCAGGGCCAGCAGCGTTCCGATAGTGGCAGCCAGCAAGGTAGATAGAAAACGCATAATGATTTGATATTGGGTAATCGAGAGGGGGGACCGGAAGATACACCTTTGTTTTCATACGTGCGCCTTCGGTTCGTGTTACATACCGCTTCAGGCTTGCTCCCCTCGCTGCAAGGTGTTATGTTGCGGACCCCCGGGCTGTTGGTCGGATGTTGTCCTGCCCTTCCGGATACCTTTCCGGTCGGACGGCGGCTTCATCCATCAGCCATCGTGGTTGGTGACGAGCCGTACTGGATATGGAAATACTTCTTCGCGAAACGGTATCCTACTGGCCTGCCATTCTGGCTCATTACCCGGCGGCGTTGTTATGCGCCGCCGCAGTGGCGTCCGTCATCTGGATGGTGCAAGGTGGGGCGGTATGGCGTCGCATCATTCTCTTTTTAAGCCTGTTGAGTCTGGCCGGCACTTCCATCGTGATTCTACTCGGCAGTCTGGAGCAAGCGCCCCCCGGCTCGCTGCCCAGCCTGCAGATCCTGCACCGGCAGCTCACGCTTTTCGGGCTGCTGGGCGAGTCGCTCACGCTGTTCGTAATGGCCGGTTTAACGTTCTGGCTCAATCGCCGGCTCACGTACGAACGCGATCCGCCCGACCCTGCTCCGGCAAGAGTTGTTGCCGGGCTGCTCGTGCTGGCGACCGCCGCGCTCATTTTTCTGGCCGCACGGGCAGGTTCCATGCTCGTCCAGTGAGTACTTTCCGCCCGCACGGGCCGATTGTACAGAATAGTGTACAGTGCTCTCAAAGTACCTCGCAGAGGCCGCCTTTCATAATGTCAAGGAATTCATAAACTTGGCCCCGGCCTCGGGAGGCAAGCGTTAGACCGGCATATTTTTCCGGGAAAACCAGGGTGGGGCGTTCCGACGAACCATCCACCTTTCTTCCACAGGAGGTTTTTCCGATGAAAACAGGATTGCCGTTGTCTCCGTCCACGGTCGGGCGCCGTCTCCTGATCTGTCTTGTGTTACTCGCCCTGTACGGGCCTCGTGAAGGGATTTCGGCGCAGTCGTCGCCCCCGTATGGAATCGATTGGCCCTGGCAGCACCGGTTCGAAAGCCGATGGGCCCCCCGGTTTGTGTATCATCAGGTGGTGTACGTCGAGTCTGACTGGGACCGGCGGCGCCGCGATAGCCGCCTGGACATTCGTACGTTTTACCGGGAGCGCGTACGACATGCCGGCCGAGACCGCGCGGCCGTCGAAATCCTCATCGACCGCATCGAGCTGT
>CBDUBS010000159.1:0-8512 GCA_965365445.1 uncultured bacterium | reverse complement strand
GGTGTGGGAGATCGTCCAGAACGCGCTGTGCGTGGCGTGGATCGAGACCACCGCGTTCCTCTCCGAGGTCTGGACCAGCTTCACCGGCGGCTTTCAGAAGGCGTGGAACACCGCCGTCAACTGGACCTCCAAGCGCATCCTCGAACTCCAGGGGCTCTTTGATTCCAGCCTCGATGTGGACGCGGCCAAGAAGATGGCCGACCAGGACCTGGAATCCACCAACGCCGAGATCGACCGCCAAACCCAGGCGGCGCAGCTCCTGAATATCACGTTCATGGTGGTTGCCCTTTCGATCATCGTTCACGGCATCTCGGTGACGCCGCTCATGGCCCTCTACAAACGCCGCCGCACGGATAAGGCCGAACCTGCAAGCACGGCGTAAATCTCGTATCGTGGTCTGATTGCCGTTGAGCGGTTCTCGGGGGGGTGTTACCCCGGAACGTGCGACGACCTGGGGAGTAAACAGGTTTGTAACAACCTGCAAAAGCTTATAAATAAACACTATATATGCCCATATTCCCGGTCGTATGCGCTATCAGGACACGTTTCGGACGAATCGGCATCGTATCCGGTTTTCTGGCTATCCTGCTGCTGAATTCCGGTGTGTTGGTTCGGCAGGTCGAAGCGGCCGAGCCACCGCTCAGGTACGTCATCCACATCAGTGCGGACGGGTTGCGCCCCGACGTGGTGCAGCAATTCGGCGCGGATGAGTTGCCCAACCTGCACCGCCTTCGGAACGAAGGGGCCTACACCGACAACGCCCGCACCGATTATGACTACAGCATTACCCTGCCGAATCATCTGTCGCAGTTGACGGGTCGGCGGGTTACGGGTCCGGCCGGGCATAACTGGACCGGGAATACGGACCCCGGGCCGTACGAAACGCTGCACACCAACAAGGGGGGGTATGTAGCCGGCGTGTTCGACGTGGCCCACGACAACGGGATTCGCACGGGAGCGTATGTGAGCAAATCGAAGTTCAGCCTCCTGGAACAGAGTTGGGGCAGCCACGGGCGGCCCGATACGATCGGCATCGACAACGGCCGGGACAAGATCGACCGGTTCGTGTACGAAAAAAGCACCTCCGACCTGGTGGATCGCTTCATACAGGACATGAAAACCGATCCAAATGGGTACTCCTTCCTCCACCTCGCCGATCCCGATTCCAGGGGCCACCGGTACGGGTGGAGCCTTTCCCGGAACAGCCGCTACATGGACGCCGTCAGGCATGTGGACCACTTGCTGGGCCGTATTCTGGACTTCGTAGCGCACGACGAAGAACTGGCGGGCCGAACGGCCGTCATTCTCACCGCCGATCATGGCGGCAGCGGGCGCAGCCACGGCGCCTCATCTCGTCGGGAGCACTACACCATACCCTTTTATGTATGGGGCGCCGGGCGGCACGGAGACCTTTACAGGCTGCAAGAAACCTCGCGCTCCAATCCGAAGGCGTCGCGGCCGGCCTATGACGCGATCCGGCAGCCGGTCCGCAACGCCGACGCGGCTAACCTGGCCCTTGGTCTGCTGGGCCTGGGCCCCGTGCCCGGCTCGACGATCAACCCCCGTTCCGACCTCATCCTACAACCCGCCCCCGAGCTTGCCGCGACGGAGTGATGTCCGTTAGACGTTGCAGCAGGCGAAGCCCTGTAGCCGGGCGACTCATGCTTCGCCTTTTGATTTCTTCATGGCAACCCCGTGCCGTTCGGTGTACGGGATGTGCAGTTCGTGCCAATCTCCGGATCCAATCCGATAACAGGCTATCTTAAAGACCGGGATAGTCTCGTGCCATCGGAACGTGTCCCGCTTCCCGTTCGTCATTTGAGATACGGCGCCCGATCTCGCACCCCCGATATAGATGAATATCCGACATCTTTTCTTCCTGCTTCTTGCCATTTTTTCGGCTGCCTGTGGCGGAGACGACAACGCCGAAAACGCCCGCAGGGAGGACCTGCCGGCGCCGGCCGTTGAGGCGGTTCAGGCGCAAATTGGCACGTTGCCGCTCGAGGAGCGGCTCAGCGGGCGAGTGAAGGCCGAGAATCAGGTGGCGATATTTCCGGAAATCGCCGCACAGATAGTCCGGATAGCCGTCCAGACCGGCGATAGAGTAGCCGCAGGGCAGCCATTGGTGTACCTTCGCGACACGTCGTATCAGGAACAACTCCGGCAGGCCGAGGCGAGCCTGAGGGTCAGCACGGCGGAAGCCGAACGAGCGGCCGCGCAGCTTCGAGAGGCCGAAACGCGCCTGGCGCGGGCGGAAACGCTCGCGGTGCGACAGTTTCTGTCCATTCAGGAGCTCGAATCCGAGCGTGCTCAGGTGGCCTCGGCCCGAGCCGGCCATCAGCAAGCGCTCGCCCGAATAAGCCTAAGCAGAGCCGCCGTTGAGGAAGAACGGGAAGCGCTCCGGCGCGCCGTCGTTCGCTCCCCGATCAGCGGGTACGTCGGGCAGCGCAACGCGGAAGTAGGTATGCGTGTCGAGCCGGGAACGCAGTTGTTCACGGTAGGAAACCTGGACAACGTACGAGTGGAGGTAGCCATCCCGGATAACATGCTCGGCCGCATCCTGCCGGGCCAGACGGCACTGATTCGCACGGCGGCCGACGAGGAGGGCATTATCCGGGCGGCCGTTTCGCGCATCTCTCCGTTCCTCGAAACCGGAAGCTACAGCGCCGCCGCCGAGATAGATGTGCCCAACAGCGCCGGTAGGCTCCAGCCCGGTATGTTCGTGACGGTGGACGTGCAGTACGGCGAAAGCCGCCAGGCTACGCTCATCCCGGTAAGTGCGCTGTACGAGGATCCGGCCACCGGCATTCTGGGTGTCTACGTCGCTACCGGCTTCGGCTCGGAAGTGCCCGTCGAATTGCCCGAGACGTACAGCCCGGCCAATCCGCCGCCGTTTTCGGAGCCGGTGCCTATGGCGGTCCGGCGGATCACTGTGCTGGCCCGTGGGCGCGACGCTGTAGGCGTGCAGGGCATCCAGCCGGGGGATTGGGTGGTGACGGTCGGGCAGAACCTGCTCTCCGGACCGAAGGAGAAGCAGCCCATGGCCCGTATCCGGCCCGTGCCGTGGTCCCGGGTTACTCATTTGCAGCTGTTGCACGATCAGGATCTGCTCCGCACGTTCATGGAGAAGCAGCAACGCCTTGCCCTGGAATCCGAATCGACGGCAGGTAATCCCGGAGGCACCCCCGCCCGCCCCACCACGGGTCTCTGAGGCATTCCGTTTCATTCAACCGACCGTACAGGCGCCACATGGCTTCACTGAGCGATCTCTCAATCCGGCGGCCCGTGGCTACGGCCATGTTCTACCTCATCATCATCACCATCGGGGTCGTCGGGTTTATCTACCTGCCCGTGGATCTGCTGCCGCCCATCGAGTTCCCTCAGTTGACCGTATACACCCGGTATCCGAATGTGGGACCGGAAGAGATCGAGCAGATCATTACCGACCCGATTGAAAATGCCGTCTCGGGTGTGCCGAATGTCGAACGCATCACATCCAGCTCGCAGGAGGGGTCCAGTTTCGTCACCCTCGAGTTTGCGCAGGGCACCAACCTGGATGAAGCCGCCAACGACCTCCGGGCGGCCCTGGACCGCATCCGGCGCAGCCTGCCGGAGGAAGCCGAACCGCCGGGCATCTGGAAGTTCGACCCGAACGATATCGCCGTCGTTTCGCTCTCGGTGTCCTCCCGACGCGACCTGGAGGAGCTTACCCGGCTGCTCGAACGCGAAATCGCTCAGCGGTTTGAGCAAATTCCGGGCGTGGGAACCATCGAGGTTCGCGGCGGCATCTACCGCGAAATACAGGTAAACCTGAAGCGGGACCGATTGCAGGCGGCCGGACTCACGCCGAACGATGTGCGGCAGGCGCTCTCGCGGGAGAACACTACCCTGCCGGGCGGCAACGTCAAGGAAGGGCTGAATGATCTTTACGTGCGCACCCTGGGGGAATACCGGTCGGTTGACCAGATTGCATCGACGGTGGTAGCCCGCTCCGGCGACCACCCGATCCGGGTGCAGGACGTAGCCGATGTGGTGGACGGCTACGAAGATGTTCGCCGACTGGCCGAACTGGACGGGGTGCCGGTCATTCGACTGACCATCCAGAAGCAAAGCGGAGCCAACACGGTTACCGTGGCCGACGACGTAATGGCCGAGGTCGAACGCATCAACGCCGAGCGCGACGACCTGGAGCTCACCATCGACAGCGACCAGAGCACCTTCATCCGGGCAAGCATCCGCAATGTGCAAACGTCGGCGCTCTGGGGAGGTTTGCTGGCTATCCTGGTGTTGTACCTCTTCCTGCGCAATACTTCTTCTACCGTAATCATTGCGCTGGCGATTCCTATTTCCGTGATCGCCACGTTCGGGGTGCTGTTCTTCGGCGGGATGACGCTCAACCAGATGACTTTCGGCGGGCTGGCGCTGGGCATCGGGATGATGGTGGATAACGCGATTGTAGTGCTGGAAAACATCTTCCGGCAGCGGGAAGAACAGGAACTCAGCCCCATCGAGGCGGCGCACCGGGGCACGCGCGAAGTCGCCGGCGCTATCATAGCCTCCACCCTGACTACGTGTGTGGTGTTCCTGCCGCTGGCCTTTACCACGACAACCTCGATGGCCCTGTTTCAAGCTCTGGCGCTAGTGGTCGTGTTCTCGCTCGCCTGCTCGCTGCTCGTGGCGCTGACGCTCGTCCCGGTGCTTTCGTCCCGGTTTCTGCGCATAGGCCGGAAAGGACCACGGAAACGGTCCTGGTTCCAGCGCCGCTTCGAACAACTGGAGGTCCGGTATAAAACGGCGCTCCGCTCCGCTCTTCGCCGCCCCGGACTTGTCGTGGCGGTGGCTGCCGTACTGGTCGTCGCGTCATTCCTCCTGTGGCCGCTCATCCCGGTAGAGCTTGCTCCGCAAAGCGAAACCGACGAGATCGACGTGGAAATGGAAATGGCCCAGGGGACGAACATTGCCGTCGTGCGCACCTACCTCGAAGAGCTCGAACGCGCCGTGCGGCCCCTCGTCCCCATGGAAGAAGTAGCCGCCTTCACGACGGAAGTGCGTGGCGGTGATGCAGAAGTCGAAATCACACTCCTTCCGGCAAGCGAGCGGACCATCAGCAGCGAAGTGCTGGCCGAACGTATCCGGGAACGGGTTTCCGGTCTCATTCCGGGCGCGGAAATCCGCGTGCAGGCGCAGTCGGGATTGCACATACTCCGGCGCATTTTCGGCTCGGGTGACGGCGCCGAGGCGGTACAACTGGAGCTGCGCGGCTACGACCTGGAGCAATCGGACGCGCTCGCTCGCCGTATCGAAGAACGGTTGCAGCGGGTACAGGGCGTGGCCGACGTGCGCCTGAGCCGGCGCGAGGGCCGCCCCGAAGAAAACATCCTGTTCGATCGGGAGAAAATATCCAGCCTTGGCCTTACCGTGCAGGAGGTCGCCCAGTCGGTGCAGACCAGCGTCGGCGGCAGCCGGGCAGGGGAGTTCCGCGTCGGCGGGGATGAATACCCCATCGTGGTGCGCCTGCGCCCCGAGGACCGGCTTTCCTCGCTCGATCTGGCCTACATTGCCGTCCGCACCCCCGAGGGCCACATCGTTTCCGTATCCAGCCTCGTCCGGAATGTTCGGGAGCGCGGGCCGACCTCGATCCAGCGCATCGACGGCCAGCGGGTTACGTATATCGGAGCCAACCTCGAACGGGGCGTGGCGCTCGGCGACGCCGTTGAGCGGGTGCGGGCCGCGCTCAGGGAAATCGATCTGCCCGAAGGGTTCTCCGTTACGTTCGGCGGCGAGTATGAGGAGCAGAAAAAAGCGCAGCGCGATTTCATCATCGCAATCCTGATGGCGCTCGCGCTCATCTACATGGTCATGGCCGGCCAGTTCGAGCGCTTCCTTGATCCGCTCATCGTCATGTTCTCCGTGCCGGCGGCTATTGTGGGGGTCGTTCCGACGCTGCTCCTTACCGGCACAACCATCAACATGCAGAGCATCATGGGCATGGTGATGCTCGTCGGGATCGTGGTCAACAACGCTATCGTGCTCGTGGATTACATCAACCTTCTACGCCGGGAGCATGGTATAGCCCTCCACGAGGCCGTTGCGGAAGCGGGGCGATTACGCCTGCGCCCCATCCTGATGACTACCCTGACGACCGTGCTCGGCCTGATGCCCCTGGCCCTCGGGTTTGGCACGGGCGCCGAGATTCAGGCCTCACTGGCCCGCGTGGTCATCGGCGGCCTTACCGCCTCGACGCTCATTACGCTGCTCCTCATTCCGGTCGTATACGTCGCGGCTACGCTCGGCGTCGAGCGGCTTCGCAGCACCCGCTGGTCCTTCGGCCGCGCCGATACAGGTGCAGCCCCGCAGCCGGCCTCCTGAACGTGGGTTGGCACTTTTCCTTTCTGTCCGCAGTAGATACGTGTCCGTTCAGAACCGTCAACGTTTCTCGGGGGCAGGAGGATGGTATGAGAAAAACGGCTGCGTTGGCATCGCTCGGGATGGTCGTCCTTGTTGCGATAGGAGTAATATGGTGGGCATCCGGCCGCGAGTCGGAGCGGTTCGGGCCGCCGGAACGCCAGGGCCCACCGGCCCTGATCTCTCGGGGCGACCGGAAACTTTTCTGGATCGTTCTCCGGCGGGAAGAAACCGGGCGGGTCACGATAGGCGGGAGTCGGCATTCCTTGAGCCGGGGGAGCCCGAAAAACCTGGTTCACTTCGAACTGCACGAATTCGACCCCTTGACGGCGCGGCCGGTGCGCCAATGGCCCCTTCTGAAGCTGGATCGGAAAGAAGGGAGCACGACGGCGCAAGCGCGAATGCTCGGGCAGGATAACGATGCCGTCTGGTTTTTTCTGCACGACCAGCCCGTGGCGCTATCCGTATTCGATGCATCGCGCCGAACCGACCGGGCGGGACTGAGCACGGTAAATCCCGACCTGCGCGGTCTCCTCTCCCGCAACCTCTCCGATTACGCCTTCAACGGCAAGCTGCTGCTCACCACGGCCGATGCCCGTACCTTCGTCGTCCCGAGCACCGACTTTCGGGCCCGCCCCTACGATCCCGGCATCGACGGAACGTTCGACTATCTCCGGTATATGACCGCTACCTGGCACGGAGCCTACGAAACGAAGGACTTTACCGTTCGTCATGCTTTTAGGGATGGAGAATGGGTGGGTTTGTTCACCAACGCCGAGGCCGGGGATGCCGCCGCCGATGAATTCGGCGACCACTACAAAAGCTCCGACAACGTGCTGGATGAAGGTCCGCGAGCCCGTCGCCGGTTCTGGAAAGCCGAAATCGGTCGCACCCGTGAATTCACGGAGGGGAGCCATCCACGCCTTACGGCCCTTCAGCCCCTCCCTGATCTCCCGGACTATCTGTACGCCGGCCTGCTCATACGGCAGGGTACCCGCGAACCGCTTCGGCTCTCCGATCCCGAGGGGGTGCTGCTCCTCTATCGCACCCGCCTGGATGAGCAGGGCCGCCTGATGCTCGCCCGCCTCGACTCGACGTTTCGGCCCCTCTGGACCACGGAGCTACCCCTGCGGGAGATCGGCAATCGTTGGGAACTGGGCGAGCGTTTGCTGTTCTATGGAAGCACTCCGAGTCTGGAGCAAGGCATCAGCCGTTGGAACGAGTACCTCGTTACCGTGGACATGCAGTCCGGCCGGACTCTCGCCTGGGATATCAACGGCGAGCGCCCCTACTGATTCGGCTCGTTACGGCACGGGCAGGTACAACCCCCCCCCGGGCCCCATCGGCAGGCCAAGGGCCATCCACACGACCAGCATCGCGATCCAGACGACCATGAATACTACGGAATACGGCAGCATCGTCGCGATCACAGTGCCGATGCCGGACTTCGGCTCGTAGCGCTCGATGAACGCCGCAATTAGAGCGAAATACGTCATCATCGGCGAAATGACGTTCGTCGAGCTGTCGCCGATGCGGTACGCCACCTGCGTCAGCTCCGGGGTAAACCCGAGCAGCATGAACATCGGGATAAATACCGGCGCCATGATGGCCCACTTGGCCGACGCGCTGCCCATGAACAGGTTGATGACCGCCGACACGATCACAAACCCGATCATCAGGGGAATCGGACCCATCCCGGAGGACCGGAGCAACCCCGCCCCCTCCACCGCCACGATCAGCCCCAGGTTGGTCCAGTTGAAGTACGCCACGAACTGCGCCGCGAAAAACACGATCACCATGTACAGCCCCAGGGTTTCCATGGTTTTGCCCATGCCGCGCATCACATCGCCGCTATCCTTGAACGCGCCGGTAGCCATGCCGTACACCAGTCCCGCCGCCCCGAAGATGAGGAACACCAGCGCCACGATCCCCGACATGAACGGGGAGTGCAGCAGCTCGCCCGTCTCCGGGTCGCGGAGGAACCCGTCGGCGGGAACGGTGCCCCAGAGCAGGATCGCGGTGATCACGAGCAGCACACCCAGCGTGATCCACAGCCCGCGTTTTTCCACTGCGCTCAGCGTGGAGATTTCTTCCGCCTCCGCCGCGC
>CBDUBS010000158.1:0-8541 GCA_965365445.1 uncultured bacterium | reverse complement strand
GATGGCGGCGTCGGCCGAGCGGGCACGCCGCACGGCCTCGGCCATGCCGGTGGTGTCGGTCGTCTCGACGTCGGCCACGCCGCGGGCCGAAAGGATACGGGCGTTCGGCACGACCCCGCGAATGCCCTCCAGCACGGTCACCACGTCCTGCGGCCTACCGGCGGCGGCCCAGTTGCCCAACGGCGCCCGCCGGTCGTCGGCCAGCGGACCGATGACGGCTATCGTTCGGGTATCTTTCGAGAGCGGCAGCATCCCGTCGTTCTTCAGCAGTACGGTGGACTTACGGGCCATTTCCCTGGCGAAGGCGACGTGTTCCGGTGCGAGCGTCATCGCCGCCTCTCGTTCAGTGTCGCTGTAGCGGTAGGGGTCCTCGAAGAGGCCCAGCCTGTATTTGGCCCGAAGAACCCTGCGGACGGCTTCATCCACGACGGTTTCCGAGAGTCGCCCGGCGCGGACCTCGTCGGCGAGGGTTAAATAAATGCCGCTCACCATGTCTACGTCCACACCCGCCCGGAGCGCCAGCAACCCGGCTTCCGTCGAGTCGGCGGCAATGCCGTGGGGAATGAGTTCCATGACGCCGGTATAATCGCTCACGAGGACCCCGTTCCAGCCCCAGGCGCCGCGCAACAGGCCGTTGATGAGCCTCTGGTGAGCGTGCATGGGCACTCCGGCGATCTCATTGAATGCCGCCATCACGCTTTCGGCTCCGGCGTCTACGGCCGCCTTGAAAGGAGGGAGGTACACCTCGTGGAGCGTGCGTTCGGAGATGTCCACCGTGTTGTAGTCGCGGCCGCCCTCGGCGCCGCCATAGGCAACGAAATGTTTGGCTGTTGCGAGCACCGTGTTCGGCGAACGGAGGTCGTCGCCCTGGAAGCCGCGCACCCGGGCTGCGGCCATTACCGAGCCGAGGTAGGGGTCCTCGCCCGCCCCTTCGACGATGCGCCCCCATCGGGGATCGCGCCCGATATCCACCATGGGGGCGAACGTCCAGTGGACGCCGTGCGCAGCCGCTTCGACGGCGGCGATACGCGCCGCCTGTCGCACGGCTTCGGGGTCCCAGGAGGCGGCCTCGCCGAGGGGCACCGGGAATAGGGTCCGGAAGCCGTGAATGACGTCGTGTGCAAAGAGCAGCGGGATGCCGAGCCGGGATTCCTCGACCGCGATCTGCTGCATCTGCCGGGTGTAGGCGGCGCCGTATACACTCAGGAACGAGCCGATGCGTCCGGCCCGGATGTCGTCCTCGCTGCCGGCCGGGACGACAGGCCCCGTGTTTGCCCACTCGCCCCTGAACTGGCTGAGTTGGCCGAGTTTTTCCTCGAGCGTCATCCGGCCGAGCAGATCGTCGATGAACCGCTCCATTTCCGGGGCCGCCCTTTTCGATCCGGACGGTTGTGTTGAAGAAACCGGCGTAGAGGAGCCGCAACCCATTACCAGAGAAAGGACGAGGGCGAAAAACGGAGCGCGAAACATGACCGATGGGTGTCTGAGGTAAGTAAAACTCTGTTGTTGGAGTAGGACCGGAGCGCCGTCCCAGCCGCCGGGACGGCGCTCCGGTATCTCCTACCGGCTTCAATTCACGCATTGCAACCCGCAGCGTCTGCCGGTGGTCAGTTTCCGTAGCCGGGGTTTTGCTGCAACCCGACGAGCTCCACTTCGGCTTGCGGAATGGGGTACAGTTCGTGTTTGCCCTGCTGGAACGTCTTTCCGACGGCCTGCATTACCTGTGCCGCCCGTCCCTGCCGGATGATGTCGAACCAGCGGTGCTGCTCCATTGCCATTTCGGCCCGCCGTTCGTGCCAGATGGCGTTGACCAGTGTCTGCCCGGAGGCGGTTACGTCCGGCAGCAGCGGCCGCGCCTCCACGGTGACGGTCCGCGGCTGCGTTACCGACGCGCCGAGCGTGCCGCAGGTCGGCTGGCTCACGCCCAGTACCTGCAACGTCACCTGGCTGCCGGGAGCGGCGGCATTGACGGCGTTCAGGTACCCTTGCAGGGTGCTCACAGCCGCCCCGTTGACCGATTGGATGAAATCGGCCTGTTTTACGCAGATCGGCACCGGTCCTGAGGGGGTATAGTTAAAGCGCTCGGCCTCGAAGCTGCGCAATGCCCCGGCCGCCCAGCTATCCGGATCGACGTAACGGACGAACACGCGGCTCGCCGTGGGCGCCAACCCGAGGACGGTTTCTGCGATGCTGCGTTCCATGATTTCCGGCGTGATGCCTAACGTCACGGTTCGGCCGCCCCTGGCTCGCGCTCTGACCTGGTTGAGCAGAGTCCGGGCCAGCGCTTCGTTACCGCTCCGGGCGCACGCTTCGGCCGTGGTGAGCATCAAATGCCCGTACCGCAACCGCCGTATATTGGAGCCGCCGTTGCCCGAACCGCCTGGGTTATCAGCAGGTATGTACGACTTCTGGTTATATCGGTCGTTGGGCGTCTGTGGATTGACCCATACGACCAGGTTGTTCGGGTTGCCGTACGGAAGCAGCTCCCACGGGAACATGATGGTCGCCTGCTGGCGGGGGTCGCCCGGTTCATACCCGGCTTCCAGGTTGGCCGAGGGCTGGTTGAAGCCCCATCCCAGATTCGGGAAACCGCGCACGCCCTGCACCTGCGAAAACTGGGAGCCGCCGGTTTCTTCCTGCACCGCCGCCGTCTGCACCTCGAAGATGGATTCCGATGAGTTTTCGCCCTGCGGCTGGAAAATTTCGGTGTAATTCGGATACAGGCTGTACTGACCGGAGTTGATGACTTCCTGCCCGATCTGGCACGCCTGCTGGAATTCGTTCTGGAACAGGTGCACTTCGGCCAGGAGCGCCTGCGCGGCTCCCTTCGTAGCCCGCCCCAGATCGCTCGCGGCGTACTGCGATTTCAGGGGCAGATTCTGGGCGGCGAATCGCAGGTCCTCCTCGATCTGGGCGTACACCTCTTCTGCCGTAGCCCGCTGCTGCGTGTACTGAGCCGGGGCCAGCGGCTCGGTAATGAGCGGCACCCCGCCGAAAGCCCGTACCAGGAAGAAGTAATAGTAAGCCCTCAGGAATCGATTTTCGGCCAGCAACCGGTTCTTCAGGGTCATGTTGGTGAAGTTATCCATCCGGTTGATGCCGTTGATGGCCGTGTTCGCCCGGAAGATGCCCTGGTAATAGCCACCCCATACGCCGCTGAAGGCCTGATTCGACGGGGTGAAGTTCAGGTTATCCATTTCGAGCAGGAACGAAGCGTCGGCCGGGGTGCTGCCCTTGTCGGCGTCGTCCGAAACGATGTCGGTAACGCCCAGATAGGCGAATACGTGCGTGCTCCAGTTACGCAGCATCCCGTAGGTGGCGTTGGTGGCCTGTGTAGCCTGCGTCGGCGTGTCGAAAAACGTTTCCGAGGTAGGTTCACCGAGCGGTTCCGTATCGAGGAAGGAGTCGCAACCGGCCCACAAACCGGTTGCTATTACCACGAGCGCCAGGACCGGAACGCTCCGGCGCACGCTTGAGGGAAATTGTGTCGCTTTCATGGCATTCCTGATTTCAATAATGGGGGAAGTCGCAACACCGGATCGATCAGAACGACAGGCTGACTCCGGCCGTTATCGTGCGGTACGTCGGGTATATGCCCAGGTCGATGCCGGGCCCGCCGCCGCCGCGGATTACCTCGTTCGTCATGATCTCCGGGGTATACCCTGTGTACGGAGTGATCGTGAACAGGTTGGTGGCGTTAACATAGATCCGGGCGTTGTTGACGGAAAATCGGTTGGTAACATGCTGCGGCAGCCGGTAGCCCAGGGTAACCGTTTGCAACTTCAGGTATGAGCCGTTCTCGATGAACCGATCCGAGGCCTGGTAATTGTATCCGGCCGTCGTTACCCGAGGTTCGGTGTTGCTCGTTCCTTCGCCGTGCCAGCGGTCCAGGAAGGTGCGCTCGAAGTTTTCGATCCCGAAACGCACGGATCGCTTGCCGTTGTAGATCTCATTGCCCGTCTGGCCGGTAAAACTGGCGGAAAAATCGAGGCTTTTCCAGCCGAGGTCGATGTTGAAGCCGAACAGATAATCCGGCAGCGCCGATCCGAGATCGGTGCGGTCGCGGCTGTCGATCACATTGTCGCCGTTCTGATCCACGTAGATAAGATCTCCGGCCACAGGCCGTCGCCCGCCCACAGGGGGCCCTGTTTGCGCTTCAGCGGCGGTCTGGTATACCCCTGCGGTTTCGTACCCCCAGAAGTACCCGATGGGTTTGCCCGGCACCGTCCGCTGTGTGAAGGAGATTTCGTTGCCCAGGCCGCCGCCGAGAATTTCCTCACGACCCCCGCCCAGCGATTTCACCTCGTTGTGCAACGTCGAAGCGTTTACGCCCAGCTCGAAATCGAGCGAACCGATCCGGCTGCTCCAGGTGAGGGTTCCTTCCACGCCTGTATTAAGCACTTCGGCGGCGTTCACAAACGGTTGGCTCGTCGCGCCGACGTATGCCGGGATCGGCACCTGCACCAGGATTCCGTCCGTCAGGCGGCGGTAGTAGTCGAACGTCGCCCGCAGCAGGTCGCGCCGGAAGGCCATGTCCACCCCGACGTTCGTCTGGCGCGTTTCCTCCCATCTGACCTCCGGGTTGGCGAGTCCGAGTGGGCTGGCCCCGAAGTAAATGATCTGCTGATCCCCGAAGACCGCATTCAGCTTTCCCGAATCTCGCTCGCCGGGAATGGTGACGCGGGCGGTGGCGGGGTACGCGCCGATCTTGTCGTTCCCGATGACCCCCCAGCTCGCTCTGAACTTGAGGGCGGAGAACAAGTCGTTGTTTCGCAGGAACGATTCCTCGGCCACGTTCCAGCCGACGGCAGCCGAGGGGAAGTACCCGTACCGGTTCTCCGGCCCGAACCGTGAGGAGCCGTCGATGCGCAGCGATGCCGTGAAGAGGTATCGGTCCAGCAAGGAATAGTTCGTCCGGAACAGGTACGAGAGCATTTTCCAGTCGAACGCATTGTCGAAGTTGATCTGCCCTTCCGAATCGCCGGCGTTCAAATACCACAGGTTCTCGCTTTCCCCGAGGAGGTTTACGCGCTCCCCGCCCAGTGTTTCGGAGTAGAAGGATTGAGCGGTAATTCCGGCCAGCACGGAAAGGCGATGCCGCTCGGCTACGTAATCATAGTTCACCGTGTTTTCCCACAGCCAGGAAGTCGTTCCGCGCCGCTCCACACGCAGATTGCTGATCTGGTTTTGCTGGGTCGGCGAGACGAAGTACACCGGCACGAACCGCCTCAGCCCGCTGCGGTCGATATCCACACCAAAGCTAGAGCGGAAGGTGAAATCCTCCAGGAAATCGATGTCGGCGAATGCGTTGCCCGCCAGTCGGCCCCCGTTTTCCTCGTTGCGGGTGTAAAACACCGCGGCGGCGGGGTTGCCGCTGTTGGCCCGGACGCTCGCGTTCGAGAAATCGCCCTCGGCATTGCGCGGCAGCACCGTCGGGTCGGCCGCGTACAGGGATCGGTATACGTTCGGGGATTGCTGGCCGTCCACATAGGAGAAGTTGATGTTGTGCCCGAACTGCACGGCTTCGCTCAGGATGTAATCGTTGTTGAGTCGCAGGGTGAAGCGCCGGAAATCCGATTTCGGGATGACGCCCGCCTGGCTGATGAAGTTGCCGCTCACGTAGTAGTTGATCCGTTCGGCGCCGCCCGCCGCCGAAACCTGATAGCTCTGGATGGGAGCGGGCTCGAAAATCTCATCCTGCCAGTCGGTGCCGGTCGCCACGCTGTTCGGGTCGGGGAACGGCAAGGCGAAGCCTTCATTCTGGGCGAGCTCGTTCGCCAGCATGGCGTACTCCTGCGGGCTTGCCAGGTCTATCGGGTTCTGAACGCTCTGCGTGCCCGCATAGACATTGAACGAGAACCGGGGTCGCTCGCCCGCATTCCCCTTCTTGGTTGTGACAATAATCACCCCGTTGGCGCCCCGTGAGCCGTATATGGCTGTCGCGGAGGCGTCCTTCAGAACCTCCATCGACTGAATGTCGTTCGGGTTCAGAAAGTTGATATCGTCCAGCAACATGCCGTCCACAACGTACAGCGGGGAGGCGTCGTTCAGCGTACCTACGCCGCGCACCCGGATAACGGCTCCGGAACCCGGTTCGGCCGAGGAGGGCGTCACCTGGACCCCGGCCACCTTTCCCTGCATAGCCTGCGCTACCGACGGCGTGGAAATCTCGGCAATGCTTTCGCCGCTGACGCTGGCTACGGAGCCGGTCAGATCGCGCCTACGCTGTTCTCCATAGCCCACTACCACAACTTCCTGGAGTGCGATTCCGGGCGACAACGTGAAATCGACATTGACCGTCTCTCCGGCCGAAACCGTAACACCGGACTGCTCCTGGGTCTCGAATCCGACGAACGAGGCCCGAACCGTGTAGGTCCCGGGACTCACATCCGTTATTTCATAGTTCCCGTCGAAATCCGTTGCAGCCCCTTGCGCCGTGCCTGCCAGAATGATATTTACTCCGGGAAGGGTTTCGTTCGTCTCTGCATCGGTAACGGTTCCCGTTATGCGCCCGGTCTGTGCCATGGCTGTCGATAGCGGCATCAGGACGAGCATGAATACCCCGATCTTTGTCCATTTCATCGCGGTGTTCCTCTTCGGTTGGCTTATGAACGGGGTTGCCCGTGCGGCCCTGACGCACAGACACCCCTTTCCTGACGAACTCGACGGTTCATAAATACCATCGATATCAACGGATACGTGCTGACGAAAGCCCTTTTACCAGAGGATCCGCAAGAAGGGGCGATCCGCCTCGACAAGGCCTCAGGCCCGCGAACGACATGCCGGAAGAAAAAACTCCCTCGCTGAAAGGGCTTTCTTTCAAGGTTTCATAGCCTGAACGACCTGCCTGTTCCGGGAGGGCAAATCATTCTACCCTGCAAAACTTGTAACTTATAAGACCGGTCGGAAGGACTTATGTGGTGGGCTTCTTGCGTCCGGGCAGGGGCGCGATCTTTCTTTTTAAACATACCCGACCCCTTGAAAAACGCTTCTGCGCCGCCGTTATTAAACGCTTACCCGTGCGCGATTTCTGGGCATTGCCGTTGCCCCCGGAGCCAGACGGTGCATGTGCTCTCATTCCTCAATGACAATTCAACCTTCATATGAACCGACGAGATTTCCTTTCCCGACAGGCCCTGACTCTGGGGGCGTTCCCTCTGGCCCGACCCTTCGCCGACACGGCTTCTTCGCCGGCCTCGCATGAATTTTCCCTGAGCGCCCATCGGTTCAGCCATCCGCTTGCCATCGCCATGTGGGATTTTTCCTGGCTCGAAAGGCGCTGGCCTGGAGCGGGATACGAAAACTGGGACGAAGTTCTGAATGAACTGAAAGTACGCGGTTACGATGCCGTCCGAATCGACGCATACCCTCATCTCGTTTCCATCGGGCCCGAACGCGAGTGGGATATTCTCCCTCCATGGAATACGCAGGATTGGGGCAGTCCGGCTGCTACAAAGGTGCAGGTTCAACCAGCGCTGAATATGTTCATCGAGAAATGCGCCGAGCGGGGGATATGGGTAGGCCTCTCCACATGGATTCAAAAAGACCGCACCCATGCGTACAGTCAGATCGAGTCTCCACAGGATTTAGGCAGGGCCTGGGTAGCTACATTGGACACCATCAAGGAGGCCGGTTTGCTCGGTCACATTCTATACGTCGATATCATCAACGAATGGCCCATACGGCCGTGGACGCCGTTTCTTTCCGACGAGCAGCGCAAATCCCGCCCGGAGATCAAGCGCTGGGAGCAGCAGAGTCTGGAGGTTCTTCGAGCGGATTACCCCGACCTCTCGTATACGTTCTCCGGATGGCCGGTCGAAACCGTAGAGCCGGGTGAGTTTGATGGCTACGATTTGTTCGATCTTCACATCTGGATGGCCGGGGGTGAATTCTACCGAAAAATCGGGTACAACTATGAACGGTTCGACCCCATCGGGTACGAGCGCGTAGTCCAGCACGCCGAGAAACTGTACCGCGAAGATCCCGATCACTGGCGCCGTATCCTACTGGAAAGGATCAACAGGGCCGCCAGTCAATCGCGAACTACGCGTCTGCCTCTCATGACCACCGAAAGCTGGGCTCTGGTAGATTATAAGGACTGGCCTTTGCTGAGCTGGGACTGGATCAAGGAACTTTGCGACTACGGCGTACGCGAAGCCGCAGCAACCGGCCGCTGGGTAGCCCTCGCGACGAGCAACTTCTGCGGACCCCAGTTTCAGGGAATGTGGAGGGACGTCGCCTGGCATCAGCGCTTGACCCGTGTCATTCACGACGCTCCGGTCGATCCGGATCTGCGGATTTCCCTGTAGTCCGGGGCAGGTCGTTAGGGAGCATGAACCGGCGCTTTTCCGTTAACTACTCCACGAATCATTTCGTCGGACCCAAAGCGTCCGGGCAATCGCCGCAGCAAAAAAAGGGCTCTTAGGAGAGAGCCCTTGAACGGTCTGGCCGTTTTGTTTCTGGATACATCCCTCCGTGTGGTGTATGATATCCAGTAAGAGAGGATCTGAGTCGGGACGGCGGGATTTGAACCCACGACCC
>CBDUBS010000157.1:0-8575 GCA_965365445.1 uncultured bacterium | reverse complement strand
CCCCGCAGGCGGGGGCGGGAAGATGACCACGGCCGCATCAACCCCTTCGTCCGCCAGCAGGCAGCCGAGCGCCCGCTCGAACTGTACGGGCGAGGCCCCCGCGAGCACATCCACCGGATTCGCCGTTCCGGCGGCCGGCGGAAGGAAGGCCGCCAGCTCCCGCCGGGTTGGCTCGGAGAGCCGGGGAACCCGCATCCCTGCCGCTTCGAGGGCGTCGGCGGCGGTTACACCGGGACCTCCGGCATTGGTCAGCACGGCCACGCCGGGCCCCTGCGGGGGGCGGCTCCAGGCCAGGGCGCTGCTCCAGGCCAGCAGTTGCTCGGTGGTATCCGCCCGGATCACCCCCGCCTTGCGGAACGCCGCGTCGTAAGCGGCTTCGCTGCCGGCCAGCGCGCCCGTATGCGAGGAAGCGGCCAGCCGCCCCGCCTCGGAACGCCCCACCTTGAGTACGACGACCGGAACCCTCGCCGAAACGGCGGCGGCTTCCTCAACGAAACGCCGCCCGTCCCGGATGCTTTCCAGGTACAGGGCAATCGCTCGGGTACCGGGCTCCCGTGCGGCCCACCCGAGCAAATCCGTCGCGCACAGGTCGGCTTCGTTGCCCAGGCTGATCAGTACGGAGAAGCCCGAACCGTTGGCCCGCGCCCAGTCGATGGCGGCCGCGCCGACGGCTCCGGATTGCGACAGAAAAGCCACCCCGCCCCCCGACGGACCGGGCGGCGCCAGGAACGTCGCGTTGAACCCGGCGCGGGCGACCGCCACACCGATGCCGTTCGGCCCGATGAAGCGTATCCCGTAACGGCGGGCCGCCCGCAGGCATTCGTCCTCCAGGAGCGCCCCGGCCGGGCCGGTTTCCCGGAATCCACCGCTGCCGATGACAACGGCCCGAACGCCGCGCCGGCCGCACTCCTCCAGGGCTGCCGGAATCCGGTCCGGGGGGATGAGCAGGACGGCGAGATCGAAGGGGTCCGGTACGTCGGCGATGCAGGAATGAGCGGGGCGGCCCAGAATCGCTCCGCCCCGGGCGTTGACGAGATGCACAGGCCCCCGAAAGTCGCCGGTCAGCAGGTTGCGCGCCAGGCCGTAGCCGAGCTTCGCCGGGTCGCCCGATGCGCCGATGACGGCTATGCCCTTCGGATCGAAAAACGGCCGGAGTGCAGGGTCCGGTCCGGCCTCCGTCGGTTCGGTCACGTCCGGGTCCTCCCGAGTTCGATGAGCTTCCGGCACGCCAGGTCGATGGTCTCCTCCGGGCAAGCGTACGACATCCGGAAATACCCCTCCCTCCCGAAGGAGCTGCCGGGGACGACCAGCAGAAGGTTGGCTTTGGCCCGCTCGATGAAGGCGGCTTCGTCGCCGGGCGTTTCGGGAAAGAAGTAAAATGCTCCCTCCGGCGGCTCGTATCGGTACCCCCCCTCGTCGAGAGCGGCGCACAGCCGGGATCGTTTCACCCGGTAATGCCGGGTATCGAGCGTCGCATCGAGGGAGGCCGCGATCACCCGCTGCATGTACGCCGGCGCGTTGACGAACCCCAGAAACCGGTTGCACATCGCAAGCGACCCCAGCAGCAGCGGCCAGTCCTCCACCTCCATATCGGGATGAACGGCGACGTACCCGATCCGCTCACCGGGGATGTTGAACGCTTTCGACCAGGAGTAGCAGAGGAACGTATTCCGGTAGAGCGCAGCGAGCGAGGTAAACGGCGTCCCGTCGTACAGGATCTCCCGGTACGGCTCGTCGGAAAGGGCGTACACCCACTTGCCGTACCTTCGGTGCGATGCTTCGAGCAGCTCCGCCAGTTGCTGGAGCGAGGCTCTCCCGTAAACCCGCCCGGTCGGGTTGTTCGGCGAGTTGATGATGATGGCCCGGGTTTTCGCGCCGATGGCCCCGGCTATCCGGTCGATGTCCAGCCCGAAATCGGGGGCCGTGTCCACCGGCCGCAGCACCCCTCCGTGGTTATCCACGTAAAAGCGGTATTCGGTGAAGTAGGGTTTCAGTACGATGACCTCGTCGCCTCTGTTGAGGATGGTTTTCAGGACGACGTTCATTGCGCCGGCCGCACCGACCGTCATGACGATCCGGGCGGGGTCGATGCGCTCGAAAAACCCGTTCCCGATCAGCCACCCGGCTACCTTCTCCCGCACCTCGCCAAACCCCGCATTGGTCATGTAGCCGTGCAGGCCCGGTTCGGCGGCCGCCTGCCGCATCGCCTCCCGGAACGCTTCGGGCGGCCCGAAGGCCGGGTTGCCGATGGACAGATCCGCGACGTTCCCGGCCCCGTACCGCTCTTTGAGCATCAGCCCTTCCTCGAACATCTTCCGAATGGCCGATCCGCTGTGGAAAAACTCCCTGACCTTCCCCGATACGACAGGTTCGCTCATGGTTGTTCATGAAACATGGCGCGTAGCGTCCCTTCGCCCCGCACCGATTGCGCCCACACCCCGCACGAAACCCCATCCCCTCAAAATACCACCACGCCCCGCCCCCTCACAAATCCACATCCCCCGGCCCCCTTCGTCATCCCGTCCCGCTTCGTCATCCCGGCCCCTTTCTCGTAATCCTCTGCATTTACCACGTCATCCCGGCCCCTCCGCCGTCTACCGACGGCGGCAGCCGGGATCTCAGAAGGCATGGATGAAGCCCTGAACACGAAGGCCGTGATGAAGCCCTTTTGAGATCCCGCGTCGAGCCTGTCCCGCTCTGCGGGGCGCGGGATGACGTGTCTATATCGGAGTATCCAGAGACGGATGTGGCCTACCTGAACAGAGGCCGGAATGGGCCTTGCCGGCTTTGTCACGGCCAGATCCCCCGCTCCTGCGCCACCGACGCCACCCGGCGCACGGCCAGGATGTAGGCGGCCGTGCGCAGATCGACCGGAGCGAGCGAGCCGTTGCGGCCCTTCAACTCCTCCCTTTTCGCGGTCAGTTCGACCAGGGCGCCATTTACTTTCCGCTGCATATCCAGCACGGCGTCGGTGGCACGCACCATCTTGCGGCAGAGCTTCTCGTTGACGTCCTTCTCGTCCCACTGCTCGTTTTCGATGTTCTGCACCCACTCGTAATAGCTTACGGTAACCCCTCCGGCGTTGGCGAGGATATCCGGCAGCACCGGGATGCCCCGCTCGGCCAGGATGCGGTCGGCGGCGGGGGTCGTCGGGCCGTTGGCGCCCTCCACAATGAGGCGGGCCTGAATCCGGCGGGCGTTATCCGCCCGGATCTGGTTTTCGAGCGCGGCCGGTATCAGGATGTCGCACGGAAGCTCCAGCAGCGCGTCGTTGCCGACCGGCTGCGTGCCGGGCATACCCACCACGGAACCCGTTTCCCGGGCGTGCCGGAGCGCCTCCCGCACCGGCAGACCCTCCGGGGCGTATACGCCGCCGTGTACGTCGCTGACCGCCACGATTACCGCCCCGGCTTCCTCGAACAACTCGGCGGCTATGGAGCCGACCTTTCCGAACCCCTGCACCACCACCGTACGCCCCTCCACGGAGGGCATCCCCTCGACCAGACCCCGCTCCAGGGCGCGCCGGGTGACGAACAGGCACCCCCGGGACGTAGACTCCCTCCGGCCCAGCGAGCCGCCCATATCCACCGGCTTTCCGGTAACGACCGGCAGGTTGTTCCGCCCCGGATGCATCATGTCGTAGGTATCGTACACCCAGGCCATCGTCTCGGCGTCGGTGTTGACGTCGGGGGCCGGGATATCCGTGTGCGGCCCGATGTTGTCGCCCAGCTCTGCAATGAACCGGCGCGTAATGCGGCGCAGGTCCTCACGGGTCAGCTTTTCCGGATTGCAGGCTACCCCGCCTTTGGCCCCGCCGAACGGGATATCCACGACGGCGCACTTCCAGGTCATCCACGACGCAAGGGCGCACACCTCGTCGGCGCTCACATCCGGACTGAACCGGATGCCGCCCTTGCCCGGCCCCCGCACCCGGTTGTGCAGGGCGCGGTGGCCCACGAAACTGACGATGGAGCCGTCGCTGGTCTGTATGGGGAACTCCACCGAGATGAGCCGGTCGGGGCGGACGAGGAAGTTCAACATGCCTTCTTTTACATCGGGCAGGTACTTCACGGCCCGCCTGAATTGCTCCTGCGCGATGTGGAACGGGTTGAGGTCTTCTTCGACCTCCGTGATCGTGTGAGGGATTTCCATGGATGCGTTATAATGAGTAAGGTGCTTCCGGGGCAGGGGCGGGGACCGCCGCGAGCCCGGTGGAGAGGAAAGGTGCGGATCGCTTCACGGCGGCGCGCCCGAGCGCGAACGCCTGCTCGTCCAGCCGGATGAGGTCCTCGTCCGGGGCGAACATCTGCCGGAGCGCCGCCAGGAAGGCCGCCTCGGGAAACAGGGACGTAGCCGCCTGCAGCGCCCCCAGGGCGACGAGGTTCTTCACTTTCAGGCTGCCCAGGTCGGCGGCGATCCGGGTGAACGGCGCCGACAGGACGCGAATGGATTCATCGAACTCCGGCGGGTCGGGGATGACCGTGTCGTCGTACAGGATGGTTCCTCCGGCCTGTACGGTCGGCCCGAATTTCATCAGGCTGGGCCGGTTGAACGCCACCAGTACGTGGGGGTGCGGAGCCGCCGGCGAGAGCACGTCCTCGCGGGCTACGTGTACGTCGGCGTAGGACGTGCCGCCCCGCGATTCGGGGCCGTAGCTCGGGATACAGGTGCCGTCGAACCCTTCGTTGACGGCCGTCTGGCAGGTCAGCTTCGCGATGGTTTGCGCCCCGTCGCCCCCGGCGCCGGCAAACTTGAGCGCTACGTCCTCCCGGTGGAGGTGCGCGGGAAACCCGTCGCTGAAACGGGGGGCGGCCTCGGTGCGGGCGTTCAGGGTTTCGAGCAGCGCGTCCGAATCGAACACGGGAGGGCCGGGGTGGAACCATGATTCACCCGGCAGGTCCTTCTTCACGCCCAGCGGAAACACCGGAACCATATGCTCCTCCATCCACCGCTCGGCTTCTTCCGGGCTCATGTGGAGATGGGTCGGGCACTCGGCGAGTATTTCCACGAATCCGAACCCCAGGTTCTCCGCCTGCACCCGGAGCGCCTTCCGAACGGCCTTCCGGGCGCGGTGACGCTGCTGGTTGTTGAACAGGGCGACCCGCTCTACGTAAATCGGCCCGTCGAGCTGGGCCATCATCTCCGCCACCTTGAGCGGCTGCCCCATCAGGTGCGTCCGCCCGGCGGGCGACGTGGTGGTGTGCTGCTCCATGAGCGTGGTCGGGGCCATCTGGCCGCCGGTCATGCCGTAAATGGCGTTGTTCACGAACACGACGGTAAACGGTATGCCCATCTGGGCCACCTGGACGATTTCCGCCAGCCCGATGGAGGCCAGGTCCCCATCGCCCTGATAGCTGATGACGACGGACCGGGGGTTCGCCATTTTGTGGCCCAGCCCCACGGCCGGGGCCCTGCCGTGGGCCGCCTGCGTGTTGCCGACATCCAGGTAGTTGTACAGGAATACGGCGCACCCGACCGGCGAGACGGCCACCGTGCGGTCCTGGATGCCGAGGAAGTCCACGGCCTCCGCCACGTATTTATGGATCAGGCCGTGCCCGCAACCGGCGCAGTAGTGCGTGGTGTGGGCCTTCAGCCCCTCGCCGTGGGCGTGGCGCTCGAACTTATGATAAAACACGGTCTCCATGGAAACGCCCCTCCAGGCCGGCCACTTCGTTGATGATATCGTGCTGCTGCGGGAGGACGCCCCCGTACCGCACGACCCGGTGAATCGGCGGAACAGGGCCGTACCCTGACCAGCTCAGGGCCAGGCGAAGTTCATCCTCCAGCTGACCCGGGCCTGCTTCCACCATCACGATGCCGCGGGCGCGGCCGAGCAAACCGAGCAGTCCGTCGATGGGGAACGGCCACAGCGTGATCGGCCTGTACAACCCCGCCCGGATGCCTCTTTCCCGAAGCGCTTCGACCGCGGCCCGTGCAATGCGGGCCGGGGTGTTGGAGGCGACCAGCAGCCATTCGGCGTCGTCGCAGCGGTACCGTTCCGCCCGCTGCTCCGCCTCGGTGATGCGGCGGTACTTCTCGTTCAGCCGCCGGTTGTGCTCCTCCAGGTCCGTCTCGGAGAGGTGGATCGAGCAGATCAGGTTGGCCCGGTGCCCTTCGTCTCCGTATACCGCCCACAGCGGGATGCCGGGTTTGACCATCGTACGGGGCAGGTTCACCCGTCCGGTAATCTGCCCCAGGTATCCGTCGCCGGCCACGATGACGGGGTTCCGGTACCGGAAACTGAGGTCGAAGGCCAGCATCGTCAGGTCGAGCATCTCCTGCGGGGAGCTGGGCGCCAGCACGACGGCATGGGTGTTTCCGTGTCCGAGCCCCCGGCATACCAGCTTGATGTCGCTCTGCTCGGGTCCGATGTTGCCCAGTCCCGGCCCGCCGCGCATGATGTTTACGATAACGCCGGGCGCCTCCGCCCCGATCATATACGAAATCCCTTCGAGCATCAGGCTGAAGCCGGGCGAGGAGGTAAACGTCATCGTGCGGAGCCCGGCCCCGCCGCACCCGTACATCATGTTGATGGCGGCCACCTCGCTCACCGCCTGCACGAACGAGCCGCCCAGCGACGGCATGAGTTCGGCCAGCAGTTCCGCCCCCTCGGTGGAGGGGGTTATCGGGTAGCCGAAGAAGTGGCGGCACCCTGCCAGCAGGGCGCCTACGGCGGAAGCGTGGGCGCCCTTGATGACCAGGGGTTGCACCTCCGGCAGCCGGAGCACTTCATCCGGTATGTCGGTCGGCCGGGGCGCCGTGCTCGGCCGGGCTCCGAAATACCGGTCGGCCTCCCGGCGGGCCGCCCCATCCTGCTCCGGCAACAACCCGAAGGGCTCCGGGCACGCCTCGAAACACAGCCCGCAGCCGTTGCACTGGTCCAGGTCGAGCACGACCGGCGTGAGGCCCGTCCGGGGGTCGATCTGCGCGCCGAGCGCCAGGCACCCCTTCGGGCAGGCCGGCACGCATCTCCCGCACGCCTTGCAGAACTCCGGAAAAACGAAAGGCCGGGGACGGGAAGGGGGCGGCATCGTTTGCGTGGTCATACGGTCGCCTCGATAATCCGATGGACGAATCGGCCTGTCGGTTCGTACAGGCTCTACAGGGCAGGCTAACCGTAACCGAAATGCCGGGCAAAGGTAAAGGGCTATTCATCGAGTGAGGAAAACCTGGCGTTTTTTGTAGGGGCATACACTACAATGTAGCTGGTTTTACTCAACTAAGGCATAAGGCCCCCGGAGGTTAACAATGGGAAAGCAGCGGTCGCAAATCCTTTCTGGTTGGGACCCGGGCGGCCGGGGGCCAAAAAAAACGCCCCGGCGAGGGCCGGGGCGTTGCAGACCGAAATCAGCTCAGCCGGGTCAGGCGCACCACGATGGTGGCATCGCCCTGCTTGTACGTAAGGAACAAATTGTTATCCAGTACCCGCGTTTCCTGCGTCAGCCGGGCGGCAGGGGCGGCCGCCCCACGGGCGATGGAAGGCTGCAAAACCAGCGTCGAACCCTCCATCTCGTACGTACCGGCCGTCCCTACGAACGGAATGAGATCGGCCGGGCGGTCGGGCTCCGGCACGCCGCTGATGCTGTAATACTTCTCCCCGAAAACGGCCAGCGTCGGGGCGGGGGTATCGATGGTCCAGCTGGAACTGCCGGACGTATACTTTACGTAACTGACGCGCCACTCCCCTTCCATTTTGGGCCGCGCCTGTCCCTGTACGTATTGCGGCGGGACGGCCAGAATCAGGGCGGCAACGGCGAACAGGGAAAAGAGCAGGGTTTTCTGTAACGACGACATGAACGTGTCCTCCTGTGTACGGTGACTCCATGAACACGTAGCATATCGCAAATGCCGAGCGGAAGTTACACCCGCAACGATTTTTCATACGCGTTTCGGGCCACATCTACGCCATCCCGGCCTTACAAAAACCACGTCATCCCGGCCCCGTACAACCACGTCATCCCGGCCCCGTACAACCACGTCATCCCGGCCCCCGAGCCGGGATCTCAGAAGGGATGGATGAAGCCCTTATGAGATCCCGCGTCGAGCCTGTCCCGCTCTGCGGGGCGCGGGATGACGTGTTTATGTTGAGGTATCAAACGGGCTGCTGCATACCTCAACAGATCCCGCGTCAAGCCTGTCCCGCTTTGCGGGAACCTGTCCCGCTCAGCGGGAGCCTCTCCCGCTCTGCGGGGTGCGGGATGACGTGTTTATGTTGAGGTATCAAAAGGCATTCATGAACCCCTGAACAGATCCCGCATCACGCCCATCCCGTTCGGCGGGGGGCTTCATGCGCGCAGGGCATCCAGGATCCGGACGGGGTCGTCGGAGGGGCGGCAGAGCGGCTCCAGGTCTCCTCGCAGGGCGCGAAGGGCGTACCATTCCTGAAGAATCTCGTCCCGGGTGCGGAAGCCCAGTTTGCGCAGGATGGGCAGCGGAGGGCGCCAGCCCTGCAAACCGTGCCACAACAGAAAACCTGTAACGACTACCGGCAGCGCCAGCCACTTACGGCCGACGAGCAGGCCCAGGCCCAGACCGGCCAGCGCCAGCGTGGAGGCGTTCGTCTCCAGCGCCCGTT
>CBDUBS010000156.1:0-8588 GCA_965365445.1 uncultured bacterium | reverse complement strand
CCCGGCCGGCCGGCTACGAGGGTCGTCGGACAGTCGAGGCCGAGGACTTCGACCGCCGTGAAGGCGCTCTTGAAGTTGTATTTGAAGCCGAGCGTAATCGCGCTCGCCACGTCGAACGGAGCAAACGATTCCGTGGTGCCCGGAGAGTCGTCGTAGCCGTCGAACGCTTTGTCGGGGAAGGTCATGTTGCCCAGCCACTCGAGTACCAGCGACGAGCGGGTGGAGAGGACCACATCCAGACCGAGCCCGGCCGACGGGCCGAAGCCGGGGTCGTCGATCCGGCCGTCCTGCCCGAACGTCACGTTGCCGCCCAGGGCAATGAACGGGGCAACGCGGCCTGTACCGCCGAAGCGAAGCAGGGCCTGCACCGAGCTGTACACGGTGCCGTCATCTTCCACGGGCGGGTTGGCGTTTTCAGGAACGTCGTCGCCGTAGTGGAACACCAGCGGGTAATTCGCTCCCTGGTACCCGATGCTGAAGCTGGTAGACTGGTTGAACTGATAGCCCAGCTCGAGCCCGGCGGCCCAGGGGAATTTTCCGTCTACCTTCCAGTTGTCGAAATTGAAGTTGAACGGCGATTTCTCCGTGTCGCCCAGGTACCAGCCCACGCCGACCCGGGGCTTGATATACATCGTTTTTTCAGGACGCAGATTCTGAGCCTGCACGACGCCCGGCACAATGACCAGAGCGAAGAGACTCAGCAGCAGGTTGGTTCGTACGTATCTTGCCATAGGTAGGCCCTCGATTTTAGAACAGGATGTTTTATGCTCCAACGTTCACGTGGATGGGTTTACATGGACGGAAGAGACGCCGGAAAAGACAACCGACGAGTCGCCGCTGCGCAAACCGTGCTCGGGCTGGAAAACGCATCTCCTAATGACGATGCCCCCGATTGTTCTGCATTGCGTACCGCTCATTTTGTCTGTTACCTATTCCTTACATGACGGATAGGGGTGATGATCACCTTCCTTGCTCCGCCTCGCTTCTTCCATGGTTGCTTTCACCGACTGGTTTCCAGCCGGAACTCCGGGCATTTATGCCGTAGGATACAGAATAACATGCCTAAATTCATGCACCACTAGTGTAGAAATATCAGGCAAGCCAATTTTACAAATTTGTATTGATTTTCTGCCCTCTCGCCCGGTTAGACCACAATAGCCCGTATGCCGGTTCCGCATTTAGCCGCCCCACGGCCCTCATCACAGCTTGTTCACTTTTGCCGTCAGTTTACACGCCGGACCTACGAGGGCCCTCGCTTCAGGCGCGAATGTGCGTAAGTGTGCGCAAATATTCTATATGCTATTATGAGGATAATCGCACGGGTTACATATTTCCTACAATTGCAGGAAGAGATCGGCCGATAGAGGTGCGGAAGCCCTCGTATTACTTTCCTGTAACCGGCGCCTTTCGGTGTGGAGGCAGGGGCGAAAAAGGCAAGGATGCATAAAAAGTAAAGCCTGCCTCCCGATACAGGAGACAGGCTGCGTATCCGGGGCGGCCCGGCTCAGGAAGCCGCGTTGACCCGCTTCTCCAACTGGCTTTTATAGTTGGACGCCTTGTTCTTGTGGATGATGCCTTTCGCGGCCAGGCGATCCAGATAGGCCTTCACCTCATTGAGCTGGGCGGTCGCCTGATCCTTATCTTCGAGCGTACCCAGCTTTTTGATCATGGTGCGCATCCGGCTGCGATGCTGCCTGTTCTGCTCTCTTCGTTTGGCGCTCTGCCGGGCGCGCTTGGCGGCTGATTTATGCTGTGGCATGTTTCGATTTACCTGTACCGGTATACAATAGAGTACCTATCCAACGGAAGCCTGATAATTTAGGCGGCATGTTCCGGCATGTCAAGCGATTTTTTGTTTTCTCCGATCCTTAACCGCTTTTCCACAGGCCCCCTCCCAAACCTTCCTCCGACCATGCCGAAAGCCGATCCTCATCCGAAGCCGGGCGACTGGCGCAGTTCCATGCGTGAGGCCGGGCCGTACCTCGGCCTGGGCCTCCAGCTCGCCCTGACCATGCTGTTCTTCACCGGAGGGGGGCTGCTTCTCGACAGCTACCTCGGCTCCGGGCCCTGGATTACCATAGGGGGCGCTCTGCTGGGGATGGCGGCCGTATTCACCCACCTGTTCCGCATCACCCGGGAAGCCAACCGGCGGGAGCCTCCCGATCATGATCCGCTTGAATAAAGGCAATATTTCGATGGAACAGTGGTCTTTACCGGTTTTTCATCTGTATTTTAGGCCGCTCAACCCGGATTCTGTTTAGTTTCCGGGGCTATGGCGTCGCTTCCGGGCCGCTACGCATTATCTTACGGCGAAATGGCAGTAGGCATGGTTGGCCCTGACCTGTGGAGTCTGGGGCTGGGGATAGGGATCGGGTTGAGCTATCACCTGGCGAGTTATCTGATGTATCGGCGAGCGCTGCGTGCGGGCGGCAGCCGGTTCATCGGGTTGTACCTGGGTGGAATGACGCTCCGGATTCTGGTTGCGCTGGCGGTCTTTACCATCGTCCTGGCGTTCGCACCCGTTCGGGAGGCTGCCTTTGCCGGGTCGTTCCTCGCCGTGCTGGTGGGGGGGCTGGCGGTTGAAGTGTTCGCCTGGTGGCGAACCGGAAAAGCCGTGGGACGCCGTTACTGAGCTGAACATAGCCGGAAATGAGGGTAATAAAAACATCTTCCGATTCGAAGGGGCGGCGCGGTAGTGCGGCCTTCCTCGGACCGATTCTCCTGCTGGCGGCCCTGTGCGTGCCCTCGAATGCGCTGGCCCAGGACCACGCCGCCGAAGAATTCGACCCCGTCCATCACGTATCCGACGGATACTACATGGACTTCGAGCCGCTGGGGAAATTCGAGCTGCCTCGCATTTTCATCGTGGACCGGGACGGCATCCAGGTGGACGTATTCGGCAGTTCTACGGCCGCGCTCCATTCCGGCAAGTACCGGGCCATAGCGGACGCGCATGGGGAAGAATCCGGCCTCGAGCACGCTCCCTCCAGCCCTCACGACGTACACGCCGCCGAGACGGATACCGGCAACCCGGCGGAGCACACCGAGGAAATGGTTGCCGGCGCCGTGCACCTCGAAACCGAAATCGAGCCGGTGGAAGGGTCGCTCATCCTTGATCTGTCCATGACCCGCCATCTGGTATTTGCCCTGCTGGCGGCGGCCATCGTCCTGTTCATCTTCATCAGCCTCGGCCGCCGCTATCAGAAAGGCGTAGGCCGCACCACCGCGCCCAGGGGGCTGTTTCAGAACCTTTTCGAAACGCTCATCATTTTCGTTCGGGACGAAATCGCCAAACCGACCATCGGGCCCAAGTACCGGCAGTTCCTTCCCTATCTGCTTACGGCGTTCTTCTTTATTTTAACGGCCAACCTGTTGGGCCTGGTCCCCTTTGGAGCCACGGCCACCTCCAACCTCATGGTAACGGCGGTGCTGGCTCTGTTTACGTTCGTCGTGACGCAGTTCAGCGGCTCCCGCGATCACTGGATGCACATTTTCTGGCCGCCGGGGGTGCCCGTTCCGCTCAAATTCATTCTCATTCCGGTCGAGTTCCTGGGGCTGTTTACCAAACCGTTCGCCCTGGCTATCCGTCTGTTCGCCAACATGACGGCCGGCCACCTGGTCATCCTCAGCCTCATCGGCCTCATCTTTTCGTTTGCCGGCATCTTCGGGCCGGCCGCGGGCTACGGTATTTCGCCGGTAAGCGTGGGGTTTGCCCTGTTCATCTATTTGCTCGAATTGTTGGTTGCCACCATCCAGGCGTATATCTTCACGATGCTTTCGGCGCTGTTCATCGGTATGGCTACGGCCGAACACCACGATGCGCATGAGGATCATACGGGCGAGCTTCCCGAGATCCACGGCCCGGATACAGGGCGCGTAACACCGCATCCGATCTCGGGCTCCCCCGAAATGAACGCTCTGCCCGCCGCCCCCTGACGGGCGCCGGCGGGATGCCGACTAAAACACACCCCAAACCAGAAACACTCACCCGATCCTTCACGTTTGCGCACTCGCACGAGGTGCGACCTCACCGAAGCGCAAACCGAAGTTTCAACAGACCCACAAATACAACACCGATATGGACGCATCATCACTCGCTTTCCTGGCGGCAGGTATCGGCGCCGGCATCGTAGCCCTCGGAGCAGGCCTTGGCATCGGCCGCCTGGCCGCCGCCGCCATGGAAGGATCCGCCCGCCAACCTGAAGCCGCCGGCGACATCCGTACCTCCATGATCATCGCCGCCGCCCTCATCGAAGGCGTGGCCCTGTTCGGTCTGGTCATCTGTATCATCCTGGCCTTCAAATAGTCTCTTCGGACGGGCGGGCATAACCGCTTTCCTCCCGACCCGCCCGTTGAACCCGTAACGCGGATGCCATGTACCCGTTATTAGCGCAGAACCTGCTGGCCCCGAACTTCGGTCTGGCCATCTGGATCATCGTCGTTTTCCTGCTCCTGCTGCTGCTGCTCCGTCGCTTCGCCTGGGGACCCATTACCAGCGCGCTCGAGGAACGGGAGCGGACCATAGACGAATCCATCCAGCGAGCCGAAAAAGCCCTGGTCGAGGCCCGGCAGATACAGGCCGATAACGAAAAAGCCCGCCGCGAGTCGGAGCACGAGGCCCAGCGTATACTTCGTGAAGCCCGCGAAACGGCCGAACGGCTCCGAACCGAAGAAATCGAACGCACGCGCGCGCAGCTGCGCCAGATGCAGGAGCAGGCCCGTGCGGATATCGAACGCGAAAAACAGTCGGCGCTCGAAGAACTTCGCTCCGAAGTGGCCGATCTGGCCATCGGAGCGGCCGGCAAGATCCTTCAGGAAAATATGGACGAGCCGCGGCAGCATCGCCTCGTGCAGGCTTTCATCAACGACCTCCCGTGAGCAGGCCATGAACGACCTTACCGTCGCTCGGAGATACGCACGGGCGCTGTACGAAGAAGCCGAAGAAGCCGGCGCCGTTCGGGAGACCGACGCCGACATCGACCTCATCCGTGCCGGCCTCAAGGGTTCCAGGGATCTCGTCCGCGTGTTCGAAAGCCCGATCATCGCCCGGGAAAAGAAAACAGCCATCCTGAATCGCCTGTTCGGGGAGCGGGTGCAGCCGCTCGTGCTGCGCTTCCTTCTGCTGCTGGTCGAGAAAAGCCGCGAAGACATCTTCCCGGCCGTAGTGCAGGCCTACGGAGAGCTTCGCGATGCCCAGCAAGGCATCATCGAGGCGTTCGCCCGGAGCGCATTCGAACTCAGCCCCGACGAACGGCAGGCCATAACCCGGGCCCTGGAGCAACGCACCGGCAAACGGATTCGCCTCTCGGTCGAACGCGACCCCGACCTCATCGGGGGCCTCGTGATTCGGGTGGGGGATCGGGTTTACGACGGCAGCGTCCGGAACCAGCTCGCCGATTTGCGCGAGCAGCTCGAACACGCCGCCCTGCGGGCCGGAGCGGCGCCCTGAACGTTTACCTGCGGGCAACAACCCCCCGTGCTTCGCTGAAGCCCGGAAAAGGCCGCCTCCGGAGCGGCGGCAACCGATTTACTTAACGCAATATCCGATAGACTATGGCAACGGCAATTCGACCCGACGAGGTAACCTCGGTACTGCGCCGCGAGCTGGGCGGCTTCGAGGCGGAAACGGACGTCTACGAAGTAGGAACCGTCCTCCAGATCGGAGACGGCATCGCCCGCCTGTACGGCCTCTCCCGTGTGCAGGCAGGCGAGCTCATCGAGTTCCCCGAAAGCGGCGTCACGGGCATGGTGCTCAACCTGGAGGAAGACAACGTCGGGGCCGTGCTCTTCGGGGAATGGGATGCCGTCACGGAAGGGGCCGAAGCGCGCCGGACGGGCCGCATCGCCTCTATTCAGGTCTCCGAAGGGATGCTCGGCCGCGTCATCGATCCGCTCGGCAACCCCCTCGACGGGCGGGGCCCGATTACCGGGACCCTTTACGAAATGCCGCTCGAGCGGAAAGCGCCGGGCGTCATTTACCGTGAGCCGGTCAAGGAGCCTCTTCAGACCGGCATCAAGGCCATCGACTCCATGATTCCGATCGGGCGCGGCCAGCGCGAGCTGGTCATCGGAGACCGCCAGACGGGCAAAACGGCCGTCCTGATCGATACGATCGTCAACCAGAAAGCCACGCACCAGACCGAAAAGCCGGTTTACTGCATTTACGTAGCCATCGGACAGAAGGCTTCGACGGTAGCGCAGCTCATGCGCAGCCTGGAGCAGAACAGCGCCCTGGAGTACACGGTCATCGTCAATGCGCCTGCATCGAGCCCCGCGCCCCTTCAATTCATTGCCCCGTTTGCCGGAGCCTGCATCGGCGAGTATTTCCGGGATACCGGCCGCCACGCCCTCGTCGTTTACGACGATCTCTCGAAGCAGGCCGTAGCCTACCGGGAAGTATCCCTGTTGCTTCGCCGCCCTCCCGGCCGCGAAGCCTACCCCGGCGACGTGTTCTACCTCCACAGCCGCCTGCTCGAACGCGCCGCTAAAGTCATTTCCAGCAACGAGGTCCCCCGACAGATGAACGATGTCCCCGACTCTCTTCGCGATCTCATCCGCGGCGGCGGTTCGCTGACCGCCCTGCCGGTCATCGAAACCCAGGCCGGCGACGTATCCGCGTACATCCCCACGAACGTCATTTCGATCACGGACGGCCAGATCTACCTCGAATCCAACCTGTTCAACTCCGGCGTGCGGCCCGCCATCAACGTGGGCATCTCGGTAAGCCGCGTGGGAGGCAACGCCCAGGTTAAGGCTATGAAGAAAGTGGCCGGAACCCTTCGCCTCGATCTGGCTCAGTACCGGGAACTGGAAGCATTCGCCAAATTCGGCTCCGATCTCGACCCCGCCACGCAGCGCCAGCTGCGCCGGGGCGAAAGGCTGGTGGAAGTCCTCAAACAGGGCCAGTACCAGCCCATGCCGGTCGAGCAGCAAATAGCGATCATCTTCGTCGCTACGCAGGGCATACTCGATCCGCTTCCGGCCGGCCAGGTCCGGGCATTCGAAGCCGAGTTGCTCGAACGGATCACGCTTCGCCATCCGGACATGATGGCTGAAATACGCAACACCGGCCAGATGAGCGATGCCGTGGCCGACCTCATACGTCGGGAAGCGGAGAACCTCGTAGGCGTCTACACCACCCGGTAGCCGGCGCTCTCCTACTCCGGCAAAGGCACGATTCCCACATGGCCAGTCTCCGTGACATTCGCTCGCGCATTGCTTCGGTAAAAAATACCCAGCAGGTAACCCGCGCCATGAAAATGGTGGCAGCGGCCAAGCTGCGCCGGTCCCAGGAGCGCATCTTCAGCACGCGCCCGTATGCCTTCCAGATCGGCGAGTTGATCAGCCACCTGCAACACCGCTTCGACTCGGCCTCCAACGGGTTTTTTCGCCGGCGCGACCCTTCGGACGGCAACGTCCTGCTAATCATCGTGACGGCCGACCGCGGCATGGCCGGCGGCTTCAATGCCAACATCATCAAGCTGGCCGAGCAAACCATCCGCGAGCGCTTCGCCGATGCCGAAGCAAGCGGCCGTCTCTTTCTGTTGTGCGTCGGGCGGAAAGGCCACGACCATTTCGCCCGGCGAGGCTATCAGCTCGTCGGCGATTACCGGGGCATCTTCGACCACCTCTCGTTCGACCGCGCCCGGCGCATCGTAGCCGAAGCGGTCACGGGGTATGAGGAGCACCGATGGGATGAGGTGTTTGTCATCTATAACGAATTCCGCAACACCATCGCCCAGAACCGGATCGTGGAGCCGTTTCTGCCCATACCCCGGGAACGGTTCCTGACGCCCATCATGGAGCAGCAAATTGGTCCCCGACGGGATCGTACCCTGAAAGGCCCCGTCGATTACATCTACGAGCCGGGCCCCGAAGCCATCCTCGATACACTCGTACCCCGGTATCTCAACTACCAGATGTGGCGCATCCTGCTCGAGTCGAACGCCGCCGAGCAGGGCGCCCGCATGGTCGCGATGGATAACGCCACCTCCAACGCCGACGAACTCCTGCGCGAGCTACGCCTGCGCTACAACCGCGCCCGCCAGGATGCCATCACCAAGGAGATCATCGAGATTACCAGCGGAGCCAACGCCCTCGCCGAGGGAGGCTGAACCTCGCCCGTTTACAGGTCGTTCCTGTCGCCTTCGAGCCCGGCGAAATACGCATGCAGCGCCCGCAACTCGTCCTCCTTCATGGCGGCCGTAAGCGCGATCGGCATGAACTCCCGCTGAATCTCTCGCCCGTCCGGCCGGATGCCCGTACGGACCGTCTTTTCGAAATCGGCGAACGCCCATTGCCCGGTCGGCGCGAGGTCGGGAGCCGGGGGCGAGCCGGGTGTAGAGGGTTTCGGGTTGCCCCGCAGGTCGTCTCCGTGGCAGTAGGCGCACGTAATCGAGGCGAGGTACGCGCCGTACTCCGGCGTTGCGCCCTGCTGCGGCGAAACCGAGGCGGCGATTCGCTCGAGGCGCACTTCCAGAGCCGGATCGAGGAATGCCGCCGCCAGAATCCGGCCCGGCGCCCGGACCTCGGTGGGCGGAAGCTCGTTATCCACGGGGGGGATGGTTTTCAGATACGCGATCATATCC
>CBDUBS010000155.1:0-8618 GCA_965365445.1 uncultured bacterium | reverse complement strand
GTCGGACGGCTGAGGGCGCGGAACAACCCCCTGACTCGTTCCAGCTCTGTTCGCTCATTGTTGATGAGGGCCAATGCATCCGTCCCTACAACGGCCTCCACGCGCCGCACCCCTGCCGCTACGGAGCCTTCCGATAAAAACCGGAACAGACCAATCTCTCCGGATGCATCCACATGGGTGCCCCCGCACAACTCGATGGAAAACGCCGGGTCGAACGTTATCACTCGAACGAAGTCGCCGTACTTCTCTCCGAACAGAGCCGTCGCCCCCATGGCGAGTGCTTTTTCAATCGGAACGTCGCGGTTTTCCTGGCGAGGAATGTTTTGCTGGATGGTTTCGTTGACCAGCGTCTCGATTTCGTGGAGCTGTTCGGCGCCGATGCGCTCGAAGTGGCTGAAGTCGAAGCGCAGCCTGTCCGGAGCCACCAGCGATCCTTTCTGCGCGATGTGCGGCCCCAGCACCCGGCGAAGCGCCGCATGGAGTAAATGGGTAGCCGTATGGTGTTTCTGAACACGCATCCGCCGGTTCCGATCGACGCGGGCCCGCAAGGTCACGTCCATTTCGGGAGGCAATCGGTCAACCACGTGCACGATGTGGCTCTGGTGCTTCTGAGTGTCCAGCACGTGTATGGTTTCCCCCTCAAACTCCAGCGAGCCGCTGTCTCCGAGCTGGCCCCCGCTTTCCGCATAGAAAGGTGTTTTATCCAGGATGATTTCAAAGGCAAAATCCCGCTCCCCGAGGACCAGCGTTCGAGCGGCCCTGATGTGCACCTCGTCGGCGTCGAGTCGGTCGTAGCCGACGAAGTACGAATCTTCTCCTTCCGAAACCTGCTGCCATACGTCTACGCGGCTCTGGTCGATCTTGAACGAAGCCGAGGTACGCGCCCGTTGTTTCTGGCCCTGCATGAGCCGGTCGTAGGTATCCATATCTACCCCCAGCCCTTCCTCGCGCGCCATCAGGCCGGTCAGGTCGATCGGAAATCCGTATGTGTCGTGCAGGAGAAAGGCAACTTCTCCGGGTATCAGCCGACGAGCGGCCGCATTGGAGAAGGCATCGAGGATTTCCCCGGAGCCGTCGGTATTTCCGTAGGCTTTTTTGAGCAGATCCATCGTAGCCCGGTCGTTTTTCAGGCTGTCCAGGGCCATGGTAATCTGTTCGGCGCCCGTTTCCTCGACAGCGGCGAGTCGCTTGACGTACGGAATCAACCGGTCGAAAAAGGCGATTCCGGTGCCCAGCGTTTGCAGAAATCCTTCTTCTTCGGCAGCGATGACACGGATGATGTAATCCTGATGGCGGTCCAACTCCGGAAAAACGGAGGCCATTTTCCCTCGCAGGGGCTCCACCAGCCGATGCAGGAAAGGTTCGCGAAACCCCAGCGTCTGATACCCGTAGCGAACCGCCCGGCGAAGAATGCGACGAATGACGTATCCACGGCCGGTATTCGAGGGGGAGGCGCCATCGGCGATGGCAAAGGCTATCGTGCGGATATGATCGGCAATGACCCGCATCGCTATGCGGATGCGTTCCCGCTCCGTCTCCGAGACTTCACCGATGTCGTCATAACTGCGAATCCCCTCCCGGGGTGAGTCGTCGGCGATGCGTTGCAGCAAGGGTTGAAACAGATCCGTATCGTAATTGCTCGCCTTCCCCTGGAGCACCGCCACGATGCGCTCGAACCCCATGCCGGTATCGATGTGCTGCGCGGCGAGCGGCTCCAGAACGCCGCCCGGAAGGGCGTTGTACTGGATGAATACGAGGTTCCAGATTTCCATGACGCGTGGATCCCCGGTATTGACCAGGTCCGCGCCCGGTGCGGCGGCGCGTTCTGCATCGGAACGCAGGTCGATATGGATTTCGGAGCAGGGGCCGCACGGGCCCGTATCCCCCATCATCCAGAAATTATCGTCGCTGGAGCCGAACAGTATGTGTTTCGGGTCGATACCTGTTTCGGTTCGCCAGTAGCCGGCGGCCTCTTCGTCCGGCTCCAGGTGCAGGTCGGCATCCCCGGCGTGGACGGTAGCATACAGCCGCCCGGGGTCGAGGCCCCAGCGGTCGGTCAGCAACTCCCAGGCCCAGCGAACGGCTTCCCGTTTGAAGTAGTCTCCAAAGCTCCAGTTACCCAGCATCTCGAACAGGGTATGATGGTACGTATCGTACCCGACCTCTTCGAGATCGTTATGCTTCCCCGACACACGAAGGCATTTCTGCGTATCCACGGCCCGGGTATACGCCCGCTTCCCCGTTCCCAGGAATACATCCTTGAACTGGTTCATGCCGGCATTCGTGAACAGCAAAGTCGGGTCGCTTTGCGGCACCAGCGAGGCGCTCGGCACGATGGTATGGCCTTTCTCTGCGAAAAAACGCAGGAACTCGTCACGGATCTCGGTGGATGACTTCATAACTGTCGCAATTCTCGTGGGCCGGCCGTTCGGACGATTACCCTGTGCAAGGCAAACCGGCGCGGGGACAAAACGGAAAGGTAAAAACGCGGCAGACAACTACCGGATTCCCGGCTCAAAATTCACCGCTCATCGGGCCGGAAGGCCGTCCCGGTGAGATGAACGCATTCCCCGCGACGAAGAATCGCCAGGGCAGATCGACCCCTCGGCGGATGCCGATGCGAGATGTAGAAGCGATCTCGAAAGACTCCCCGGAGCCTTCCGCAAAGTAAACGGGCGGCCCGGTGAGCGGGCAGTCGTGCAGGCTGCCGTCGATGCCGAAAGCCAGCGTCAGTTTACCCGGCCCGTTGGTAAGCTCTACGTCTTTCATTACATGCGGCCGGTTGGCGCGCATGGTCTCGATGCCTTCCAGCGGCTCGACGGCGCGAATGAGCACCGCGCCGCATCGTCCTTCGGGCTCCGTAACTACATTCAGTAGCCAGTACATCCCGTAGTTCAGATAAACATACGCAGTACCCGGCGATCCGAAAAGTCGGTAGCCCCGTCGGGTGCGGCGCACAGCCTCCGGTAAGGTTTCAGAGATACCCCAGGCGTGGCAGGCCGGATCATCGGCAGTATACGCCTCCGTCTCTACGATCCGCCCGGTCAGACGCATCCCCTGTTCCTCCTTCACCAGCAGGGCGCCAAGCAGGTCCCGTGCTACCTCTATCGTGTTTCGGCTGAAAAATGATGCCGGCAGGGGCCTTCCTGTCATCGTGCAGGGGTCATGCGCTTCGTCCGGGATGGCCGAGGTTTCTGGCGACATGCGTATTCCTGAGTTCGATGGGCGCTTTCTCTGTTTTCTGCGACTTCAGGTTGAGCATTTCGACGAGCACAGAGAAACCCATCGCGAAGTAGATGTATCCCTTGGGTACGTGTTGCCCGAATCCTTCCGCGATGAGCATCACCCCGATGAGCAACAAAAAGCTCAGGGCAAGCATCTTGACCGTCGGATGCCGGTGTACGAAGTCGGATATGGCATTGACCGACAACATCATGATGATAACCGCAATGACCACGGCAGCTACCATGATGGCAATCTCGTTAGCCATACCGATAGCGGTTATGACCGAATCCAGGGAGAACACCAGGTCCATGAGCAAGATCTGTATGATGATACTTGCGAAAGAAACGCCGCCCTTAACCTTTGCAGGGTCGGATGCATCGTCCCCCTCCAGCCGGTTGTGAATCTCATGGGTGCTCTTGGCCAGCAGAAACAAGCCGCCTCCGATGAGAATCAGGTCCCTTCCTGATATGCCCCGTCCGAGGATCTCAAAAAACGGCTCCGTGAGCTGCATGATCCACGTAATGGAGAATAACAGGGCGATTCTGGCGAACATGGCGAGCCCGAGCCCGACCAGTCGAGCCGTTTTTTGCTGTTCTACCGGCAATTTTCCGGTCAGAATGGAGATGACGACGATATTATCGATGCCGAGTACGACTTCTAGCACCGTCAACGTGGCCAGAGCAATCCAGGCTTGCGGGTCGGAGAGCCATTCCATAAAAATCGGAGTGAAAACGTAGTGGATGGGGATTCGCGGGAATGCACGCGAAAGTAGGGAGAGGGTCGGTCAGAACAAACGTTCCGATGTTTCGATCTGGTTGAATTGCCGGATTTATCCCGCTGCCTCCACAGCGAGCGCCGTGCCGCCGCCGGTGCCATGACAAATAGCGGCCAGCCCGCGCCGAACCCCGCGCCTCCTCAATGCGTGCAGCAGGGTGGTTACGATGCGCGCGCCGGAAGCGCCGATCGGGTGTCCCAGGGCAACCGCTCCCCCGTGTACGTTTATCCGGTCCAGGGGAACGTCGAGCGACCGGCTGAAAAGCAGGTTATTGAGCGCAAATGCTTCATTGTTCTCGAAAAGGTCGAAGTCGGAGAGCGTCCATCCCCATCGGTCCAGCAGCGCTTGTACGGCAGGCATTGGCGCTTCCGGAAAACGCCACGTCTCTCCGGCTGCCCAACCCGTTCCGACGATCCGGCCCAACGGGGTACGGCCCGACCTTTTCATGTAGGCTTCCGACGCCAGCACGAGGGCGGATGCGCCGTCGCTGATCTGACTGCTGTTCCCCGCCGTGAGCACTCCGCTTCGGTCGAACGCCGGTTTGAGCTTCGACAGGGAGTCCATGTCCGTTTCCGGACGAACGCCCTCATCATTGCTTACAACTACTATATCCTTACGCTGCCGCACCTCTACCGGGACGATCTCGTCTGCAAACCATCCTTTTTCGTCGGCCTCGGCTGCCCGACGGTGCGATTGCACAGCCACTTCATCCAGTTCCTCGCGTCGGATACCATGCTCGTCCGCTATACGCTCGGCCTGGACGCCCATGGCCTCTCCGGTTATCGGGTCGGTCAATCCGTCATGCAGGAGCAAATCCGTGACGTGCTCCGGATTGCCCAGAAGAAACTTATACCCCCAGCGGGCGCGCGCGGAGAGGTAAAACCCCGTCTGCGACATCGATTCCACCCCCCCGGCCAGTACGACATCCGCCTGCCCCGAAGCGATCAGAGCGGCCGCATTTATCAGACTCATCATCCCGGATGAGCAAACCATATCCACCGCAAAGCCATCTACCGTTTCGGGTATGCCCGCTTTGAAGGCCGCCTGCCGGGGAATGAGCTGGCCGTGACCGGCCCGAAGGACGTTGCCGAACACGTATACATCCAGGTCCTCTCCCTGAAGCCCGGCTGATTCCAGAGCGCCCCGCATGGCGACAGCACCCAGTTCGACCGGGGGCGCCTCTTTGAACACTCCTCCGAATCGGCCTATCGGTGTGCGAACCGCTGAAAGGATATATACGGTGGGGAAAGAAGCGTTTTTCGGCATGGGCGTGGTCAGACTTTTCAGGACGGGTTTTCAATGGCAGTCAGTTGCCGGAGCAATTCGGCCGGATCCGACGTCGGTTGATTGCAGGTCATGTCCCGGCATATGTAGGCGGTAAAGCGACCTTCCAGGCGCTTCATCGAGTGAATATATGGGGCCAACGAGGTCAATGCCTCCCCTTCTTCCGGTCGTTTAAGCACAACCTTGTTCGGAATGAATGCCGAACGTACACCACGCAGCATCGGCGCGGCTTCCGCGGACGTCGTCTCCCCAACGAGAACGACCTCGAAGGATGGGCCCAGTATATAATCCGCCCCAATCAAGGCTGCCGTGAAGGCAGAGGGATAGCGTGCAGCATAGGCCGCGCAGAAACGAGCCTGCCGGTGGGCGCTTTCCTCCCGTTCCGGATCGCCGGAGAGGCGAGCCAACCGCAGCAGGTTCAGCAGCGACACAGCGTTGCCGGAGGGCGTAGCGCCGTCGTAGGTTTCCAGCGGCCGGGTGATCAATCGCTCGCCGTCATCGGGGGTAAAGAAAAAACCCCCGCCGGGCTTTCCGAAATGGTTCATCTGCACGTCGCTCAGCCGGAATGCCTCCTCCAGGTACGCCGGCTCGAACGAAGCCTCGTATAAAACGATGAGCCCGTGAACGAAAAAGGCATAGTCATCCAGATTGGCTTGCACGCCCGCCTCGCCCTGTCGAAAACGATGCCGCAGTTTGCCGTCCTCACTCATGAGAGTGGAAAGCACGAAGTCGGCTGCTTTCCGTGCGGCCGCGATGAAAGACGGTTCATCGAGAACGGCTCCGGCGTTTGCCAGGGCGCCAATCATCAGACCGTTCCAATCCGTCAATACCTTATCGTCCTTCAGCGGAGGGACACGATTGCGCCGGTAAGCAAACAACGTTCGGCGCACTTCCTCCATGCGACGTCGCAGCGCAGGAAGGTCCGATCCCGACTCCTCGCCGATTTTTTCGATCGGCGCTCGCATGAAGAGGATGTTTTCGCCGGTGCGCCTTCCGGTGGCCTCTTCATTGAAATTGCCCTCGGGAGTGGTGTTGAAAACCAACCGAACCAACTCGGTCTGCTCCGGTCCCAGTACGTCCAGCAATTCACGCTCCGTCCACAGGTAATACGCCCCCTCGCGCCCTTCGCTATCGGCGTCCTCGGCGGAAAAGAAGCCTCCCTCCGGGGAGGTCATATCTCGCAGTACGTACCCGGCTATTTCTCGGGCCACGTCGGCATACCGTTCGTCGCCGGTTGCCTGATAACCTTCCACATAGGTCGCAAGCAGGCCGGCCTGATCGTAAATCATCTTCTCGAAATGGGGAACCCGCCAGCTAGCATCCGTTGCATAGCGGTGGAATCCATATCCGATGTGGTCATAAATCCCCCCGAGACGCATCTGGTCGAGCGTGCGCCGCACCATTTCCAGCGCTTCCCCGTTGCCGGATCGCTTCCAGTACCGAAGGAGAAATTGCAGGTGGTGGGGCGTAGGAAACTTGGGCGCCGGCGCGAAACCTCCCGAGGCACCGTCGTACCGGCTTTTGAGCTGGTCAAAGGCGCGGTCGAGCAACGCGACCGTAAAAGAATCGTCGCCATCCGGCGCGACCGACTGCTGGTTGAGCGACCGAACGATGTGCGCGGCGGAATCGGCTACCTTGTTCCGTTCCTCCTTCCACACCCGCTCGATGCCGGGTATGAGATCCAGCATCCCCGGACGTCCCTGCCGACCGGTTTTCGGCAGATACGTCGCGACGTAAAACGGCTCGGCCGCCGGAGTCATCACTACCGTTAGCGGCCACCCTCCATGGCCGGTAATCGCCTGACAAACGGACATGTAAATATGATCGATATCCGGTCTTTCCTCCCGGTCAACTTTTATGGACACGAATACCCTGTTCATCAGGCGGGCTACTTCTTCATCCTCGAACGATTCCCGCTCCATTACGTGGCACCAGTGGCATGTGGCGTAACCGATCGATAGAAAAATGGGTTTGTCCTCCGCTCGCGCCCGCGCGAAGGCTTCCTCTCCCCATGGATACCAGTCAACCGGGTTGAAGCGATGTTGCTGTAGATAGGGGCTCGCCTCCGCTCCCAACCGATTCATGTGCGTCATATCGTACCCCTGCATCCCGTAACCCGTTCATTCGCCGTTCCGGGAGCACGAAAAACTACTCCTTTTGGCCGCTGCGGCAGAACGCTCCTATCCCACCAAACGGCCCGTAGCAGGCCGCCCGGACCCAAAACGCTGCCCCGACCGGGAAAGAAACAGATACTGCCCCAGCACCAGCAGCATCGGCATATGCTTCATCGCCCGCATTTTGCCGTTTACGTGTACGCGCATCCTGGGCGCCCCCCCCGGGAAGGGTGAGCTTCGCAAAATGGTATGTCCCAGAACATCGGTCATCACGCCGGTAGGTTCGGACAAACCTTGTTGAACGAAATGGTACGAATATCCTCCATCGAGGAGAATGTGGTCCCGGAATGATCGCTCGGGAATAACGGTTCCTACCTGTACACTCCCGCTGATGATATCGATACGGTTCGGGTTCTTTTCGTTATGTTCGAAGGTCCAGAGGCCCTCTGCGGCAACCCCCAGCCCTTCACCGAGAGACAATCCGCGATAGCGCAGCGTGGCGACCACTTGCGCGTCTCCCCAGAGCTCGTAAGCGGCCCGCAATACCTGCGGTTGCAGCCACACGAAGGTATTCGTGGAGACCTCGGACAGGGGTACGATAGGGTGTTCTATCTCACGGGGGATATGGTAATCCTCCGCCCGAAACTGGTAATGCGAAGTGCGGGACTGATGGATTTCCATATATCTTTACCTCTCGTATCCGTTTTGTGGGTTCACGGTAACGGCTACGAGACACCGGCGGGGTTGCTCCCGATGGTGCGAGAGATTGCAGGCTGGTAACGACGGATAACAGCCTCGGTGCAAACGAGCAAGGACAGTGCTCGCGCATCCGCTACCCGACGAGAGCAATCTGAAGATCCATCACATTCGTATGCGTGGGCCCGGTCGAGAGCAATCCCCCTGCCATCCGGAAAAAAGACCAGGAATCGTTATCCTGCAAAAACGCCGGGGGTTCCAGGTGCGCCCTGAACGCTCTGGTCGCGACCGATTCTGAAACCCAGGCTCCGGCCGCCTCCGTTGGACCGTCCTTCCCATCCGTACCGCCGCTCAGGAATGCGTAGGGCCTGTTCCACCCGGCCAAAACGTTCAGGGCGCTCAGCGCCACCTCCTGATTTCTTCCACCCTTACCCCTACCCCGAACGGTAACGGTCGTCTCCCCTCCCCACAGATAGGCGGCGGGTTCTTCGTTTCTGCTGAGCGCCATTCGGCGGAGAATTCTC
>CBDUBS010000154.1:0-8757 GCA_965365445.1 uncultured bacterium | reverse complement strand
GACTCAAAATCGTATGTCCGTGAGGACGTGTGGGTTCGAGTCCCACCCCGGGTACATACGGCATTAAATAATAAAGGGTTTAGGTCTCCGGATCTAAACCCTTTTGTCGATCCGGCGTTTCAATCGCTGCTTCTCTACGGGCCTGACTATGGAAAGGGAGCAATCCGGAGCATCATGATTGACCGAAAAGTCATTCGAAAATACAAGATCGAAGAAGTACCGAGTGACTACACCTACTGGCAACAGCAGTCTTTTGAAAAGCGGCTGGAGGCGCTCGAAAACATCCGACGAGCATATCACGACTGGCAAGAGGATGCTCAACCCCGACTTCAAAGAGTTTACCGCGTCATTGAACGAGCATGAGGTGCGGTTTCCGGTCGTGGGTGGTTACGCCGTTGCCTTCTACGGGCGCCCCCGGTATCCATCGATCCGGAAAACGTAAAGCGAAACAAGAGGGCGCTCGATCGACATCAGGACCGCGCCGATCTCGAACAGGTGGAGTAACCCGCCGGGTCGATCCCGCCCGGATATATCGCGTTCATTGGCCGTTAATTTCATGCCTTTCCTTACACCGCAAAGAGTAGCCGTAAGCCTGTTCATACCCTTCTTGCTCATTGCCACGGGGAGCGTTCGGGCGCAGGATATGGAGGTGCGCCGTTCGATTGCCGTCACGATCGACGATCTGCCTACCGTCGGGGCCTACACGCTGGAGGACAAACAGGGCATCACCTCCGACCTTGTGGCCGCCCTTGTCCGGAACGGCATTCCGGCCGTCGGATTCGTGAACGAGAGCAAACTCGGGCCGGATGGCCCCGTGCCGGAGCAGGTAGCCCTGCTCGAACAGTGGCTCGATGCCGGCCTGGAGCTAGGGAACCATACGTATTCGCATCCATCCCTGTTCGATACCCCCCTCGACCGATTCATGGAGGACGTGCTTCGTGGAGAAACCGTCACACGTCCCCTCATGGCGAAGCATGGGCAACGGCTCCGTTACTTCCGGCACCCCTTCCTCCATACCGGGTCGAGTATGGAGAAGAAGGTGGGTTTTGAGTCTTTCCTGGCCGAGCTTGGATACGAAACGGCCCCAGTCACGATTGCCAACGACGACTACATTTATGCCCTGGCCTACCGTAAGGCGGAGGGCGATGCGGACTTGATGCAACGAATCGGAGCGGATTACCTCCGCTACATGGATAGTGTATTCGCTTTCTTCGAACGGTTCTCCGTAGACGTACTGGAGCGGGAGCCTGCCCAGGTTTTGCTGCTGCACGCCAATCGCCTCAATGCGGACTATCTCGATCAGCTGGCGGCCCTGATGAAACGACGAGGGTACCGCTTCATTTCGCTGGAAAAGGCCCTGCAAGATCCGGCCTACACATCTCCCGATACTTTTATCGACCGGAAGGGGATCTCCTGGCTGATCCGGTGGGCCGCCACGCAAGGCCGGCCACTGCAATACGAACCGGACGTTGCCCGGTGGGTCGAGCAGTCGGCCTACCCGGAGCGGTTTTAACCGTTCGTAACGGCGATCAACCGGGGCTACGGCTGCCTGCACGGGTCGCCCCGTGCCTGGCATCGTATCGGTGCGCCGTGACGGAGCGGGCGAGCGCTTCGGATGGACGGCTCAGAATGATTTCCGGGTGATCCGTTCGCTCAGGCGCGTTACCTCCTTGAGCGCGGCCGGTCCGTACCACGGGTGGAGTTCCATGACGAGTCGGCCCGCCTGAACGGCCGGGTCGGTGGCGGTAAGTTCGCGGGCTTCCTCCACAGTGGCTGCGTCGAATACGTAAATCCCTCGAACCTCGCCGCCGTCCAGGAACGGCCCGGCCAGGACGAGGCGGCCTTCCTCGGCCATCCGCCGGATGTTGTCGAGGTGCGCCCGCTGGAGCGTCGCCGCCGAGGCGGAATCCTGGTCCCGGTTGGGTCCAGCTTTCAGGAAAGCCATCACGTAGGGGCTCATGCCGTAATCGTCCGCCTTGAGCTGAGCGGCCAGGGCGGCGTCGAATCCGCGCCCAGCCGCATTCGGGCGCGACCCGGTGCAACCGACGGCCAACAGGATACCATAAACCAGTGCAAGGGGTACGTACCGTTTCATGAGCCGATAGCGTGTATTGAAGGGGAACCGGAGGGTAAGGTACCGGCCTGTTATTCAATATAACAATATCCCGCCGCCTTACTTTTTCCCATATTATCGCGTTCCCGGACCGCCGGATGGGTATCGGGCGGGAACCATATGGCCTTCGGAGGTCTCTCAACACTTTGCTCACATTGGATAAGACGATATGCTGAAGCGCCTGCTGTTCCTGATTACATTTGCCGCCTTGGGGCTTGCCTGCGGCGACCGCGCCGGACTCACGGCGGATGGGTCCGAAACGGATCTGCCCGCCGACTCGACCGGTACAACCCCCGGCGACTGCAAACCCCTCGAAACCCGGGAAGCCAATGCGCCCGACCAGAAGCCGGCCTTCGAGGGGCAGACCCGCGCGTGCGCCGAGCCGACGGACGTAGCTTTTCGGGTGCAGGTCATCACGGACGGCCTGAAGAATCCCTGGGCGGTGGAGCCGCTGCCGGGCGGCGACCTGCTGGTTACGGAAAAACCAGGCCGGATGCGGATCGTATCGGCTTCGGGGCAGGTCGGAGCGCCCCTCTCCGGTGTACCGGAGGTGGCGGCCGTAGGGCAGGGCGGGCTGCTGGATGTGGCGCTGAGCCCGAATTTCTCGTCGGACCGCACCGTGTTCTGGAGCTATTCGGAGCCGCGCGACGGGGGCAACGGCACCAGTGTCGCCCGGGGCGTGCTGTCGGAGGACCGGCGCCGCATGGAGGATGTGCGGGTTATCTTCCGGTCCCAACCAACCTACGATGGGCGGCTGCATTTCGGGTCGCGGCTGGCCTTCGGACCCGACGGGATGCTGTACATCACGACCGGCGAGCGGTCGGATAAGTCCATGCGGATGCACGCCCAGCAACGCGACAACCACCTGGGGAAGGTGCTCCGCATCCGGCCGGACGGCTCCGTTCCATCCGATAATCCCTTCACCTCCGAGGCCGGCGCCGCCTCGGAGGTGTGGAGTTACGGACATCGCAACATCCAGTCGGCCGTTTTCGACCCGCAGGGGCGTCTCTGGGAGATCGAGCACGGCGCTCGCGGTGGGGATGAGCTGAACCGGGTCGAGAAAGGCAAAAACTATGGCTGGCCGGTGGTTACGTACGGCATCGAGTACTCGGGCGACCCGATCGCCGGTTCGCAAACCGCCCGCCCGGGCGAAGGGTACGAGCAGCCGGTGTACTACTGGGATCCGGTGATCGCTCCTTCCGGGGCGGAATGGTATACCGGCAGCCTGTTCCCGAAATGGCAGAACAGCCTGTTCGTGGGCGCGCTGAAGGAAAGGCGGCTCGTGCGGCTCTCCATCGAGAATGGGCGCGTCACGGGCGAGGAACACCTGCTCGTGGACCGGGAGAAGCGGGTTCGGGACGTACGGCAGGGGCCGGACGGCGCCCTGTACGTCGTGACCGATGAGGACAAGGGCGAGCTCTGGAAGATCGTACCGGCCGGGTGATGGGGTCAGGCAGAAGTCCCCTGGGTTCGGCTATCCACGCTGCACGTAGTCCGGATGCCGCCGCGGACGTTGTACTCGGTCGTTACGAGTAGATAGTCCGGGTTTTCGAGATGTTTCATCAGGTCCTCGTAGACGATGGCCGTGATGTCCTCCTGCGCCGCGCCGATGTTCCGCCAGGAGAGAAGATAGTATTTCAGGCTTTTGAGTTCGAGAATCCAGTCGCCCGGTACGTACTCCACCCGCAGAACCCCGAAATCGGGCAATCCGGAGAAGGGGCACAGGGCTGAAAACTCCCCCTGCTCGGTTTCGTACACCACCACTTGCTTTGCCCTGTGCTCGTAGGGAAGGCGGTGGATTTCCGACCGGCGGGAGTCGGCGGGAAGGAACAACCCGAACCTCCCCTCGGGACGGATGCCCCGCTCGGCCATGTGGGCCAGCGACTTTTTAGTATGCTCCAGCGCTTCCTCGTGCAGCGCGATGAAATAGTCCTCGTGATCGTTGCGGGGCTCGGTCATGGCAGGTGGGGTGAAGCAGGCTCGTAGGGATTTTCGAACGAAAAGAAACGTCCGAGCCCCCCGGAGGTTCATTCCGTCTCCCTCGCTTCCACTGGATGGCCTGACGACGAGATTCTCTTTTTGATATGCATACCCCGTCCACCCCTCCTGCGCTGGTGCTTTTCTCCGGCGGGCAGGATTCCACGACCTGCCTGTACTGGGCCCTGACGCAATTCAGCCGGGTGGAAGCGGTGGGGTTCGACTATGGACAGAAGCATCGGATAGAGCTCGATCAGGCGCGGATCATCGCTCATAAAGCGGGGGTACGGTTCGATGTCATGGATATGCACGGGTTATTGAGCGGATCGGCGCTCACCGAGCACGACCGCGACGTGTCGGCTCCGCACGAGCTCGATCCCGACCTTCCGGCGTCGTTCGTGCCGGGCCGAAATGCCCTCTTTCTGACGCTCGCGGCGTCTCTGGGATACAACCGGGGCATTCATGACCTCGTGGGTGGTATGTGCCAGACGGATTATTCAGGCTATCCCGATTGCCGTCGTGTTTTCGTCGATTCGATGCAGACCAGCCTGACGCTGGCGCTGGGTGCGGATGTGCGCATACACACGCCGCTCATGTACCTGACGAAAGCCGAAACGTGGCGGCTGGCCGCCGAACTGGGCCCGGATGCGCTCGAGGCCGTCCGTGAACTCTCGCACACGGATTACAACGGCGACCGGACGACTCGAAACGAATGGGGGTACGGCCGTCTGGATAACCCGGCATCAGTGCTCCGCGCCAGGGGGTACGAAGAAGCCAGAGCGAAAGGGTGGGTATGAGGGCGGAATACCGGGTCAAGGCAATCTGGAGGACGCTGCAAGGCGAAGGCGTGTTTGCGGGAAGGCCGGCGGTATTCGTCCGGTTCGTGGGGTGCAATATGTGGTCCGGATATGAGGCCGACCGCCGCCGCGACAGCGAACGTACGGGAGCAGGGTGCCCGGCCTGGTGCGATACCGATTTCACCGGCGAAGGGAGCCTTTCGTATTCGGCGGACGAGTTGGCCCTCCGGGCGGCAGAGATCGGCGGCCCGATCCGGTTCTGCGTACTCACGGGCGGCGAGCCGCTGCTCCAGACCGATGCCGGGCTCATCCGGGCGCTGCATCAGGCCGGTTTCGAGGTAGCCGTTGAGACGAACGGCAGTGTACGGTTAGAGAACGCCTGCCGGGACGCCTCGACCGGCGAATCGTTGCCTCCCGACTGGGTCGTTTGCAGCCCGAAGCTCCCCGAGGATCGACTGGTTCTGGAGTGGTTCGATGAATTGAAGCTGGTGGTGCCGGATTACCACCCCTCCGGATATCGGCGGTTTGCCTCACGGCTCCGGAAGCACCCGCTGGGTTCCGGGGGCCTGCCGGCCCTCTGGCTCCAGCCGGAGGACGGCCCTCGTTACGAGCAAGCGCGCCGGCTGGCCGTCGAGACGGCGCTCGCCCACCCGGAGTGGCGCGTTTCCGTGCAGACGCACAAGATCATCGGGGTGGAGTAGAATCAAACAGGAATACGAGGAGCGGCCACCCGCGCCGACCAATCGGCCAGGTCCATCAGGAAGCGGCGCAGGAATTTCTGCGTTACTTCGTCCGTCAGGCGGCCTTCGGCGTCGAACTTCTGCCGGGCGTTGCCAACCACCATGCCGGGGTGGGGGAGTACGTAAGCCCCCGTTGCCGGCAGCACCAGCTTGAGCACCTGCTGGGCCCGGGCCGTACCGAGCGCTCCCGGCGAAGCACCCATGATGCCCACAGGCTTTCCGGCCAGCGGCGAGCGTCCCGCCGGACGACTCGCCCAGTCGATTGCGTTTTGCAGCACGCCCGGTATGCTGTGGTTGTATTCGGGAGTGGCGAACAGGACGGCGTCCGCGTTCGCAATGGCGGTTTTCAGCCGTTCAACCGTTTGGGGTCGGTTGTCGTCCGTGTCGTTATCGCCGTTGTACAACGGAATATCGGCGAGATCGAATGGCTCGATTCGCACATTTTCGGGGGCAGCAGCCACTGCCGCGCCGATCAGCAGGCGGTTCAATGATCTTCGCCGCAGGCTGCCGGCAATTCCGAGTATATGTAAGGGAGCGGCAAGCATGGCATTACCTCAGTGATTTCTGGATGAAGGCTGGGGCGACACCGGGGGCGTCCGGGAGCCCCCGGTGTTCGTTCGTCATTCCGACTCGGCAACGAGCGTCGCCTGGATTTCGAGCGCGATATCGACCTCGTCACTGACGAGGAAGCCCCCGGTTTCGAGTACGGCATTCCAGTTCAGCCCGTACTCTTTCCGGTTGATCCGCGTATGCGCTTCGAAGGCCACCCGGGTGTTTCCCCAGGGATCTGTGCCGGAGCCGAGGTACTCGCCCTTTAGCTCGATCGTTCTGGTAACTCCCCTCAGGGTAAAATCGCCCACCAGTACGAACGATGACCCCGATACAAAGCGCACTTCGGTGCTTTTGAAGGTAATCGTTGGGTAGTCCTCAACCAGAAAGAAATCGGCAGTCCGGAGATGGTTGTCCCGATTGGCATCGCTGGTCGTGACGGAGGCGGTCTGGACGGCAGCTTCAGCCCTGAGCGTAGACAGGTCCTCCGGGTCGAGGTGCAGCGTACCTTCGAATTGCTCGAAGTGTCCGCGTACCTTGCTGAACCCCAGGTGCCGCACGGTAAACCCCAGGCGCGAATGGGAGGGGTCAACGGAGAACGTTTTAAGCTGGTTTGTCGTGAGCGTCGTCATGGTTTCCTCATTGTTGGTTGAACGGTATATTGAATTAAAGATATTAACCTAAATTTTTAGCCGGTTGGCGTTTCCGTTTGATGTTTGCCCAGCCGTTTGAGCGTCTCGATGAGGTCGCTCTGCTCCTCACGGCTAAGTCCGCTCATAGTCGCCTCGATCAAGGCGGCATGTTCGGGGAACACGGTTTGCATTACCCTGGCTCCTTCCGACGTTAGTTCGGCAAAAACAACCCTGCGATCCTCTGAACAATGCCGCCGTGCGAGCAGCCCCCTTTTTTCGAGCTTGTCGATTACGTAGGTCATGCTGCCGCTCGTAAGCAGCACCCGGTCGCCGATCTCCCCGATGGGAAGGACGCCCTTGTGATACAGTACCTCCAGCACCGCGAATTCCGTAAAGCTGAGGCCGTGGGCTTCCACCTGTCGTTGCAGGTGCTCCCCGATGCTTCGTACGGCCCGGTTCATTACAACCCAGAGCTTGAGCGACAAAGCTACATCGTCCGGCATGGCGTCTTTACGTCAATTATCTTTAATTCGTGTAATTGTACTTCGAGATACGCACCGGGTTCCGAAATGCGACTTAAAATTCGAGATCACCGAACCCCTCCCTGTGAGATCGCCCGGGGGCATACAGGGCTTCCCGCTGGGAGAATAGTCCATACTCTACTGCAGATCGTGTACACGGGGAAGGTGTGAATAACAAACCCATTACAATTCGGCTCTCCCGCCGGGGAATACTCTCAACGGGTCCGCGTTTGGGAGGAACGCGGTTCGTTGGCAATCCCCTTCCGCGGTATGCCTCTCCACTCCACAGGCCACTCATGACGGCGATCACCTGGTTCCTGCTTCTTGGGGCCCTCCTCGTATTTCTAGCTACGGCCGATACACTGCTGCGCCGGTTACCGCTTACCGTAACCATGGTATACATGGCGATCGGTTTTGCTATCGGCCCGATGGGACTGGCCTGGCATCGTCTGTATCCGCTCGAAAACTCGGCCTTGCTGGAGCTCATCTCGGAGATCATCGTTATCATCTCGCTTTTTTCAGCCGGGCTGAAACTGCGCGTTCCCCTGTGGAGCGCTCCGGGGCGCGTGGCGGTGCGCCTGGCGTCGGTGTCGATGATGGTGACGGTCGGGCTCGTTGCCCTTGCCGGGGTATGGGGTTTCGGCCTGCCGGTGGGAGCGGCGGTGCTGCTTGGCGCCATCCTGGCCCCGACAGATCCTGTGCTGGCTTCGGATGTGCAGGTAGCGAACGAAAAGGACCAGGACCCCCTGCGGTTTGGCCTCACCGGGGAGGCGGGCCTGAACGACGGCACGGCTTTTCCGTTCGTCATGCTGGGCCTGGGTTTGCTGGGGGTGCACGAGCTGGGCTCCTTCGGCTGGCGATGGCTGGCCGTGGACGTCATCTGGGCGATATTCGGCGGGCTTGCCATCGGCGCGGTACTGGGTATGGCGCTGGCGCGGGTCGTGTTGTACCTGCGCCGGATGCACCGCGAGGCCGTAGGCACTGACGACTTTCTGGCGCTCGGCTTGGTGGCGCTTGCATACGGGATAGCCCTGTGGGCCCACACCTACGGCTTTCTGGCCGTGTTTGCGGCCGGGCTTGCCCTCCGGCAGGTAGAACGCATGGGTTCCACGGAAGGTGCTCCCTCCGAACCTTCGGATACGGAAGCTACCCATCCGGCCCATGCCGGAAGGTTCATGGCTTCCGCCGTTCTAAGTTTCAGCGAGCAACTGGAGCGGGTGGCTACGGTTATCGTCGTGGTGCTCATCGGCGGGATGATTTATCCCGTGCTCATGAATGTCGGGATGCTCTGGTTTGCACCGGTGCTGTTTCTGGTCATCCGGCCGCTCAGTGTATGGCTTGGCCTGTTGGGATCGGGTATGCCAACCGTTCGGAAAGGGTACATAGCGTGGTTCGGCATCCGGGGCATCGGGTCGATCTATTATCTGA
>CBDUBS010000153.1:0-8805 GCA_965365445.1 uncultured bacterium | reverse complement strand
CGACCTCTCCGACTGGCAGGCAAGAGAGTTGTATTCGCCCTGTTACAGGGCCGAGGTAGCCGGCACCACCGGCGCGGGCGACTGCACCATCGCCGGGCTCCTGGCCGCTTTGATCGAAGCCGCTTCCCCTGAAGAAACCATGCTAACGGCCCTAGCGGTCGGTGCGTACAGCGTGGAGCGACCCGATGCGGTAAGCGGCGTCCCCGACCGGGCTACCGTGCGCCGCCGCCTCGATGCCGGATGGGAAAAGCATCCGGTGGAACTCGACCTCGAAGGGTGGGCCTATTCCCCTGAGAAAGAAGTATGGCTGGGGCCTCACGACGCCGGTTGAACGGATTCTCTGCACATACCAATCCATCACCCTATGATGACTCGCGCCGAATTGATCGAGGCTCGGAAACGGGCTGCCGCCGTTCTGACTGATTCCGGAATCGCATTGACCGAGGATGAGGCGGAATCCATCGAGATAGCGGAGTTCGGCCTCGGTGAGCTGGAAACGACCGGCCTGGAATTGCTGGTTTACGTCAATACCGACCGGTATTGCGCCAAGGAACTGGTGCTTTTCTCGCGCCAGACATGCCCTGAGCACCGCCACCCGCCCGTTGGCGACGACCCCGGCAAAATGGAAACGTTCCGCTGCCGCACCGGCCTCGTATGGCTATACGTCGAGGGGGAAACTACGTCGCCTTTGCACGCCCGGATTCCCGAAGGAAGTGAACCGTACTATACCGTGTTCCACGAGATCGAACTCACCCCGGGAAAGCAGTATACCATTCCTCCCAACGTGAAGCACTGGTTTCAGGCCGGAGATGACGGCGCCATCGTTTCGGAATTCTCCAGTACGAGCCGGGACGCCGCCGACATTTTCACTGATCCGCGCATCAAGCGGTTGCCTGAGATTGTAGAGTAACCGGCCCGGCCCGTTAAAAAGCGGGAGAGTCCACCGGCGCGAATGCTTCGGAAAACCCGGCCACACAGTCGAGGCTCCAGTACTGCGCCCTGGCGGAATTGCGTTTGTCGGAACGCAGGCCGATCGATAACCGGTCAATCACCTCGACCGCCCCGTGCTCATCGAGCCACCGGATGAGGGTGTTCGCCGTGCCATCCCCACCGTTGCCGCTATGCACCGTGATGATGCCAAAGGCGAGGTGCGTGAGATCCGGCGCACGGTCGGATGCGCGCCCGAGAAAGGTTGCGAGCCGCCCGGCCCCGCCGTCTTCGCCCGCCACGACGATGAGTTGATAAAAGTCCTGCAAAACGTCGGCGGTCACGATTTCATCGGTGACGGTGGCCACGCGAAAACTGCATCCCCTGAGCAGTTCGGCTATTTCTTCGGCCAGCGACTCCTCAGTGGATTCGCCACCAAGTACGAGAAGAAGGATTTCGGGATAAGCCGTGCTGAGATCGAGGACGCCGCTGCTGTTCATTCCCCTATCAGATGGTGATATGGAACCGTTGAAGTATCCACTTTCTCAAAAGTCGGCCACAAGATACGAAATCCTTTCCGCCGAACAGACAGAGGCATAGGAAAGAATCGTTACCAATTTCAGGACGCGGCGCCTTGAGGTGTCCGCTAGTTGCCGGAAGAAGCGGCTACGGTGTCCGGGGCCACGGACTCGGAAGCGCTCTGTCCGGCCTCCCCGGACCAACCGGCAGCCGTCGGGAAGCCGGCGCGTGACATGACACGCTGATAGTACGGCGGCACGACGACATAGCGTGTCTGGGGGAGCACATCGCCCGCGATGGCATACGATGAATCGACCAGAGGTTTGTACCCCGAAAACAGGTTCTGGTAGCGGTCGCGGACTGCCTTTTGCTCGATCACGATGGCCCCGAAAGCCCGCTTGAGAAAGCGGTAATGCTCCTGCTCGTCGGCGGCGCGCCGGGCCAGTTCCATGTGATGATCCAGCATCGTTTCGTGGACCGCTACGAGCGCTTCCAGGCCGCGAACCCGCTCCGAGGGAGCGGCGTCGGTTGCACCCCGCGAGACGAGCAGCCGTTCCGCTTGACGCAGGTCTGCTTCAAACGTCTCGTTGGCGATAGCCATTTGCCGCACGATCAGTTCCTGATTGCCGTATCCGCCCCACGTTTTGCAACCCGTGAGGGTAAGGAAAAAAAGGATGAGGATGGGAGCGAGGCCCCGCTGCATGGAAGTTCGCATGAAACGACGTAAGGCTGGAAGAGTGATTTATATGATGGTGCCGTCCGGAATTTCCGTGTTTTTGGGTATAACGACAATGCCGTCCCGGATGTAAAACAACTCGTTCTCCCCCTCCTCAACGTGGTCCCGGTTCTTGATGATGCAGCGCTTGCCGACGCTTGCATTCCGGTCTATGATGGCGCCCTCTATGTACGACTCCTCCCCTACCCCCGGCAACGCCGGTCCCTCGACGGGATCGCGAAGCTCCTTCCCGTGCCAGGGGAAGTAATCCGATCCCATCAGAATGCTGTTTTTAATCGTGGCGTTATACCCCACGTACGACCGTATACCGATGACGGAGTTGGAAATGTGCGCGTTGATGATGATGCTGGCTTCGGCAATCAGCGAGTCCTGGATGTACGAGCTTTCTATCTTTACGGGCGGCAACATACGCGCGTTCGTGTACAGCGGCATGGACTGGCTGTACATGTCGAACTCAGGCCCGCGCCGGGCCAGATGCAGGTGGGCTTCCCAGAAGGAGCGTATCGTGCCGATATCGCTCCAGTATCCCTCGAAGGGGTAGCTTACCACCCGGCGCGACTGAATGGCCTGCGGTATGATCTGCTTGCCGAAGTCGTGCGCCCCGGCGCTTTCGTCGAGCAGCTCGGTGAGGATGTTGCAGTTAAATATATATATGCCCATGGAGGCGAGATAGATTCGCCCCTGTTTCTCCATGGCCGGGCTGACCATACTTTCCTTCCCGTTCAGATCGTCCAGTGGAGGCTTTTCGTGAAATTCGGTGATGACGCCGCTGTCGTCCGTTTTCAGAATGCCGAAGGCGGGGGCTTCTTCCGCTATTACCGGGATCGTAGCGATCGTAATGTCGGCTTCCATCCTCTTGTGGTGCGCCAGCAACTCCCGGTAGTTCATGAGGTAAAGCTGGTCGCCGGAGAGGATCAGCACGTGCGAGTGCCGATATACCTGCATGTGCGGCAGGCTCTGTCGCACGGCATCGGCCGTACCCTGAAACCACTCCTTCGAGGAGGGCGTCTGCTCAGCCGCAAGAATGCTGACGAAACCCCGGCGAAACCGGTCGAACTGGTACGTTTTGGCGATATGCCGATTGAGGCTCGCCGAGTTATACTGCGTCAGCACGAATATTCGGTTTACCCCGGAATTGATGCAGTTCGAAATGGGCACATCGATAAGTCGGTATTTGCCGGCCAGGGGAACGGCCGGTTTCGATCGGTGAAGCGTGAGCGGGTGAAGCCGGGTGCCTGCACCACCACCCAGAATGACGGAAATCATCTCTTCCATATCGATGTACCTTGGTTCCTTGTACAAGTATCCCTGACCAAACGCTTCCCCGGCTGTATCCGCAAGGGCCATGTAACCCATCGCGGGAAGAATTGTCAGAGGGGCATTACGTGTCGTTGCCTTTATCGGAGCACCCCTGATGCGTGTCGCAGGGGGTCTTTTGTCGCCTTTCCCGAACCTCCCCTGCGGGCGCCTCATTCCGGGGCATTCCGCAGGGAAGATAGGTACGAGCCGGCGGCGTTGGAACACTTTCCGCCGTTAATGTACCCGTCGGGGCGATTTTGTTCGTTCCGTAACGCCATTCCCCTCTTTATGCAGTGCGCAAGGGATCGATCTCCTTATCGGGCGCTCTCGGAAACACCGGCAATCGGGTTCAGTTAACCCCGGTATACCCGATCACAAGACGGCTCAGGACGGCGTTCGATGAGTGAGCAAACCCTGCAAATCGTTCAGCTTTTGAAAAACCGGCTGGATGTAGCCATAAGCCGCACGACGCTCGCTGAAGTCATACTGGGCCTCGTCGTGGCGATAGCCCTGCTCACGTCCCTCTGGCTGATCGGCATCGGAGCGGAAGCCGGTTTGTGGCTCGACGTGGCGTTGCGTTCCGTTTTGTTCTGGGCGCTTCTGGCGGCCAGCATGGGCATCGTGGTGGTTCTCGTGCTGGTTCCCGGGTTGAGGCATCTCGGGGTTTTGCCCCGGCCTACCTATGCCGTGGTAGCCCGGCGCATCGGCGCCCGCTATCCGCAGGTATCCGACAGGCTCGTTAACCTTCTCGAGTTGACGGAGGGGCATCGGAGCGCCGCGCCGGACCCGCTCGTAGACGGGGCGGTCCGTATGCTGGGAAACCAGATCGAAGGCGTGCCCTTCGAACAGGTCGAGCAGTTCGACCGGGCCAGGCGCTCCGGGCGATACGCCGTATGGCCTGTCGTGGGTCTGGTCGTGTTTGCGGTTTCTGCGCCCGGACCCTTTCTCGGGGCCGTCGAACGGTTGGCCAGCCCGGGGACCTTTTTCGCCAGACCAGGTCCATTTCAGTTCGATGTGCGGCCGGGTGACACGGAACTCATCAGAGGATCGTCGCTCGAAGTGACGGTCCGTACTCCCGGAAGCAGACACCCGGAAACGGTTGTGCTATCGTGGATACCGGAAGGGGAAACCGAACCCGAGGAAGTGCTGCTTGCCTCCGATAGCCTGGGTATGTTCTCTCACACCCTTTTCGATGTGCGCCGCTCCCTCAAATACCGATTGACCGCTGAAACGGTGGAAAGCGACTGGTACGAAGCTACGGTAATCGAGCGCCCCGAAGTGCGCGGGTTGCAGGTTTCGCTCGCCTACCCGGCGTATACCGGATTGCCGCCGCAGCAACTGGAGCCCAACGTCGGCAACGTCTCCGCTTTACCCGGCACCCGGGTTACGGTAGAAGTGGCGCTCGCTCGCCCCGACGCCGAACGGGTGGAGCTGTTATTCGACGACGGCACGCGCCTCGGGCTTGTGGTCGACGATATGCACGCCGGCGGGACGTTCATCCTCAAACGGAGCGGCCATTACCAGACCCTCATCACGAACGGCAAAGGGGTGAGCAATGCCGATCCGATCACGCATGCACTGGCCGTCGTCGAGGACTTGCCTCCGTCTATCGCCCTGATCAGTCCGGAGGAAACGACCGCACTTACCGATCGGATGGATGCCGACATCCGGGCCCGCTTCACCGACGACTTCGGCTTTTCCGGGCTGGCCCTGTTCTATCGGCTGGCCGAAAGCCGCTTCGACACCCCTTCTGAAACCTTCAGCCGCATTCCGCTCCCGCCGGCCTCTCCCCGATTGCTCGATCAGGAGCAGTCCTATCGCTGGCTTCTGGGCAGCACGACGAATCTGGACCCCGTGCCGGGCGACGTCATCGAGTATTACGTGCAAGTCTGGGACAATGACGTTGTTTCCGGCCCCAAATCGGCCCGGAGCACCCTGCACCGGCTGGTCGTGCCGAGCCTGGCCGAGCAGTACGAACAACTGAGTGAAGAGCAGGACGCGGCGGAAACCCTGGTGGAAGAGCTATTGCAGTCCACCGAAACCGTTCGGGACGAATTTGAACAGCTTCGGGATGAGCTGCGGCGAAAGCAGGATGGAAATTGGGAGGATCAGCGCCAACTGGAGCAATTGCAGGAACGCAGCCGCCGGATGGAAGAGCAGGTTGAAGACCTCGCTCAGCGCGTGGAAGAAATGACGGCGCGTATGGAGGAAAACAACCTCGTCAGCGAGGAAACGCTGGAGGCGTTCCGCGAGCTTCAGCGCGTCGTGGAAGAGATCAACTCACCGGAGTTGCGCGAGGCGTTGCAGCAGTTGCAGGAAGCCATGCAGCAACTGGACCTCCAGAAGCTGCAGGACTCCATGGGAGATTTCGAGTTCAACGAACAGCAGTACAAACAACGTCTGGAACGTACACTGGATCTCCTGAAGAAGCTGCGCCTTCAGCAAAACCTCGATGAAGCGGCCCGGAGGCTCGAAGAACTCGCCGAACGGGAAGAGCGAATGGCGAACGAAACCGAAAAGTTGATCGAGCGGGAAAAGAACGACTCCGGCAAGGAAGGAGCCCGTTCGCCCGACGACCCGCAACGACCCGAAGCCGGGCAACCAAACCCGGAAACCCGTTCGGCGGAAAAACTGGCGTCCGACCAGGACCAGGCCCGACAGGAATTGGAGCAACTGCAACAGAAGATCGAGGAAATGAGCCGGAACGCGGCGGAAATGAAGTCGGGGCCGACGAAGCAGATGGAGCAGCTTGGTCGAGAGATGCAGGAGCAATCGATGCCCGAGCAGATGAAGGAAAATAGCAGGCAACTGCGCAACGACGAGTTTCGCGAAGCCAGGCAGGGTCAGCAAAACCTTCAGCAGCAGCTCATGCAAATGCAGCAGCGGCTCAGCCGGATGTCGCAGGAGATGCAGCAGGGCGGCAAGCAAATGAACATGGCCGGCCTCCGACGCGCGCTCGACAACGTACTTACGCTCTCCCGGCAGCAGGAATCCTTGCGCCGTCAGGTAGAAGGGCTGGCCTCCGAAACGTCCGCCCTGCGGCCTTTCTCGCAGCGGCAGGTCGAATTGTCGGAAGATCTGGCGGTCGTCTCGGACACCCTGCAACGCCTCAGCCGGAATATTCCTGAAATGAGCCGGGAAGTACAACGGTACGCCGGCGAAGCGCTCCGCGAGATGAGCGCCGCCACCTCTTCCATGGCCGACCAGGTGGCTGTTCAGGCGGGCGCCCACCAGAAGGGGGCCATGATGCATCTGAACGAACTCGCCTTGCTGCTTTCCAACCTGCTGAACTCGATGATGAGCGGTCAGAGTGGGGGCGGCATGTCGATGGATCAGATGATGCAGCAAATGCAGCAAATGGCGGGCGAGCAGCAGCAGCTCAATCAGCAGATCCAGCAGATGCTGAACGATATGCAGGGTAATCGCCTCAGTATGGATGCGCAGGCCCGGATGCAACAACTGGCCCGGCAACAAGAGGAGATCCGCCGGCAGTTGAAACAGGTAGGTCGGGACCCCTCGGCCCGGGGTAAACTATTGGGCGATCTCAACAAGATTGCCGATCAAATGGAGGAAACCATTCAGGAGATGCAGCGCAGCCAGGCGGACAGGCGCACCATCGAGCGGCAACGGCAAATCCTTACGCGCCTTCTCGATGCACAGAAGTCGCTTCAGGAGCGAGGCGAAGAGAAGAAACGCAAGGGTCAGTCCGGCGCCGACATCCCGAGGGAAAGCCCCGGAGACCTGTCTCCGGAAGAGGAAGCGGACCGGCTTCGTCGGGATTTGATCCGCGCCCTGGAGAGCGGGTACGCACCCGATTATCAGGAAATCATCAAGCGGTACTTCGAGTTGCTGCAACGGCAACGGACCGGATCGGCTCCCTGAAAAGGCGGCGTCAATGGTCTGCCTCCCCGCACGACGGTTAAAAAGTCGGGTCAAGTGTGGGATATAACCGGCAGGCCCCCTGCCGGGAAGGGCTCAGAGTTCCAGCACCTGGCCATCATCCAGCAAGCGCCGGCGCAAGGCGTCATACGGCACGTCCTGCACGCTCAGGTTGTTGTCGATAGCGATGACCGCTGCGGTGGCTGCGGATTGCCCCAGGATCATGAATACCGGTTCCATCCGAATGGAGCCATAGGCGATGTGCGACGACGACAGGCTCACCGGAACGAGCAGATTGGCCGCCTCCCGTTCCTTCGGGATGATGGCCCCGTAGCTGATGGGATAGGGCCCGCCGGGATTTACCTGAATGTCTCCCTCGTTACGGGCGTGTCCATGTTCATCCACGTAGCGCTGCACGTTGTGGGAATCCATGTTGTATGACCCCATCCCGATGGATTTCGGCGTCGGTTCGATGCGACGCAAGTGCTTTTCGGTCATCACGAAGTCGCTGACCATTCTGCGAGCCTCCCGGACGTAAATCTGGTGCGGCCAGTGTCCGTTGTCCTCGAATTCATCGCGAGCCAATCCCCACTGGTTCATCTTATCGCGCACGTCGGCCGGTGTACGCGGGTCGTAAGCCAGAAACCACATGAGTCCCTTCTGGTAATCCTCGTGCTCCCGTATGATTTCTTTCCTCCGCTGATACGACGCCTCCGGGTAGTCGTAATTCATCCCGATATGGTCCGTCGAGAACGCGCCGTGGTTGTTGGTGTCCGTTTTTCCGTTAGGGGCCGGATCGAACTTGCCGAACACTTCGCGCCATCCCTGGTCGAGGTAACGGCCGAGCAGTTCATACGTTAGCGGTTCGTAGCCTTCGGGTTTGGGAAAAGGAACCCTGTTTTCCGGGACGTTCGTAAGGCACATCCGGAAATTGTATGCCTGGATTCGGTCGTCTCCTTCGCCGTCCACTCCCGGATGGTCGCCGTGAATGAGAGGCAACAGCCCGCTTGTCGGATCGTCCGCTACAACGTACGGACTGACAGGGTAATCGAACTGGTGTTTCAATGTATTACGGGTCTGCACGCCGTTGAGCGTTTCCCCATACATGCTGTTAGCCTCGCGTCCCGTCGTGTAGGTCACGCCTGAGGCGGCCATCAGGTCCCCCTCGTAGGTCGCATCGATGAACATCTTCCCCCGATAGGTTTCACCCGAGAGCATCGTTATGGAAGAAATTCGGTTGCCCTCCTTGATCACGCCGTTGGCCCGGTCCAGCCATCTGTCGCGGTGCACGGGGATGCCGGCCTCGGCCACCATGTTTTCAAAGGTACGTTCGGCTACGCCCGGCTCGAAAACCCACATGGCATCGTCTTCCCTCCGGTACCTTGAGTAGTCGCCCGGTTTCTGGTAGACCCAGGCCTCCGGGCGATCGTAGTGGGCCTTGACCC
>CBDUBS010000152.1:0-8827 GCA_965365445.1 uncultured bacterium | reverse complement strand
CTTTCGCTGCAAAATACATCATGGCGGCGGAAAGAACCCTGCCCAGCAGAAGCACTCCTGCCAGCACGAGCCACTCGTTCGCCCGTGGTCGCTTTCTGCGTATCACCGCAATGAGACCACACATGACCGCCAGCTCTACGGCCATTATCGGAGCCACAGGTGGGTAAAGAGGAGGCATACCCAGTAATACGGCCGAAAGCAGCGGTGTAACGGCTCCGGTCGCCATCGCCACGACCGGCGTTACCAGAAAGGCCAGCGCGACCAGCGGGATGTACATCGGCAGGAACACCTTGCCCAGTTGCACGAGGTGAAACAGCAGCGGAAGCACCAGGGCCATCGCTCCAAACAGCCCCGCCCGGGCCAGATCGCGCGACCCATAGCCCGACCCTAGATATGCCTTCCTGTCAGCCGATGCCAAGCAACCGCCCTCCCTGGTATACGAGCAAGGAAAACACGTACGCCAGAACCGTCATGTACGTAAACATGAATGCCGGCCATTTGAGCGAGTTCGTTTCCCTGCGTGTTATGGCTAGCGTGCTCATGCACTGGCTGGCCAACATGAAAAACACCATCAGGCTGATCGCTACGAGCGGAGTGAATACGGGCCGTCCTGTTTCCGGATTCCTGTCCTGCCGAAGTTGCTCGTGGAGCGTAATGCTCGTTTCATTCGCATCGCCCACGCTATACAACGTGGCGAGGGTACTTACGAGCACTTCACGAGCCGCAAATGCCGCCAGTATTCCGGCGCTGATTTTCCAGTCAAATCCGAGCGGTTGCATGACGGGTTCAATCAGGCGACCGGCTCTCCCGATAAAACTATTGCGGACCCGTTCACCCGCTTCCCGGTTGTCTACCTCCCTGATCAGAGCGTCCCGGCGGCTGCGAAGCGTTTCTTCGTCGGTGGGCGGGGCCGCATGTACATCCAGTCCGGCTTCCGCCATGAGGTTTTTCGCACGGGTCGCCATGCCGCTCGTTTGCAAGGCATCCACTTGCGAGCGGTAATCCATTTCGATCTGCCGGCGCTCCTTTTCGTACCGGCCGGTATCCGGTACGGGATAGGAAGCCAGAAACCACAGAATGATGCTCATTAGGAAGATGATTTTCCCGGCCTTCGTAATGAACAACTTCGACCGCTCGTACATACGTAGAACAACCTGTTTCGGCAGGGGCAGCCGATACACCGGCAACTCCAGCATCAGCAGCGAGGACTGGCCGCCGCTCCACCGTTTGTTCATGACCCAGGCGGCCGTGAGCGCCATGACGGTGCTCAACAGGTACAGCGAAAACAGCGCAAGCCCCTGCACCCCGATGAATCCCAACAACGTTCCGGCCGGAATGAACGCCCCGATGAACAGCGTGTAAATGGGCAGCCGCGCCGAACAGCTCATCAAGGGAATGACCATCATCGTAACGAGCCGATCCCGGTGGTTCTCGATGGTGCGGGTAGCCATAATGGCCGGTACGGCGCACGCATACCCGCTGACCAGCGGAACCACCGAACGCCCGCTCAACCCGAGCTTTCCCATGAGCTTGTCCGCCACGAATGCCGCCCGCGCCATATACCCTGTATCTTCCAGAATACCGAGCAGCAGAAACAGCAGAACGATCTGAGGCAGAAAAACGAGTACGGAACCGACCCCCGCGATGGCGCCGTCAACAAGAAGGTCGGTCATGGGGCCGGCGGGCAGCACTGTGCGGACGAGGCTCCCGAGCGCCTGAAAGCCGCTCTCGATCATGTCCATGGCCGGCGTGGCCCAGGTAAACACGGCCTGGAAAATGAGGGACAGAATCAGCAGAAACGCGATTGGCCCGAGAACCGGGTGGGTAAGCCAGGCGTCGATGGCATCGGTCAGCCGGATTCGCCGGGGGGCGGCGGCATGATGCACGACCCGTTCCGAAAGGTGATGGATGAATCGGTACCGGGCCTGAAGGGCGAAGTCGGGAAAAGAGCGCCCGGCCTGTGTTAACGCGTTACGTGTGTGGAGAACAGCCTCATGAAACGAAGGGCTTTCCGACGAAAGCTGATCCGAGTTACCCGTAAGTGCGGATACGGCCGCCCTGTAGCACGCCGTCTCATCCTCATGGCGGCCGCTGTATCGGAGCATTTCGGCCAGCGGCTCGACAAAGGTTCTGTCTTCCGGCGTGAGAAACGCCCGCCTCCGGGGCGGCTCGATGAGAGGACCCGCGAGCATTCGGCGCAGCGCCACCAGTCCCCTGCCCCGGAGCGCCGAGGTCGGCATGACCGGAACGCCCAGTTCCAGGCCCAACCGTTCGACGTCGATTTGCAACCCGTCGCGCTCGGCCTCATCCATCATATTCAAAATGATGACGGTAGGAAGCCCCAGCTCGACCACCTGAACCGCCAGGTTCAGGTTTCGCTCCAGATTGGTGGCGTCCATGACGCAGGCTACGGCATCCACCGGCCGCTCCGACTCCAACCGGTTCGTCAGCACCCGAACCGCAATCTCCTCATCGAGCGACCGCGGGGTGAGGCTGTACGTACCCGGTAAATCGATGAGTTCTACGACGGCCGGACCCGAAAGGCGCCCCGTTTTTCTCTCTACGGTTACGCCCGGGTAGTTGCCTACCTTCTGCCGGAGTCCGGTGAGCGCGTTGAACAGGCTCGTTTTACCGACATTCGGGTTTCCGACCAGAGCAATGCGCTTGTCCACCGACCCGGCGGCGGGCTCCACACTACACTGGCTGCAAGTGTCGCACGTCGTGCAATCCACAGATATCCCCGCGAAAAAACATCGAAACGCGAGCCGACTTTTCAGGGACTCGCGTTGCTTCGTTCCGGCTCGTCTCTACCACGCCATCGATGCAGGCCGTTCAACAATCCGCCTTTGTCGCCGCTATCCCGGAGCTTTCCTGTTGACCTTCTTTAGTATCGAGCGGAGCAACGAGCCAGGCGTATATCGGTGCGAATGCTGGTTTTCTTCCACCTCGCACCCGAAAATGCAGTGCGCCAGATCACGGTGCAATCCGATCCGGCATCCCCCGCAGCCTACGATCAGCCGCTCTCCATTGCTGAGCACAGACACGCAGCGGCCTTCACATAACCCCATCTCGCGCAAACGCTCCGCCTGAACCGCGTCCACGGTGATGCTTTGCAAGCGTAAGCTCCGGCCCGGCGTAAAACTGGAGAGCGGGATGAACTCTTGCGGCGTTTCAACCAGACCAGACATAGCGAATCAAGGTTTAGATCGAGTCTAAATAACATCACGAATGTAGCTACGTTCCCGTTTATAAACAACAAAATGGGCAGGCATTAATCCCGCGCGGCAGTTTTCATCGATTCCCAACAAGGCGCCCCGGTGTTCAATTCGAACGAATATTTGTGCGAATGGCAGAAGCTGCGGGTGTTTTTAACCCTCGTGCGTTACATTCACGCAAGCGCTTCCCCCCTCTCGGCAAGCCGCCCCTCCGTTTATGATGGCGAATCGAAGCGCCCATCATGCCGTGTGGGCTTTGTCTTTTGCCGGGGGCGCCCTGTGAACCCGATTACCAGATTCAATCATCCTTCATCCGAGGCGGATGCATGAATGTTGTCTTTCACTGGATCGACTGGTTCTGGGTCGGTCTTTACCTCATCCTGATGATTGGCTCCGGGCTGCTTTTCTACCGGCTCGGCAAGCGAAGTGAATCGGACTTTTTCCTTGCCGGACGGGGTCTGCCCTGGTGGTTGCCCGCCGCTTCGGTTTACGCTACGCATACGGCCACCGATACGCCCATGTGGGTAACCGGCGTCGTATACACGCACGGCATGGCCGGGTTGTGGTACACTTTTTTTCCGGCCTGGTGTGCGATTAGCGCATTCGTTTCGACCCGCATATTCCGAAGGTCGCTGGCCTACACACAGGCGGAGTGGAACGTCATTCGGTTTCATGGTCTTGGCGCCGAACTCATCCGGGGCTGGATGGCCGGGTTTCAGGTATTCATGCAGATGTTTACCCTCGGATGGGTAGGCATCGCGATGGGCAAGGTGTGCCTGTATCTGTTCGGTTGGCCGACCTGGGTGGGGCTCGTGGTGTTTTCGTCGCTTTGCGCGATATATGTACTCGCCTCGGGATACTGGGGCGTCATCATGGCGGATTTCCAGCAGGGCATCATCGCCTTTTTCGTCATCATCCTGGTATCGGTCTGGGGCATTACCGCCGCCGGAGGTCCGACGGGCATCGTATCCAGCCTGACCGAAATGGGACTGGCCGACCGGCTCAATCCGTTCGCATTTTCCGGCTGGTTCTCCGGCAGCTTTCCCATAGCGTGGTTTCTGACGATGCTGTTCATTGCCGTGCTGGGCGGGTTTGGTATGGGCACGAACATCGACTGGTACGTCGAGGCGCAACGCATCCAGTCGTCCAAAACCGTTCGAGATGCTTCCTATAGCATCTGGTGGGGCACGGCGCTCGTACTGGTGCGCAACTCGGTCTGGGCCGTGGCCATCCTCGGGTTCTTCGTCATGTTCCCCGACATCGAGAATACGGGAGAGGCGGAAATGGGCTGGTTTCAGCTCGGCTTCGATTTCATGCCGTACGGGATGCTGGGCTTCTTCTTCGCGGCCATCATTGCCATCCACCTCTCGACCATCGCTTCTATCCTGAACGTCGGCGCGATGTACTTCACGCGCGATCTGTACCAGCATTACGTAAACCCGCAGGCATCGGAGAAAAAGGTGATCTGGGTGGGCCGGGTGGCGACGGTGGTGCTTCTGCTCGGCTCGTTCTTCTACGGGTTGATGATGGAAGAAATCACCTCCTGGCTCATTTTCGCCCTATGGATTATGGCGGCAGGGGTATGGCTGCCCAATATCTTGCAGGTGATCTGGTGGCGGTTCAATGCCTGGGGGTATCTCTCCGCCTGGGTCGCCAACCTGGGGTTGAGCTGGATCGTGGTATGGATTCTCCCTTCGCTCGGTCTGTTGCCCGAATTGCAGGATTATCAGCAATTCTGGTTGCTCATGCTGCTGGGCATCCTCGTCTTTATCCCTGTGACGTTCCTTACCAAACCCGAACCGATGGACCATTTATTGAAATACTACGTGCAGAGCCGCCCTATCGGGTTCTGGGGACCGGTGCGGCGGGAGGCGCTCCGACTGGGCCTGATCGGGCAGCATGGCGAACTTCCGATCGACGACGCCAACCTGTAGGCCGGTTTGACCCGACGAACACGCTTGAAAAGGAGCGAATAATCACTACATCGTCATGCCACTCATCCGAAGAAACTGGAATGCCGTTGATGCGGACGAATGGACCCGGGAAGACTGGATCACCATCGTCATCTCGCCCATCGCCTACATCCTGCTCATGCTCGGAACGGGTCTGAGTATGCTGTTGATGCCCGTGGGCTACGTCACCCTGGGTCTTGGTATCATTCTCACGGCCGTAATGCACTGGATCATCGATCCCAAGCTGAAGGCTGTCTCTACCGAGTATGAGCGAAAACAGGCCGAGTATCTGAAAGACCTCGAATCGAAAGTACGCTGGGGGAAGAAACGATGAACCAGAGTCTTGCCACCGTTATCGGCATGTCGATCGCCTACGTGGCCTCGTTTCTGGGGCTGATCCTTGCATGGGTATCGTACCGCAAACATCACAGAGGCCCGGAACCATGACGGCACTCCTGCTGCTTATCCAGGCGTCGGCGCCGCCCGAACGCATCGGATCACCTTTGTACGGCATCATCATTCCGGGATTTATCCTCATCGTGTCGTTTATCGTCACGTGGATGATGTACAAGCACTTTTCCAAACATTCCTGACCCGGTCGGTATGACGAACCGGCCCATTAGAGGTAGGTATCGATTCCCCTGAATGCGCCGGTTAAGCCGCAGCAGGCACTTATTGGCGGCCGGTTTCAGTCCCTACACACGCTTAAATCATGGAGATAAGGTATGGGTAGCGTCCAACTCGCATGGATCGATTATGCGATTCTCATAATCTACTTTGCCTTCGTGCTGGGCATAGGTTGGATGTTGAAACGCTACATGCGGTCCAGCACCGACTTTTTCCTATCCGGCCGGTCCATTCCGGCGTGGGTGGCCGGGCTGGCTTTTCTTTCCGCCAACCTGGGCGCGCAGGAAGTGATCGGCATGGGCGCTTCGGGGGCCAAATACGGGATCGCAACGAGCCACTTCTACTGGGTTGGCGCCATTCCCGCCATGGTGTTCGTAGGCATATTCATGATGCCGTTCTATTACGGATCGCGCGCCCGATCCGTACCGGAGTATTTGAAGCTTCGGTTCGACGAAAAAACGCGCGGCTTCAACGCCATCTCGTTCGCGGCGATGACCATTTTTTCGTCCGGCATTTCCATGTATGCCATGGGATTGCTTCTGGGGGTACTCCTCGGGTGGGACTTCAACTTCAGCGTGCTCATCTCCGCGCTCATCGTCCTCTTCTACATCTTCCTCGGCGGGCTGACGTCGGCCATCTACAACGAGGTGCTTCAGTTCTTCCTCATCGTCGTCGGGTTCATCCCGCTGGTGTTCCTGGGGTTGCGGGATGCCGGGGGGTGGTCGGGACTAACGGAGCGGCTGGCTGTTACGTCCGTTCAGAACGGATTCGAGCCGGGGGCCTACACCGAATCGTGGCAGTTTTTGCACGACGCCTCGGCCAACCCGATGGGCGTCGAGTGGTTCGGCATGGTAATGGGGTTGGGGTTTGTACTTTCTTTCGGCTACTGGACCACCGACTTCCTCGTGGTGCAGCGGGCTATGGCCGCCAACTCTATGTCGGCGGCGCGTCGGACCCCGCTCATCGCGGCCGTGCCGAAGATGTTCTTCCCCTTCCTCGTTATCGTCCCCGGCATGATCGCCATTGCCCTTACCACCCAGGCCGGAGCCAGCGGCTTCGCCCTGCCGCTGAAGCCGGACGGCACATACAATTACGACCTGGCGATCCCGCTGATGCTCGTCCATTACTTCCCCTCCGGATTGCTGGGCATCGGGCTGACGGCGCTCATGGCGTCGTTCATGTCGGGTATGGCCGGTAACGTGACGGCCTTCAATACCGTCTGGACGTACGACATATATCAATCGTACATCAACCGTCATGCCACAGACGCCCACTACCTCTGGATGGGCCGAATGGCGACCATCTTCGGCATTGCGCTTTCGGTGGTGGCGGCTTACCTCGCCACGGCGTTCAACAACATCATGGACATGCTCCAGTTGGTGTTTGCGTTCGTCAACGCCCCGCTGTTTGCCACGTTTTTGCTGGGTATGTTCTGGAAACGAGCTACGGGCCACGGTGCATTTACCGGCCTGGTCAGCGGCACCCTGGCGGCGGCCCTGCACCATGGCCTCTCGTTGCCCGCCGGCGGAGAAATCGGCATCAAGGGAGGCTGGATTTCCATCCTGACCACCTACCCAAGCGAGATGGCCCAGAATTTCTGGACGGCCATATGGGCATGGACCGTCTGTTTCGTGGTTACCATCGTGGTCAGCCTGATAACCCGGCCCCGCCCGGATAGTGAAATGGTGGGGCTGGTTTACTCGCTTACGGAACGTCCGAAAGAAAAGGACGTCGTCTGGTACGAGCGTCCGGCTCTATTCGGGCTCATCGTGCTGGCGCTGGCCGTCGTTCTGAACATCATATTCTGGTAAAAGGCATCCATCATGGGACTCGATATTCGCTTACCTATCGGTTACCTTTTTGCTATACTGGGCGTGATGCTCGTCGTTTACGGGCTGGTCACCGAAACGGCCATCTACGACCGGTCGCTCGGAATCAATGTCAACCTCTGGTGGGGAATTTGCCTCGTCGCCTTCGGCGGGGTCATGTTGCTGCTTGGCCGACGCGGCGCCCGGACCATGACTCCCGCCGAGCAGTCGCCCGAAGGAAGACAGATAGAGATCGACGAGTTGCGGTCAGGTAAGGAAAGCCGCAACCCGATGAGCCACTGAACGGGCCGGCCGCAGTCGGCCCATTCCAAACGGCACCGGCGCCTTCTATGGAAGAACCCGAAACAGACCGGTTCGACATCCTTGCGGTGGGCCATATCTGCCTTGATATCATTCCGACATTCGGCCCGAATGCCGGAGACTGGTCCAGCCTGATCGTTCCCGGCAAGCTGATCGACGTAGGTCCTCCGGTTCTGGCTACGGGCGGGTCGGTTTCCAACACCGGCCTGGCTCTGCACCGCCTCGGGGGGCGGACGCGCCTCATGGGTAAGACCGGCGACGATCTCTTCGGAGGGGCGGTCCGGCAGGTTCTGAATCGGTATGATAGCAGCCTTTCCGAGGGCATGATGTCTGCTGCCGGCGAGCAGACCTCCTACACGGTGGTGATAAACCCGCCGGGAGTAGACCGGGTATTCCTGCATTGTCCGGGCGCCAATGATACCTTCTGCGCCGACGAGGTGCCGCTGGCATTCGCACGCAAAGCCGGAATCGTCCATTTCGGGTACCCTCCCCTCATGCGCGCAGTATATGCCGACGGCGGGAAGCGTCTGGCGGATCTTTTCGCGGCCCTTCAGGAAAGCGGTGTGACCACCTCGCTGGATATGGCGAGGCCCGACCCGCACTCGGAAGCCGGACGCGTGCACTGGCGCGACTGGCTGCGCGTCGTCCTACCGTACGTGGACGTATTCGCCCCGAGTCTGGATGAAATCCTGTTCATGCTCAACCGGCCCCGTTTCGAAAGCCTTATGGAAAAAGCGGGCGGAGGCTCTTTTGCTTCCGTAATCGAAGTCGGCCTGCTTTCGGATCTGGCCGGAGAACTGCTCGATATGGGAGCCCGAATCGTGGCGTTGAAACTCGGAGAGGCAGGGCTCTATCTGCGGACCACGGCCGACCCGTCGGTCTGACGCGGGCCATGCTCGGGTGG
>CBDUBS010000151.1:0-8929 GCA_965365445.1 uncultured bacterium | reverse complement strand
CTTCCAGAGGCCCTGCACGCCCACGCTCGCCGGCCCGAACGCCGCCGAAGCCATTCCCTGGATGATTTGCCGGGCATGGGTGAGGGCGTACTTGTACGTCACCCCCGCCCCGGTTTCGCCCAGGTCGGCGCCGAGCAGGGTGTACGAGCCGGTAACGCTCAGCCGCGCCCCGCGCACCGTGCGCCGGTACGCTCCGTCGATCTCCAGGCCGCGGGTGCGGACGTGCAGCAGGTTTCGGGCCAGGAACACCGTATCCTGCGGGGTGAGCATGACGTAATCGATCAGGTTGTCGGTGTTGCGGGCGAAGGCCGTGGCGTGCACCGATAGCTCCTCCGTAGGGTAGAGGTCCAGCCCGGCTTCGTAGGCCCAGGCCCGTTCGGCTTCGAGGTTCGGGTTGCCCAGGTTGCGGCCGCGCGGCCGGGCGAGGGTGGTATTGAAATACCGCTCGACGTAATTCGGCTCCCGCACGGCGCGGCTCACGCCGGCGCGGGCCGTCGCCGAGCCGAGTTGCCACGCCAGACTGAATTGCGGGGTAGCTTCGAGGCCGTACACCGGATCGTAGTCCAGCCGTCCGCTGCCGTTGAGCGTCAGGGTGGGGAGGGGCTGCCAGCGGGCCAGCACGAAGCCCCCGCCCGAGAGGTCGTCGTGCCGGCCCAGGTTGTTGCTGTCGATGGACCGCCGCGCCGACGATACCCCCGCCGTCAGGCTAAGGTTTGCCCGGACGCCCCGTGTGGCATGGACCTGCGCCGTCAGCAACCGGCTGGTGTGCCGGTTGGCCGGCGTCCGGGAATTGTAAACGTACTCGTCGGTATGCTCTTTGGCCGCAGCCTGCGCCTGCCACCGGGTTCGGCCGCCGCCTAGCAGGCGCAGTTGCGCCCAGTAGGTTCCGGTAGCTTCGCGAGCCGTGTCGCTCGCGAATGGGGTGTAGTAGTGGAACGCTCCGAAGGTGCGGTCGTCCATTCCGGCCCGGCCGTACACCGAGACGCTGCCCAGCGTGGTGTTCAGGGCGGCCGTATGCGCCTGGCGCGAAAAGTCGGTGCGGAGCGGCCCGCCGGGACCGGTCACCGCTCGCCCCTGTCCGTCGAGGATCGGCATCCCGTCGCTGCCCTGCCATACGGTTCCGGCGCTCAGCCCGAGCCTGTCGGAGCCGCGGTACGCCGCCGCGTCAACCCCGAACAGTCCGTACCGGCCGTATTCCGCCGCTCCCTGGATTTCCAGGGGCGTCCGGCCGGCGTCCCGCAGCCCGGTGTAGGTAAAGAGCTGGATCACCCCACCGATGGCGTCCGGGCCGTAGAGCACTGTAGCGGGGCCCCGCAGGATTTCTACCCGGGCGATCTCCGAGAGGGGCAGCGGCAGGTCGGAGAGAAAGTGGCCGGTCATCGGGTCGTTCAACCGCGCTCCGTCGATGAGCACCAGCACCCCGTTGAACGTCGCGCCGCGCATCGTGATGTCGCTCTGGACGCCGAAACCGCCCCGGCTCTGGATTTCCACCCCACCGACGCTCCGCAGCAGCTCGTCCACGGAGTTGACCGGCAGGGCGGCGATGTCCCGGGCCGTGAGCACCGTCACCCGTCGCCCCGTCAGCCGGGCGTCCTCGGCCTGCCGGGAAGCCGTAATGACGATGGAATCCGGCAGGGCCGCCTCCATCGCGGGCGCCTGCGCCTGGGCGCCCTGGGCGATCAGGAATGATAGGAAAAGGATATATCGGAGGCGCGGCATACGGCTCGGGTGCAAGTCGAAAAAAAGGAAGGCGAGGGAAAATACGGTCCTCCCCTCGTTTTCACGCCGCCCTTTGGTTAAGTATGGATATATTCGTGAGATGAAGCGCTTCCGGGATGGTGTAAAGCAGGGGTTTCCTTTGACTACGGGCCGAGCTTGAACCTTCAGTACCCTCCGGCCCCCTCCTCCTGTCGGAGGAGGTAGGCCACCTCCCTCAAGGGAGGGGTTTGGTTTATGCAACAAGAAAACTATTGAACAATTCAACCTTCTTAACCGCCCCCTTGCCGCCTCCGACGGGCGGCGGTGGGGCTTCCCGCATGGCGGGATGGGGGTGTATTCCGCAACGCACCGGTCGCGGGAACACCCTCGGGCCACCTCCCTCGAGGGAGGAGTTTTTTCCTATGGCTTTCGCCGCGCAGTCCTTTTCGTTCGGGAATCATTCTCCGGGTCCGGCTGTTCAAATCTACACGCATTCTTGACAGACCTTTCGGTTTGCCGTTTTTCCTTCCCGATACCGGCGAGGCCCCATGTCGCCCCGAATAATCCTGCTCCTGGGCATCATGCTGGGCGTGTATGCCCTGTTCGCCGCCTCCGTCCTGCCGGCGCAGCCCGCCCCCACGAGTCCGGAAGGGCTGGTCCGGCTGGGCGACGGTTATCTGCAAAACCACGACGTCTCCGGGGCCCGCGTCGCCTACGAGCGGGCGAGGGCGGCCGAACCGGATTACGCCCCCGCCCTTATCGGGCTGGCGCGAACCGAGTTGGCGCGAGGGAAGTGGGACGCGGCCGCCGGGCTGCTCGACGAGGTGCTCGCCCGTGACGAAAACAATCCGGATGCCCGCTACTACCGGGCCGTCACGCACCGGGAGGTCGCCAAGTTCTACGGCCTGCTCGACTCGCCAAGCTGGGGGCACGCCGAACGCGGGTTTCAGCGGCTCATCGAGCAGGATTCGACGTACCGGGACGTTTTTTACCAGTACGCCCTGCTCCGGCAGAACGCCGGGGCCTACCCGGAAGCGCTCGCGCTGGCCCATACCCAGCTTCGGCTCAACCCGGACCAGCTGCACGTCCGGAACGGTCTGCTCAAGCTCTACCGGGGCTTTCTTCATGAAACCAGATCCGCCGACGCCCAGGCATGGCTCGCTGAACACCCCTCTCCGTATGCCGCTTTTTTCGCGGCGGAGCGGCTGCGCGAGGCCGGACGGTGGAACGAAGCGGATTCGGTGTACAACACCCTGCTCAACCGGGGCGAGCCGCATCCGATCCCGGTGCTGCTGGCCCGGGCGCGGCTCCAGTACGCCCGGGACCGGAGCGAACAGGCGCAATTGGCCGTTTTTCAGGCCATCGACCGCATCGGCTCGAAGGCCGACGCCGACCTCGTGTTCGAGGACTTTAAGATCGTTTTTTCTCCCGACGAACTCGTTCGGTACCACTCGCTCTCCGACCCGGCCCAGCTAAAGGCGTTTTTCTACACCTTCTGGGCAAAACGCAACCCGACCCCGGCCGGCGAATTCAACGCCCGCCTGGCCGAGCATTACCGCCGGCTGCAAAAAGCCGAGAAAGAGTACGCCTACTTCGGCCTGCGCAGCCGGCAGAACAGTCCGGACAGGCTCGGCGAGCTCGACGTTCCGGACGTATACGCCCTGAACGACGCCCTGGACGACCGGGGCTTCGTGTACGTCCGCCACGGCGATCCGGACGACCGGGTGGCTACTGTCTCCGGCGACGCCTCCACGTTCGTTACGAGCGTTTCGGGATCGACCGTTACCAACTTTCTCCCCCGGGAACAGTCCTTCGACGCTCCCTGGGTGCCCAATGAATCGTGGCGGTACTTCGATCCCCGGATGGATTTTCACTTCGTGGTGGATGGGGGCGCCGGGGTGGAGAACTGGCGTGTCACGCCTGCGCTGACCAACCTGGAAATGCTGGAGGACCGGGAGCACTGGGGCGGCGTCTACGCCCGGCTGGCCTCGGCGGCCCGAGAGCTGAAGGAACTGCGGGATAGTGAAGGTCGGGCGGGCCAGACCCAGCGTTATGTGGTGGTCGTTCCTCAGGAAAGCCAGAGCGAGGAAAACCCCGACGGAGAATCCGAAGAAGCCAACACGCCGCGCGTCGTGACGGTGCGGCCGAGGCCCAACGACCTGGCCGCCCGGACGAGCCGCGCCAGCATGGAACTGACCAACTTCCGGGATGAGCTGGTCCGGCTCAGCCGTGAAGCCGTCTCGCTCGGGTTTTCCACCGACCATCACACCTGGGCCGAGGACGTGAAGCCGCTGGAGATGCCGTACGTCGTGTCGGCGTTCCGTGGAAAGGAAGGGAACACCCGGCTGGAGATCCACTACGCCCTGCCGCTCGGGCGGCTCACCAGCCGCATGGGCGGCTCCGTGCATACCGTGAACGTGGAGGTCGGCTGCGCCCTGTTCGAAACGTCCTGGCGGCCCGTGGATCGGGAAACCGAAGTCAAGGTGATGCCGCCCTCGCCGGACATGGATACCGCCGCCCTGGATTACTGCGATCTGACGGCCCCGCCGGATTCATACCACGTGGCGCTCCACGGCAAACCGACCGGCCTGAGCGAGCTGGCGGGCTTCAACTTCGGCTACCGCGTACCGGACTTCTCCGGCGGCGCCCTTCTCATGAGCGACCTGCTCCCCGCCACCGAGATCCGCCCGGCCTCCGGAGCGAGCCGCTTCGACCGGGGCGAGTTTCACCTCTCCGTAAACCCCTTCACCCGGTTTTCCACCCGGCATCCGGTGTTCGTGTACTTTGAAATCTACAACCTGACGTTCGACGCGGACGACCGCACCCATTACGAAGTAGCCTACACGCTCACCCCTACCGAACCCCGGCGGGGCTTCCTCGGCCGCGCCCGCAACGACCGCCCCGTACTCAGCCTGGCTTCGGATCATGCCGGTACGGAGGCCGCCCCCCGGGAAGCGGCCGAAATAGACGTATCCCGGGTCGATCCGGGGCGCTACGTCCTCACCGTGCGGGTTACGAACAACCTCACGGGCGATGCGGTGGAACGCGCCTTACCCCTCGACCTGACGCCCTGACGCGGCTCACTAATCCGAGCGCGTCGTGCGCGTCGTCTCGGTGGTCTGGGAGGGGGGCACGTTCGAGTAATGATCCACCCGCGTCGTCTTGTCGCGTTGCGAATGCGAGAGGGCATACACCACCCCCAGGCCCACCATGATGAGGACCGCGGCGATGATCCATTGCTGGCCGACCCCGGCCGCATTCAGCGCGTACCCTACCCCGATGATGGCGATGATATACCCGACCAGATAGCCTACGAAGGTTCCCGACATAACCGTATCCTGATTGATTTCTGGAATAGTGAACCGATTTCGGGCTCAAACGTCCGTGTTCGTGCCGGGATCAGGCCGGGCTGTAATAATCCGTCCACAGGCTGCAACAGCTTCGTAACACCCGGGCCGTTTGCCCTGCGCGTTCCATTCTTGCGGGATGCAATGTATTTTCCGGCTCACTCAACCCCGGCCCCATGATTCTCGACGCCCGAACCCGGTTGGCCGCGCTGCTCGGCTACCCGGTCGAACATTCCCTCTCTCCCCTCATCCATAATACGGCGTTCCGGACGCTCGGCCTGAACCGGGTGTACGTGGCTTTTTCCGTGCCGCCGGAGGGTCTTCGGGCCGCCGTAGAGGGGCTGGAAGCCCTCGGCGCGGTCGGGAGCAACGTGACCATCCCGCACAAACAGGCGGTGTTCTCCCTGGCCGACGAACTCTCGGAAGCCGCCCGCATCACCGGGGCGGTGAACACGCTGGTGTTCGACCGGAGCCCTTCCGGAAGCCTCCGCCGGGGCGACAACACGGACGTGGCCGGTTTTCTGGAACCGCTCGGTTCGCTTCCGCTGGCCGGGGTGGAAATGCTGGTGTTCGGGGCGGGCGGGTCCGCCCGGGCGGTCGTCTACGCTCTCCTGAAAATGTTTCACCCCTCCCGGCTGACCATTGCCGCGCGGGACCCCCACAAAGCCGCCCTTCTGGCGGAGAGCCTCGCCGCGTTCGATTCGCGCTCCGCGCTTCGGGTGGTCCCTTTCGCGGAGGCCGCCCCCGCCGTCCGGTCGGCCCGTCTGCTCGTCAACACCACCCCGCTCGGGATGCACCCTCATCCCGAGGGCTCCCCCTGGGAAAACGCATCGGACTTCGGCCCCGGCCAGTTCGTGTACGACCTCATCTACAACCCGCGGGAAACGCGCCTCCTGTGCGACGCCGCCTCGCGAGGGGCCGTGCCCATCGGCGGGCTCGCCATGCTGGCGGCGCAGGCGGCGGCCTCCTTCATCCAGTGGACCGGCCTGCCCATGCCGACCGACGCCGTCTACGAAGCCATCGGGGCCGTCCGCTCCTGAACCCCTCGACCTCATGCCCGAACCACCCGAATACCTCCAACCAGCCGTATTTGCGGACATCCCGAACGTCGTCGCCGGGTTCAGCACCCGCCGGGGAGGGGGTTCGGCCGGCCCGTATGCCTCGCTCAATCTCAGCGCGTCCACCGGCGACGAACCGACGGGGGTCAGTGAAAACCGCCGCCGTCTGTTCGAAAGGTTGGGTTTTGGCCCGGACCAACTTGCCGTGTGCAAACAGGTTCACGGGGCGGAGGTCCGGGTGGTTGCCGGGCCCGGTGTGTACCCCGCCTGCGACGGCCTCGCGACGGGCCGACCGGGCGTCGTGCTGACCATCAGCGCGGCCGACTGCGCCGCCGTGCTTCTCGCCGATCCGGAGGCCGGGGTCGTCGGGGCGTGCCACTCGGGGTGGCGGGGAACCGTGGCGGGCATCGCAGGGGTTACGGTGGGCGTTATGAAAACACTCGGAGCCGATCCGTTGCGGATCCGGGCCTACGTCAGCCCGTGCATTTCCGCCGAGCGCTTCGAGACCGGCCCGGAGGTGGCCGCCCTGTTCGATCCCGCCTTCGTGCGGACCCCTCCGGGCAGCCCGAAACCGCACGTCGATCTGAAAGCCGCTATCCGGAGCGCCCTGCACGAGGCGGGCCTCCGGCCCGACCGGATCGAGGTATCTCCATACTGCACCTTCGCCCGCACCGACCTGTTTTTCTCTCACCGGGCCGAAGCAGGCAAGACGGGTCGGATGATGGGGTTCATTGCGCTGCGATGAGTGTTACTGGCCGCCTGGTTTGCGGACTTCCACAACCGGAAGTGGGACCATCAGATCGAGCGGGACCTTGATGAGGGCCGCCTTGATGATTTCATCGCGGAGGTGGAAGCAGCGTATCAAGCCGGACAGTCAAGGCCGATGTGAAGCGCTTCACAGAGTCCGAGGGAAACCCGCCTTTAGCGGCGAGGGGCAGCGTACAAGGTCGAGATATTCTCACTCCTCCAGCGCGGCGATGCGGATGCGGCGGTTCTGACGGCGGCCTTCGGCGGAACGGTTGGAGGCCAGGGGGCGGGCGTCGCCGTAGGCGGCAAGCGTGAATCGCTCCGGGGCCAGGTCCGCTTCCTCCACCAGATAGCGCACGACGGCCGCGGCGCGGGCAGCGGATAGCTCCCAGTTGGAGGGGTACTTATCCCTGAGCGAGGGGCCTACGGGTACGTTGTCCGAGTGGCCTTCCACGCGGAGGGGGGCCTTGCGGTACGTTTCCTTGAGGGTTTGTCCCAGGGATTGCAGCTTCTCCCGGCCCGCGTCGGTCAGGGCGGCCGTGCCGGGGGCGAATAGCTCATCCGTGGGGATGACCTCTACGGTCGCGCCGCCGTCCCGTGCGACGGCCAGATCGTACTCCAGCCGCTCGATGCGGTCGTGGAGCAGGCCCAGGGCGCGGTAGTACTGGCCGGAGTCGATGTCGTCGTAGAACTGCAAGGAATCCTGGAGCACCCCGAAGTGCCGCCAGAGTTCGGTGTGGGCGGCCCGGAGGGAGTCGATCTCCCGGCTCTGATCCCGGATGAGGTCGCGCTCGAACAGGGAGCGGCTTTGTGTGCATCCTCCGAGGACCATCAGGGCGGCCAGGAGGGTCGGGAAAACGAATGTGTGCATAGGGAGCGGCGTTTCCTGACAGGCCGTTACGCGACCTGCGATTCGATCTGCTTGAGCACCCGGAACGACTCGGTCGCAATGCGCTGGGCGCCGGGCTCGAAGTCGAACACCTCCAGCGAGATCCAGCCGTCGTAACCGAGCTCCTTCAGGGTGCGGAACGCGCCGACATAGGCTTCGGCTCCGGTCCCCGTACCGAGGTAACGCCCGTCCATCTCCTGGACGTGTACGTGGTAGATGTACTCCTGGTACGTTCGGAGCAGCTCCTCGAAAGATGCGGTTTCATCCGGGGTGTTGTGGAAGTCGAACATGGTCTGGATGGCCGGGTGGCCGATTCCCTTCACCATCTCGACGGCTTCCGCGAGCGTGTTGACCACGTCGGTCTGGCTCCGGTCGAGCGATTCGATGAGGATTTTCACGTCGCGGTCGCGGGCGTGGTCGGCTACGGCGGCGAGCCCTTCGGCCATGTACTTTTTCGCCTCGGGTACCGTCAGGTCGCCCGCGTTGCGCTGCCTGGGGGAGCCGAACACCATGACCGGGCCGCCGAGGTCGCCGCAGAAGTCAATCAGGTCGTGCAGGTAAGCGACCGTACGCTCCCGGACGGCTTTATCGGGCGTGGTAATATGCAGGCCCGGCGGAGGCGGGGCGAGCAGCCAGTGCAGCCCGGCGCACGTGAGTCCGTGCTGATTCATGACGTTCACCATCGTCTGCCGCTGCTCGGCGCCCAGCTCGCGGATGCCTTCCCGGACGAGCGTGAACGGGGCGATCTCGATGCCCGTGTATCCGGCGGCGGATACCAGCCGGCATTGCTGCTTCCAGTTAAGGGCCTGCATACTTTCGTTGCACATGGCATACCGGAACCCGCTCCAGGAGGCTTCCGGGACGGCTTGCGACGAGGGTTCTTCGGGGGTGCAGTTCAGGCCGAGGGCGGCCCCGCCCAGCAGGGCTCCGGAGGTGCGGAGGAAGGTTCGGCGGGAGAAGGAATCCATGGCTTCGGGGTATGTGTGAGGGGTTGCGGCCCGGTCAGGAGCGCTCCCGGTGCACCATCGTGGGTGATGATTGGGCGACCGGGGTGAGAATGAGTTCGGCGACGTTGACGTGCGCGGGGCGGGTGGCGCAGTACACGACCGCGTCGGCGATGTCCTCCCCGGCAAGGGGAGTCATGCCTTCGTAGACGGCGTCGGCGCGCGGGCGGTCGCCGGAGAACCGGA
>CBDUBS010000150.1:0-9034 GCA_965365445.1 uncultured bacterium | reverse complement strand
GGTCAACCGCCGCGGCGGTCGAGAGAAACGCTCCGCCCAGAACCGGCTCCTCGCGCACGGAATCTATCATCGAACGGGGTATTCCCATCTCGACCACTTCCACCTCGCCCGCCATACCGGGTCCCTGATTCAGGAGTAAACCGGCCTTGAGCGCGCCCATGGTAACCGTAAGGTCCGCCTTTACGCACACACCGAGCACTTCGCCCGTATCGGCGTGCAGCCCGCTCGGCAAATCGATTGCCACGACAGGGCGGTTCTGCCGATTCAGCCGGTTTATTACCTCCGCCAGAGGAGGCCGCACCGCCGAGTCAACCCCTGTGCCCAGGAGCGCGTCCACGAAGCAGTCAACCCGGTTCCCCCAATCCACCGTTTCGGCATACCGGGAAATGCTGATCCGGTCCGACGCCTGCCCCACACGACACAACAGATCGAAGTGCCGCCGGGCATCCGGAGCCAATGCGTCCGGCCCGGCTGTGGTAACCACGTCAACCCGGGCGCCGAGGGCGTGCAGCACCCGAGCCACGACAAACCCATCCCCCCCGTTGTTGCCTTTGCCGCATACCACGACTACGGTTTTCCCGCCGAGGCGACCGTAGCGGTTTTCCATGACCCGCACGGCGGCCCGGCCGGCGTTCTCCATGAGCGTGAACCCCGGCAAGCCGAAATCTTCGATGGCGCACCGGTCGGCTTCACGCATGGCCCGCGCTGTGAGGACCGGTTCCAGTAAATCGAGCCAGGATCGTTCAGAATCAGGCATAGCGCCTCCGGGCATTCAGGGTATCAGGAGGGTGTCCCCCAGTTGCGTTTCGAAGCGTGGACGTACGCGCAGTGAATCGGCGCTCCAGGCTACAGGTTCCGCCGGTTCGTAAGGGGCGATGATTCCAGGAAACCAGCGCCTGTCCGGCCGACGGTCCGCAAACGCGCGAATCCGGTACTGGCCCGCCGCCAGGCTATCGAACCGGAAGGCGCCGCCTTGCCCGGCCAGTCGAACAGCCGGCAGGGCAGGCGCATCTACCCGGTACAGTTCCACCACCACCTGCGGGGCCTCGGCCACCGCTCGCACGACCCCGCTGATTTCGCCCAATTCGCGGAACGACAGCGGTCGAAAGGACCGGGTGTATACCGTATCCGGGCCCCCGTATCGAGAGGCATGTATTTCCAGCACGGCGGCTCCGGTCAGGGGCTGGAACAGGTACAGCGTTCCATCCGGCGACGTAATGCGGTAATCGAGCGCACTCCCGGCCGTGTCGGTCAGGGCTACGGCCCGGCGCAACAGGTCTTCATCCACAGGACGGTTGAAGCGCACGCCGGGACTGCGCCCCGGAGCAAGGTCGCCCTCCTCGGCGGGAAGAAACCCGACGAACCGCACCGACAGGGTATCGTCCGTGGTTGACGCTTCGAAAGACTGTCGCACAGACGGAACCGCATTGCCGCTCGAATCCACGACGGCGGCCGGAGTAAGGAAATACCGCCCGGGGCTCAGAGGCGCCGTTTGCACGTACACTGCGGTCGGCGCCGTTCCAGTCGTGTACACAGCCTGCACCCGCCGAGGAGTGGCCGTAGCCGAATCCGTCAGGACCCAGGCCGCGGTGTCCCGCGAAGCCAGGAATACCGGCTCGGTAAACCGAAGCTCCAGCCTGCTGCGGGAGAGCGTCCGGATTCGCTGGAGTTCCGGAGGGATGGTATCGCGGAAGGCAGCCACCCAGCGCCCACCATCCCCGGCGGAGGTATCCGCCGCGATGGCAGGCTCCGGGGGTACGGCAAACGGCTCCAGCGCATCCGGCAGCCGATTCCGGTTTCTATCCCGGACGGCCACCACGAAATACGCCTCCTGCTCGTTCAGATACTGGAATGAGAATCGGCCGTCGGCTCCCGTCTGGGTTCGGTATGCGGGTCGCGGAGGCGCCTCGGCTCCCGACCGGGCCGAGTCGGCATAGGCATATACATCGAACCCGGCCAGCCCCTCTCCCGTTACGGAGTCCACGACACGCCCGGAGATCGTTCCGCGGCTGATGGTCGGGCCGGTCGAGAAGGCCAGCGTCAGCGGAGCCGTCAGGGCAACCCCGTGGATATCCCGAAGGTTCGTGTCGATCGTCAATACATACGTCGTATTGGGCCGCAGCGGCTCAGGGAAGCGCAGGCGTACCGAGCGACCGCGCCAGCGCGGTTCCAGGTTCTCTTCGAAGGCCGGTGTAATCGAGAAGGCCCGTCGAAACGAGGCGGGTTCAACGTACTCCGAAAACTCGATCCGTATCTCGTCCGCGGCAACGTTAACTGCGTTCAGCGCCGGCTCGGATTCCAGGATCGAGGGGGGTGTTTTATCCACAGGCCCGCCGGTCGGAGGCGCCGGGCTGGCGCACGAGGCGAACAACATCCCGGCCAGCAGAACGGCCGCAGCCGAGCAGAAGTTATGGTGAGCCAACCTTTTCACTTCGGAGAGAGAAAAACAGGTACACGCCGACGGCGACAGCGCCCAGCAACACTGCCGGCTCCAGGTATCTCCGGACAAAGCCCCCCCGGGGCAGCGGCGCTTGCGTTTCGGGATATCCCGGCGACTCCACACGCTCGACATCCGAACGCCGGATCACGTCGGTCGATGACAGGCGGCACGGCTGTTCCCGAACGACCCTGCCGTCCGTCGCCGTCAGCGCGTAGGTAAGGGAAAGCACAACCGACCGTTGTAAGGCGCCCCGGGCCGCCCGTTCGTACCGGACCGCCGCCTCCTCGATCCGGTAGCGCAGCAACGGCAGGCCGGCGCCGGCCGACGAATCGGCCTCGTACAGCACGTACCCGGCTGTCTGCCACCGGCTGACCAGATCGGCGCGGATAAACGCCAGGCGCTCGCCGGCATCGAGGCGAAACGCCGTGGCCGATTCGGGGGCTTTGTCCAGGCACTCCTGTGCCAACCGCACAAATACCTCCCGGTTGGTCGGCTGTGCCCCGGCAGTAGCCGTGAGGCCCAGCATGAACCCGACGGCGGCGCACCGAACCACCCACCGGCGCGCCGCTTCGAATTTCTTCCGGATCGCTCGTCCGCTGCCCTGTTTCATCAGGCGTAAATGCCGCGCAGGCGCAGGGCAGCCGCCACCTTGTCGATAGCCAGCACATAGGCCCCTATGCGCAGGGAAACCTCATGTTTTTGCGCCGTATCGTACACATTTTCGAAGGCCGCCCGCATGGCCCTATCCAGCCGGCGGTTTACGCGGTCGAGGCTCCAGAAGTATCCCTGCCGGTCCTGCACCCACTCGAAGTACGATACCGTCACGCCGCCGGCGTTAGCCAGAATGTCCGGTATGACGAGAACCCCCTTGGCATTCAATATGTCGTCGGCATCTGGAGTCGTGGGCCCGTTCGCTCCTTCGGCAATGATCCGCGCCTGAACGTCGTTGGCATTCTTCGCCGTAATCTGGTCTTCTTTTGCCGCCGGCACCAGTACATCCACATCCAGCGTCAGGAGTTCCTCGTTCGATATCGGCTGGGCCTCCGGATAGCCTTCCAGCAGATTTCGGCGCCCTGCGGCGTATTCCATCATCGCCACGATATCCAGGCCGTTTTCGTTGTAATATCCTCCGCTCACGTCGCTTACGGCCACCACTTTACACCCCTGCTCGCTCAACAGGCGGGCCGCAATGGAACCCACATTCCCGAAGCCCTGCACCGCAACCGAACACTGGGAAGGCCGCAGCGACAGGCGTTCGAGCGCCGCGAGGGTTACCGTCATCACGCCGCGCCCGGTAGCCTCCTTCCGTCCGAGCGACCCCCCCAACGAAATCGGCTTGCCGGTTACGACGGCATTTTCGGTTCTGCGTGCGTGCATCGAATAGGTATCGAGAATCCACGCCATGATCTGCTCATTGGTATTCATGTCCGGCGCCGGGATATCCCTGTCGGGACCGAATACGTCGATCATGTTCGCCGTATACCGGCGGGTGAGCCGTTCCAACTCCTGCGGGCTCATTTCCCGCGGGTTGCACACCACCCCGCCCTTGGCTCCCCCGAACGGAACACCAACCACAGCGCACTTCCACGACATCCAGGCGGCAAGCGCTTTCACTTCATCCAGCGACACATCCGGGGCGTACCGAATGCCGCCTTTGCTCGGCCCGAGCACTTCATTATGAATGACCCGGTACCCCTGAAACACACGTATCCGGCTGTCGTCCATGATCACCGGGATGGCAGTGATGTGGATACGCGCCGGCGTGCATAAATACTCGTAAAAACCCGGATCGAGCTCCAGGATCTCGGCGGCGATATCGAAGCGCTCCATCATCGACTCGAAGGGGTTCTCCCGGTCGAGAATCGGAGCCGGCTCCTTGTAGATCGCTCGCTCGTACACGTTACGTTTGAACGGCATAGTGTATATTCGACTGATTTGGATACGAAAATCCGGCGCGAGGCGCCTCGCGTCGAACGGCCCTTGTATCGGCTTTGCGCGCTGACGCGCAATATACGGATTTCAGAAGGGGCCGGTTCGTGTCTTCGCCGTGATCTTCTCTCTTCGACCGCTTACGTAACGTTTACATGACCCATCCCCCCCACCCTCTTACCGAACGCCGCCGCAAAGAAATCGCCTCGCTATCCCAGCGCAAGCATCGCGACCAGCGCAGGGAGACCATCGTGGAAGGGTTGCGCTCGGTGGAAGCGGCTCTGGATGCCGGCGCAGCCCTCCATGACATCCTCGTAGCGGCCCCCGCGGCGGATCGTTACCGGTCTCTGTTGAACCGGACGGACGCGCCCGTACACGTGCTACCCGAACGGGATTTCGCTGCGTTTTCAGACGTGCAGACCAGCCAGGGCATTCTGGCCGTAGCGGCAATACGGCATTACCCTGCCTCCGACCTCATCCAACTGAACGCAATCCTGGCTCTCGACGGCGTACAGGACCCCGGCAATACGGGCACACTCATCCGGACGGCCGCCTGGTTCGGGGCCGACGCCGTGCTCACCGGCCCGGGCACCGCCGACCTGTACAACCCGAAGGTCGTTCGCGCCGCTATGGGCGGCTTATGGGACCTACACGTATCCCATACCACCAATCTGGTAGAAACCCTCCGCCGGCTCCGGGAGCACGGCTTCGCCGTATATGGAGCGGACATGGCGGGCATCGACGCTCGTTCATGGACACCCCGCCGGCCCTCTGTACTCATCCTCGGCAGCGAAGCCCACGGCCTTTCGCCGCAGGTTACCTCGCTTCTGGATGAACGCATCACTATCGATGGCTTACCCCGCCGGGGCGGCGCCGAATCCCTCAACGTCTCGATCGCGGGCGGCATCCTGCTTTTCCAGTGGCTTGGCCGTTAACCGAGATGGATACGGATGGCTCTGGTTTAATCCGCCCCCTGCACCGTATATTTTCTCCAGCGCTTCTCCATCCGACCATCCGGCAAACGACCTCATGGAAATACCGGCCCTGAAAGGGCTCACGCTCGAGCGGGGCCTGATGACCATGGAGCAGCCGGCCACCCAGCGCCGCCAGCATTCGGCGCTGCGCATCGGCATTCCGCGAGAAATATCAAACGAGGAGCGGCGCGTATCCCTTACTCCGGCCGGCGTGCGCACCCTCGTCTCGGATGGGCACGAGGTATTCGTCGAGCAGGGAGCCGGCACACTCGCCCACTTCACCGACCAGGAATACGCCGATACGGGCGCGGAACTTGTCCCTTCCTCCTCCGACCTCTACCTGAAGAGCCAGCTCATCATCAAGGTCGGCCCTCCGACGGGCGACGAAATCAACCTCCTCCAGGAAAAGCAAATCCTCTTCTCGGCGCTCCATCTGGGGGCCACTACACCGGATTTCCTGAAACGCCTGATGGAGCTTGGCATCACGGGCATCGGGTTCGAGTTCATCCGCGATCCGGACGGCTCGCTCCCCATCGTCCGCATGATGCATGAAATCATGGGATCGATGGCGGTCCAGATTGCCGCCCGCTACCTGGAAAGCAACGAGGGCGGGAAGGGCGTCATGCTGGGCGGCATCTCCGGGGTTCCTCCCGCCACAGTGGTGATTCTCGGCGCGGGGGTTGTAGGCGAATGGGCGGCGCGCACCGCGCTGGGCTACGGCGCTCACGTCATCGTGCTCGACTCGGACCTGGCCGCCCTCCGCGCCCTGGAGCATTACCTCGACCGCCGGATCACGACGGCTATGGCTTCGGAGCAATACCTCCGCCAGGCCATTCTGACGGCCGACGTCGTTATCGGCGCCATGATGGCCGACGGACAGCGCTCTCCCGTCCTCGTCACCGGCGACCTGGTAGCGGCCATGCGGCCGGGCGCAGTCATCGTGGATGCGGTCATGGATCAGGGCGGCTGCATCGAAACGAGCCGCCCTACCACCCATTCGGAGCCGACCTTCCGTGCCCACAACGTCATCCATTACTGCGTGCCGAACATGCCCTCCAATGCGGCCCGCACCGCTTCGTACGCCCTCACGAATGTGCTCGTGCCCTTCTTGCTCAAAATCGGAGAAGCCGGCTCCATCAACGAAGCGCTGTGGGCCAACCCGAGCCTGCGCAGCGGCGCGTACGTATACCGGCGGCACCTCACCAAGAAAAGCCTTGCCTCGCTCTTCGGTATGCCCCACCGCGACATCGAATTGCTCATTGCTTCGAGCATCTGACGCGGGGTTCAATCAACTTTCACTCCGGGCAGGTAGATTTTGCGGTCAAAGGGACTTAATTTATTTGTCTACCCGTTCCCTGGGTACATTGCCCTGTAGCTCAATTGGCAGAGCACTTGACTCTGGATCAAGGGGTTTCAGGTTCGAATCCTGACAGGGCAGCCCTCAAATTAGCCTGAAAACGACGATTTTCGCTCGGTTTCAGGCTTTTTTGTTGCACTTCTTTCGGCTGCATTGCAAATTGCATTGCAAGGAAATGCACTGTTTAGCACGGTGCGGATGAGGTTTTTGCAATGCATATGCAATGCAAGATTGCCGCCGGAGGAAAGCACTATGGTTCGAATACGACTCGTCACACAACGCCAGCGAACCGGGAAGATCTACTACTACGCCCAGGCCTACGACCCCGAGCGATCACCGGCCCGTAAGTCCGTTGCCCTCGGAACGACGCACAAGGCCGTTGCCGAGAAGCGTTTGCGGGAGTTGCTGGTTCAGGTAGATAACGGACGCGACCTCTGGAAGGAAAGAGCACCCGCCCGAGCCCTGGAGGAACTACGGGATGAGTTTCTGACCGACTGCCGGAGCCGGGGGTTACGTCCGGCCACGATCACGGCCTACGAGCAAGCCATCCGGCAGTTTATGTCCGAGGCCGGAGCCCGGACACCGATTACCGGCATCGATGCAGCGACGATCCGGCGCTTCTGCATCGGCGGGGGGAAACTGGCCGAGAGCAGCCGGCATCATCGTTTCCGGCACATCCGGGCGCTATTCTCCTACGCCGTCGGAGCCGGTCTGCTGGAGAAGAACCCATGCGCGGAGGTGCGCTTGCCCCGAGCCAAAACGGTACTTCCGGCGCTGCTTACCCTGGAGGACGTAAAGCGCATCCTGACGGCCTACAACTTCGACGTAGAAAGCGGCCGGGAAGGGCGGCGCTGGTTCCGGCCCTTCGTCCTGACGACGCTCTTTCACGGGCTGCGCCGAGGGGAAGCGATCCGGCTGCGCTGGGAGGACGTGGATTTTGAGAACGGGCGTCTGCTCATACGGGGTTCGAAGAGCGGGGACCGACTGTTACCGCTCCAGCAGCCCGATGTGCTCCTGGCTTGGCGGGAGGCTAGCGGCCGGGATTCCGGACCGGTGTTCACCGGTGAAAACGGGGGACTGCTCAACCCCAGTTTTACGGCCAAGGTGTTCCGGGAGTACGCCCGGCTGGCCCGGGTGAAGGTGACGAAGCTGCACGGGCTGCGGCACGGAGCGGCAACGGCCATGCTGGCGGCCGGAGCGCCGACGCGGATCGTTCAGCAGATAATGGGGCATTCGTCGGTGATGCAATCGGAAAACTACATGCACCTCGTCGAACCGGCCATGCGGGAGGCTATGGAAAAGGCATTCAAGTGGATTTGATGAATTATATCTGCCTTATAGCGTAATAACGGTAATTCAGAAAGGGGTCCGAATCCTCGTTGATCAATCACTTTATGTAATCCGGGGCATTTTGCTGTTAAACAGGCAATAATGGGATGACCGTTATTCCTCAATTCCGTTCATACATGTGGCTATTATGTGGAAAAGTTGACCTTGCATAACGGCGCACTGCATTCGTATATAATGCATTGATCGGACTATAGATGTCCGTAGGTACAAAAAAGCGCCCTGAAGGATTGCCGTCCTTCAGGGCGCTACAAAAACCCGCTAGGGGCGGGGGGACTATGACGACGGGCGTCGCCACATTGCTACCAGACCGGCGGAGTTGGTCTTTTTACGCAGTGGGTGGCACTACGCGGCAGCGTTGTGTACTGAAGGTAACAACTACAGTAGTACAGTGCAACGGTGACACGAAATGTCGCACCCATGCGATCATTGAAACGATACGTCCTCCCCTCCTCCTGGCGGTTCACTCTAATCATGGGCAAAAGCCCTGGAGGAACCATCGATGGAAGCATCCAACCTACTCCGGCACCGTGAAGCCGCCCAGCGGCTGGCTATCTCACCCCGGTACCTGTCTACGCTCGTAGCTGAAGGGCGCTTGCCGGTCGTTCGGATCGGAAAGAAGAACATCCGCTACGCCGTGGCCGACATCGAGGCGTTCGTCAAGCGGAGCACGACAAAGACCGGCCGCAAACGCGGAGGTGCCGAGCAATGAAAAAGCCGATCCCGTTGGCTCTCTCCACCGGGATCGGCTGTACCTCTTGCCTCTGTGAAGGGAAGGTACACCCCGATCCCGCTTCCACGCAAGGCCGACGTCCCAGAATGCGGCGGCAACCCGCCCTGGTCGCCTACAGCCGGTTCACCCGATCCGGACTGACCGTTTTTCTGCCGCAAGCGCCCGATCCGGACAGAATCCTGGTGCTCTGGCAACTGTTCGGCAAGCCCCCGCTCTACGACGTGCTGCGCGCCGGGAGGGTAGCCGGATGACGC
>CBDUBS010000149.1:0-9042 GCA_965365445.1 uncultured bacterium | reverse complement strand
CGCAATCTCCACGTAGTCGCCTTCGGTCAGGTTGGATTGCCCGATCACCACGACTTCCTCACCGGCTTCGATACCCGAGAGAAGTACGGCCTGCCCGCCCTAGGTCGGCCCGACAACCACGGTCCTTCGCGTCGCAGTCGGTTCTTCACGGCTCTGGTCGACCACGAAGACGGATGAACCGTTTTCATCGCGCACGAGCGCATTCAGCGGCACTACGAGTACCTCGGAAAGCTGTTGGCGGGGGATAAACAGACCGGCCACCATTTGCGGTTTGAACCTCCGCTCGGGGTTGCTCAGCTCCACTTCCACGGGGAACGTCCGGTTGGATGGATTTACGGTGCTGCCGATGAACGTTATTCGCCCGGTGCGTGGCTCGCCCCCGTACGCCTGGAAGCTTACCCGTACCGGTGTACCGAGCCGAATGTCACCTGCATACCTTTCCGGCACCCCGGCCGTGATCTTGACCCGATCGGTGGAAACGATACGAGCGATTTGCGCGCCGGGCATAACCTGCTCTCCGCGTTCCACGTAAAGCTCCTCGATGCTTCCGGTAAACGGCGCTACCACCCGGGTATTTCCGAATTGCTCACGAGCCTGCGCCAGTACGGCCTGCGATTGCCCCAGTCCGGCTCTGGCCTGGTTGAGCTGGGCGCGGGCGTTTTCGAACTCGATGGCGCTGATGATCGAGTCCCGGTAAAGGGGTTGCTGGCGGTCGAAATTATCCTGTGCCAGATCGAGCTGGGCCTGGGCTGCTTGCACGGATGCCTCGGCTTGCTGTACGGCGGCGCGGCTGATCCCGGCGTCGAGCTGGGCCACGGTTTGCCCGGCGCGCACGACTCGTCCCCGCTCCACGAGCGACGTCACGGTGCCGGCCGTCTGGGCCGATAGGGTTGCGTCGTTGTCGGCTTCTACCGTCCCGGTGACCTCGACGACGTCTTCAAAACTCGTCGGCTGTACCTCGATGGTTTCCACGCGCACCACGCGTCTGGCGGGTGCGCTGCTATCGGCTTCTTCCGTATCGCTTCCGTTCGCTCCGGCGCATCCGGCCATGCCGACCGTTCCGAGCAGGATAAACAGAAACAGCATATATAAACGCGAGCGTGTCATAGGATTGCTTTCGGGTGATAGGAGGGTCAGGTGCAAACGGTCAATTGCTGGTCAGTGTGGTTTCGCGGATTTGCCCCAGCGGCATACCCACAGCGGTTTCAAACGCGCTTCGAGCAACCAGGTAGTCGTGAACCGCCTGAAGGTAGTTGAGCCGGCTCAGGTCCAGTTGCTCGGATGCATTGCGTTCTTCCAGGGAACTCGCCACCCCTTCGACGAGCCGGGCCTGTGCGTACTCGTAATTGAGTTCGGCGCGTTCTACATTGGCTTCCTGGCTGACGATGCGCTGGTGGGCCGCCCGAAGGTTACGCAGGGCCTGCTCCACTTCCAGGCGTACATTCTGCTCCAGAAAAGCGGCGTCATTCTCCGCCTGCTCGATCGCGATCTGCTTTTGCTGTACCGCCGCTGCGGTCTGGAAGCCGTTGAACAGGTTCCAGGACAGCCTGAATCCGACATTTACCGACGGATTCCAGTAATTGGAGCTGAAAAAGCCGTATTGCTCCTGCGAGAACCGGAACGGGTCCGACGGGTCGGAAAGGATGTTGGAGCGATTGTCCGGCACGTTGCCGATATAGTTCAGATTGGCGAAGGTGCTCACGGTCGGGTAGTACTGCGAGCGGGTGATGTTTCGGTCGATCCGGCGCAGCTCCACGGCCAGGCGAGCCTGCTCCAGATCGGGCCGCTGGCGAAATGCCATGGCGAGCGCTTCGTCGGCGGCAACGGTCAGGTACTGGCCTCGTTCGGCTTCGGTCAGGTCGCCCCGGAGCCGGATCGCATGCTCCATCGGAATGCCCAGCACCAGTTTCAGGTTGTCCAGGGCCAGGCTCGCCTGGTTCTGCACCTGAACGAGTTGCGTCTCGAGATTGGCCAGCTCCACTTCGGCGCTCAGCCGCTGGAACTTCGGAGCCACGCCCTGTGCTACCCGCCGGGTGGCTTCTTCGAGGGTGGACCGGGTGCGGCTGACGCTCTGCACTGAAACATCGGCCTGCTCGGCGGCAAGCAACGCCTGGAAAAAGGCCTGTTTTACCTGGCTAATGAGCAATTGCTCCTGCCGATCGAGGTTCCGCTGATTGACGAGCTTCAGCCGCTCCGCTCCCGCAATGGCCGCAAAGGCGCTGCCGCTGAACAGGGTCTGCTCGATGCTGATCCCGTTGGTAAACTGATTGGGGACGGAAAACGGGTTGTCTCCGGTATCCATACGAATTCCGGCCTGCTCCATGCCGGCCTGTTGCCGATCCGCGAACTCGCCGAAGGATATCGGAACCGAGGAGGGGTCGGTGTCGGTGCGGGCCCGTTCGTTGTACGCCAGCCAATCGATAAACCCGAAGGAGGAGAAGAACCCTCCGGCCTGGCTACCGGCAAACGGGTTGGCGCTTTTCAGGTTACGTGTATAACTGGAGTTCAGATTGACCTGCGGCATCACCTGGCCCCACGCCTGCCGTACCTGCGCCGCCGCGTCGTCTACCTCCAGCCGGGTGTTCCGAAGGCTGTAGTTGCCTACGAGGGCGATCTGTATCGCTTCGTCAACCGTGATGACAACCGGGTCCGCTCCCGGCAGACTTCCCGGTTCACGAACGATTTGTCCGTCGGCTGCTCCCGGCGAAGCGGCGAAACCCATCCAGAGGGCTATGCCAAGCAGTAGCCGGGTCACATTCAGTGAGGTATTCATTTCCAGAGCAATCAATTGGTATGCGTGTGGGCGTCCGCATCCGACCGGGGCACGAGCCCGTCGAACAGTACGGTGGTCAGAAAATCGGCGGCCTCTCCCGGCGTCGAAAACGAATTCGGGCAACTCTCCTGTGTGGTCTCGCTGCAATCGAGCAGCATGTGCATCTGCATCCCGTTGATGTTGCCGAAAATGGTATGCGCCATGGCAACCGGAGGGATAGGCCGCAGATCGCCCCGTTCAATGGCCGCTTCGAGCACGGGGGTCAGCGAAGTAACGATCTTGCTCGTAAGGTTTTTGAAGTAATCGGATTTCGCCGGGTCGTTGCTGAACGTCATCTGGTGCGCAATCTTGACGAGCAACATGAACTGCTCCTGGCGCTCCAGGAAAAAACGAAACGAGCTCTCCAGATACCGCCGAAACGCCTCGCGAATGGGCACGCCGGCCGTTGTTTCCGGGGAAAAAGCCTCGGCAGTCAGGCGGGCAAGGTCGTCGTACAGCTCATCGAAAATGGCAAAGAGGATGTCTTCTTTTCCGCCCTCGAAGTAGTTGTACAGGGTTCCTTTACCGAATTCCGCCCGGTGAGCGATCTCATCGAGCGTGGCGCTGGCATAACCTTTCTCGGCGAATACGGCTTTCGCCGCCCGAAGCATTTCCTGACGCCTGACCAGGCGTTCCCGCTCCCGTCGGGATAAGGTATTCTCCATGTCGTACCGGCATGAGATAAAAAATACGACCAACCAGTCTTGAAAATGACCGATTGGTCAACTTATGACCAGTACGTCAGAATCGGAGGAGAGATTCGGAAAAGATATTAAGAAATGATGAAGTACAGCCCTCCCTTATCTTACTTGCGGGTTAGTTACCGTGGTACGGACGATCCGGTAATTTGTTGGAGCCGGAAAGGGCTTTTATACACGTAGCAAAATTTTTGCGCCGGAAGCGCATGGCAGGCGCGCCCGGCGCAAACGCCCTTCGGAGCCGGCACGGATGCATTCGTCGGAGCGGGAAACCCGGCGGAAGTCTGTTCCGATCGGGTCAGATGTATTCTTCCATGCGGTGGGCATACAGGTAATCCACGACGTTTTTTACCTGCTGCGCATTCTGCCGGTTGCAAATCAGAATGGCATCCTCGGTGTCTACCACGATGGTGTCGTGAATGCCTACCAGCACCACGAGCCGGTGATCGGACTGTACGTAGCACCGGCTCGAATCGTGCGCGATGACCGTACCGTTGAGTGAGTTCCCCAGGTTGTTCTTCTCCGCGATGTGGTAAACGGCCCGCCAGTCGCCCACGTCGCTCCACCCGAACGAGCCCGGCACTACCCACACGTTTTCGGCCCGTTCCATTACCCCGTAATCGATCGAGATGCGGGGGCTGTTTTCAAACGCCCGGGATGTTTCCTCGGATTCCCGTTCGGTGCCGAGCGCTTCCTGGTATCCCTTGAATGCGTCATATACCTCGGGCAAAAACCGATGGACCTGCTCCACGATGGTTCCGGCCTTCCAGATGAACATTCCGCTGTTCCACAAAAAATCCCCGGAATCCAGAAATCGTTCAGCCGTCGGCAAATCGGGTTTCTCTGCGAACGTGCGCACCCGGTACGGATGGATCGCGTCGGACCCGGGGTCGATCTGGCCGTCGAACTGGATGTATCCGTAGCCCGTTTCGGGGTGGGTCGGGTTGATGCCGATCGTCACGATGGCGCTCGGCTCACGGGCCTTCTCGATCGCAACGCCAAGCACGTCCTGAAACTGACGCGCGTTTTTGATGACGTGGTCGGCGGGAAGCACGACCATCACGGCTTCCGGATCTTCGGCCAGCAGCTTGAGCGCGGCGAAGAGGATGCACGGCGCCGTATTACGGCTAACCGGCTCCGCGAGGATGTTTTCGGAGGGAATGGCGGGCAACTGGTCGGCGGTTTGCTCCACGTACCGCTCGTGGGTTACCACGAAGCAGCGCTCCGGCGCGATGAGACCTTGCAGGCGGGCGACGGTATTCTGGATGAGCGTGGTGTCACTCAGGATGCGAAGAAACTGTTTGGGTGATTCCCGACGGCTGGCCGGCCAGAACCGGCTTCCGATGCCCCCCGCCATGATAACCGCATACGTCATGATCGACTCCCGCAAATGGTGAACGTTCCGGCTGAACTCCCTCGAACCGACTTCCCGCGGACTATCATACTTACCGTGGGATAGCCGGCATCGAAGTAAAGGTAAGGATAACGCCGGAACGGGTCCGTCGTCAAGGGAGCCGTTCCGGTTCGCACGATCACTGAGCCGGGGCAGGGCATACAATCTTTGCGGAAGGGCTCCTTTCCGTTGACGGAAGGCAGGCTACAGGGTACCTTCCACCTCGAATCGTTACGATCATGCTCCCTTGATCGCGAAGCGTTCCCCCATACCCGAAGGAGCCCGCCTTGCAACCAACCTCTGTGGATCTGCACGAAAAAGCGCTTGCGCCGCCGCGCGGGCTGGCTGTTTTGCTCCTCGTGGGGCCGTCTTTCGTCTGGGCGGCCGAATACATTGGTTCCGGGGAAGTCATCCTCGCCACGCGCGTCGGCTCGATTCTGGGAGTATCGGCCGTATGGGCCGTAATGGTGGGCGTTTTCCTCAAGTACTGGATAGGAATGAGCGGCGCTCGCTATACCGTATGCACCGGAGAGGGGATGGTGGATATGTTCGACCGGATGCCGGGGCCGCGCCACTGGGCGGTGTGGGTGGTGCTGGTGGCGCAGTTTGCCACGGCGGCTATCTCCATCGGGTCGATCGCCTCGGCGGCCGGGATTTTCATGAACAGCCTGCTTCCCCTATCGCCGAAGCTCTGGGGCTGGTCGGTTACCATATTCGCTGTTGTGGTCGCCTGGTCGGGTGTGTTCGAGCGATTGAAGATCGTGATGAGCATCATGGTGGCCCTCGTCGTGCTGGGGGTGGTGTATGTGGCCTTGCACGTATTTCCGGGTTTCGGCATACTTCTGAAGGGGATGATACCTGGAGCGACTCCCGTACCGGAATGGGCGATCGCGGCAGGAGAAGACCCGAATCCCTGGCGGGAGTTGCTGCCTTTGCTTGGCTGGGGGGCCGGAGGATTTGCCAGCCAGGTCTGGTATACCTACTGGGTGCTCGGGGCAGGCTACGGCATGGCGCGGGGTAGAGGCAACGGCGTACCGGCCGACCTGGCGGTGCTTCGGGCGGTTGACGCCGAGGAAGCGCACCGCATAAAGGGCTGGTGCCGGGTGGTATATACCGATGCCACGGTGGCTATGGTGATCGGCACGACCGTTACGGTTTGTTTTTTGCTGGCCGGGGCGGGGGTGCTCGGCGCCCGGCAACTGGCCCCTCAGGGCGAGGCCGTAGCCCTCACCCTTTCCGAAATCTTTGCCACCCGCTGGGGAGCGCTCGGGGGGACCTTGTTCCTCCTTGGCGGCACGGCCGCCCTCATAGGCACGCAGGTCGGGCAGCTCTCCGGCTGGCCCCGGCTCCTGGCCGATACGTTTCGTATATGCATTCCGGAGTTCAATCGCCGGTTCGTCTGGAAGTCTCAGTACCGTTTGTTCCTGGCCTTCTTCTTCCTCACGAACATGGTCATCGTATACACATTCGGGGTAAAGCCCGTGCTTCTGGTCAAGCTCGGCGCCATTCTCGACGGGCTGCTGCTGACGCCCCTGCAGGCGCTGTGGGTCGGCATCGGGCTGTTCTGGGTCATGCCCCGCCTGTTCGATAAAGAAGCCGCCGCCATATTGCGGCCGCACTGGATTTTTGCTCTCGGCTTGCTGGTTGCCTTCCTCGTATTCGGCTATTTCTGCCTCTTTCAGATTCCCCTGCTGCTTTCATGAAGGCGCTCGTTTACACGGAACCCTTTCGTTTTTCCTACACCGATTTCCCCGACCCGGAGCCGGGGCCCCGGGACGTGATCGTCCGGGTGCAGGCCTGTGGCATCTGCGGATCGGACGTGCACGGATACACCGGCTCAACCGGGCGGCGCCTCCCTCCGCTCATCATGGGCCATGAAGCAGCCGGCATCGTGGAGTCGGTAGGGCAGGAGGTGTCTACGGTCGAACCCGGCGAGCGGGTATGCTTCGATTCGACGGTGTACTGCAACCAGTGTCCGGCTTGCTGGAACGGAAACCACAACCGATGCGAGCATCGCCAGGTGCTGGGCGTCTCCATACCGGGCATGAAGCGGCACGGGGCCTTTGCGGAGCGGGTGGTGCTGCCCTTCTGGACGGTCATCCCTATGCCGGAGGATCTTTCGTTCGTTCAGGCCGCCCTGCTCGAACCGGTATCCATCGGGTTGCACGCGGCCGGCCAGGGCGAAGTAACCCCCGGGGATACCGTGCTGGTGATCGGGGCCGGACCCATCGGGTTGTTCACCCTGCAAGCCGCCCGGCTGCGGGGAGCCGGCCGGGTTATCGTTTCCGACCCGAGCGAGCACCGCCTCGAACTGGCCCGGCAGGTAGGCGCCGACGAAACCGTCAACCCGAAGCAGGTCGATCTGGAACGGTTCGTGCACGACCAGACCGGCGGTAGAGGGGTGGATGTGTCCTTCGAGGTGGTAGGCTTTGCCGAAACGTTGCGTCAGGCCGTGGCCGCCACACGCATTGGCGGGCGAGTCGTGCTGGTGGGCAACCTGACCCGCACCGTCGAGGTGAACATCCAGGAGGTCATCTCCCGTGAGCTGACGCTTCGGGGCTCGTATGCCAGCAGCGGCGAGTACCGCGATGCCATCGATCTGGTTGCGTCTGGCCGGATCGACGTCCGGCCGCTCGTAAGCGCCGTGCTGCCGCTTTCCAGGGGCCAGGAGTGCTTCGACCGGCTTCATGCCGGCTCGGACGACCTGGTCAAAATTGTGCTGCAACCCGATTCGGTTCTGTAACTCCCTGTAATCACCTGTCCCTATGTCATCTCCGATTCCTTCGTTATTCGACCTGTCAGGCCGCGTGGCCATCGTAACCGGCGCCAGCCGAGGGCTCGGGCAGTATTTCGGCCGGGCGCTGGCCGGCGCCGGGGCCGATCTGGTCATCACGAGCCGTCGCCTTGCCGCTCTGGATACCTTCAAGCAGGAAATCGAAGGAATGGGCCGCCGGGTCCTGCCCGTTCAGGCCGATGTGCGTTCCGAGAAAGATATTCAGGAACTGGCTCGTGTAACCATCGAGGAATACGGAAAAATCGACATCCTCGTCAACAATGCCGGCTTGAACATCCGCAAGCCAAGCCTTGAGATTACCTGGGACGACTGGGATACTGTCCTCGACACAAACCTGAAAAGCCAGTTCTTTTGCTCTCAAGCGGTTGCGCCCCATATGATGGAACGGGGATACGGACGCATCATCAACATCGGCTCGTGCACCAGCGTGTTCGGTATGGAAGGCATCGTACCGTACACGGCCAGCCGAGGAGGAGTGCTTCAGCTTACCCGGGCGCTGGCCGCGGAATGGGGACGACATGGCATCACGGTGAACGTTCTGGCTCCGGGCTGGTTCAAGACGAACCAGAACGCTGCGCTGTACGAAAATCAGGAATGGCTCGCCTACCTGACCGACCGCATTCCGCTCAAACGGCCGGGCCTGCCCAACGATCTCGATGGCAGTGTGGTGTTTCTGGCTTCCGAAGCCTCGGCTTACATCACCGGGCAGATCGTGCTCGTTGACGGAGGATTCACGACCGGGGCGACCCGCGCCATCGTTTCCCGTTGATTCGGCCTATGAAGCGAACGGAAGCATTGCAACCCCTCTCCCACGATCATTTCGAGGGCTTGAAGCTGGCCGGCGAGGTCGAGCGGATGCTGGGCGCCGGAGAAACCTTGCAGAAAGCAGCCGATACCGTCTGTCGCTTTTCGGAAGAGCATCTCGTCAGGCATTTTGCCCTCGAGGAGGAACTGCTCGTCGATCTGTGCGAGCGGATCGGGGGCGGGGCGCTCGCCTCCCGGATGCTCGACGAACACCGCCTCCTGCTCGGGGACATCAGCCGCATCGTCGAGGGCGACAACCTCGATACGAACCTCCTGCATCGGTTCGCCGGATTGCTCCGGGCGCACATCCGTTTTGAAGAACGGGAGCTCTTTCCCTTCATCGAGCGCGCTGCCCCGCCCGAAGCGCTCCTCTATCTGGGCAAACGCCTTCTATCCCCCGAAGGGGGCCGCGAAACGCTCTGAAACCATCCGGTTCATGCCTGCTCCTCAGGGTCCGGAGCAGGCCCGAGCCGGAATCTGTTCTTCCCCGTGGAGATTACCTTTGCTCAACCGTTTCTTGTAGTCGGGTCGATCCAGCATA
>CBDUBS010000148.1:0-9125 GCA_965365445.1 uncultured bacterium | reverse complement strand
CGGCCATCTGGTCGCCGTCGAAGTCGGCGTTGAACGCCGTCGTGACGAGCGGGTGAAGCTGTATGGCCTTGCCCTCGATGAGCACCGGCTGGAAGGCCTGAATGCCGAGGCGGTGCAGCGTCGGGGCGCGGTTGAGCAATACGGGGCGTCCGTCGATGACTTTTTCGAGGATGTCCCACACGTCGGAGGTGCGCCGGTCCACCACCTTTTTGGCGGACTTGACGGTTTTGACGATCCCTCGCTCGATCAGCTTTCGGATGATGAACGGCTTGAACAACTCGACCGCCATTTCCTTGGGCAAACCACACTGGTGCAACTCGAGCTCCGGGCCGACCACGATTACCGAGCGGCCCGAGTAATCGACGCGCTTGCCGAGCAGGTTCTGGCGGAAGCGGCCCTGTTTGCCCTTCAGCATATCCGAGAGCGACTTCAGGGCGCGGTTCGAGTCCGACCGTACGGCATTGGCCTTTCGGCTGTTATCGAACAGCGAATCGACGGCCTCCTGCAACATGCGTTTTTCATTCCGCAGGATCACCTCGGGCGCCTTGATATCGATCAGGCGTTTGAGGCGATTGTTACGGATGATGACGCGCCGATAGAGGTCGTTGAGGTCGCTGGTGGCAAAGCGCCCCCCTTCGAGCGGCACGAGCGGCCGAAGCTCGGGAGGGATCACCGGAATAACCCGCATGACCATCCACTCGGGGCGGTTATCCATGCGGCGGCTCGCGTCGCGGAAGGCCTCGATGACGGCCAGGCGCTTGAGCGCGTCGGCCTTGCGCTGCTGGCTGGTTTCCGTGCGAACGGCCTCGCGCAGATCTAACGAAAGCTGATCCAGTTCGAGCCGCTTGAGCATTTCTTCCACCGCCTCGCCGCCGATTTTGGCGATGAACTTCTGCGGGTCCTCGTCTTCCAGGCGGTTGTTGTCCTCCCGAATACGATACAGGATATCGAAATACTCGTCCTCCGTGAGAAGCTGGTTGACCTCGATCCCCAGAGAGGAGGCGCTGCCCGGCTGGACGACGACGTAGTTTTCGTAATAAATGATTTTCTCGAGGTCCTTGGACTTCACCCCGAGAAGGTGCCCGATTTTGTTGGGCAGCGTTTTGAAATACCAGATGTGGACCACCGGAACGCTGAGCGTAATATGCCCCATGCGTTCGCGGCGCACCGACTTCTGCGTGACCTCGACGCCGCAGCGATCGCAGATGATGCCTTTGTAGCGAATACGCTTGTACTTGCCGCAATGGCACTCCCAGTCCTTGACCGGGCCGAAAATCTTCTCGCAGAACAACCCGTCTTTTTCCGGCTTGAACGATCGGTAATTGATCGTTTCCGGCTTCAGCACCTCGCCGTAGGATCGCTCCAGGATGCTTTCCGGAGACGCCAGGCTGATGGTTATGCTGTTGAAGGTTTTCTTGAGTTTTTGCGTCTTACCGTACGCCATGTTCTATACGAGGTAGTTGAGTTCCGAAGGTGGGAATAGCCCGTTCGACAAAGCCGAAGAGCGGCGGATGGGTTACGGCATCCGCCGCCAATCGAAGGGGCTAATCCATTTTCACTTCGAGGCCGAGGCCCTGGAGCTCGCGGACGAGCACGTTGTAACTTTCGGGAACGTTGGGGTCGGGCATATTGTCCCCCTTTACGATAGCCTCGTACGCTTTCGAGCGTCCCTGCACGTCGTCTGACTTGTAGGTCAGCATCTCCTGCAACACATGCGAAGCTCCGTAGGCGTAAAGCGCCCAGACCTCCATTTCGCCGAGACGCTGCCCGCCGAACTGGGCCTTACCGCCGAGGGGCTGTTGCGTGATGAGGCTGTACGGCCCGATGCTGCGCGCGTGGATCTTATCCTCGACGAGGTGGCTCAACTTGAGCATATAGATGTAGCCGACCGTCGTCTTGTGGTCGAACGGCTCGCCGGTACGCCCGTCGTACAACTGGGCGCGGCCGTCGGCCGGCAACCCGGCTTCTTCGAGGTATCGCGTGATGTCATCCTGCGTTGCGCCGTCGAAGATGGGCGTTGCGAACTTGATGCCCAGCTTTTTCCCGGCCCAACCCAGCAACGTTTCATAAATCTGCCCGAGGTTCATTCGGGAGGGCACGCCCAGCGGGTTGAGCACGATGTCCACAGGAGTGCCGTCCTCCAGGAACGGCATGTCTTCCTGAGGCGTGATCCTCGCCACGACGCCCTTGTTGCCGTGCCGGCCGGCCATTTTGTCGCCGACCTGGATTTTCCGCTTCCGGGCGATGTACACCTTGGCCAGCTGGACGATGCCCGGAGGCAACTCGTCGCCCATCTGCACCTGGTGTTTCTGCCGCTTGGCCTCACCGTGGATGCGGTTGTAGAAGGCGTTATAGTTACGCAGCAGCTTTTTGACCCGGCGGTTTACTTCCGGGTTTTCCGCAAAGTCGTAGGCCGCGTTGAACTGCGCCGGGCTCACGTCCGCGAAGGCATCTCGGGCGAAGCGGCTGCCTTCCGACAGGATAACCCGTCCTTCCCGATCCTCGACGCCGACGGACACCTCGCCCTCCGCAATCCGGAAGAACTTATCCCAGAACTTGCGGTTGAGGTCGCTCATCTCGCGTTCGAGCGTGTTATCGATCTCGGTGAGGCGTTGCTGCTCCACCTTTTTGGAAGCGGCGTCCAGCTTGCGGCGGCTGAACAACTTCGTATCGATCACCACGCCTTTCATTCCCGGAGGCGCCTTCAGAGAGGCGTCCTTAACGTCGCCCGCCTTGTCTCCGAAGATGGCTCGGAGCAGCTTTTCCTCGGGTGTAGGATCGGTTTCGCCCTTGGGCGTGATTTTACCGACGATGATGTCTCCGGCTTTTACCTCGGCCCCCACGCGGATGATGCCGCGGTCGTCGAGGTCCTTGGTAGCTTCTTCGGAAACGTTCGGGATTTCGCGTGTAAGCTCTTCCTCTCCCCGCTTCGTATCGCGTACCTGCAACTCGAACTGCTCGATATGCACCGACGTGTACACGTCGTCCATAACGAGGCGCTCCGAGAGCACAATGGCGTCCTCGAAGTTGTACCCGCGCCAGGGCATGAAGGCCACCAGAACGTTTTTCCCGAGCGCAAGGTCGCCGTCATCGGTCGAGAATCCGTCGGTGAGTACGTCGCCGCGAGCTATGCGCTGGCCCACACTGACGATGGGCTTCTGATTGACCGAGGTATCCTGGTTGGTGCGGCGAAACTTGGTAAGATAGTACGTCTTGACCGGTTCCTCGAAGGCCGTATCCAGATCCTCTTCGGCCACATCGTACCGGATGACGATCCGGGTGGCATCGACGTATTCAACCACACCGTCCCCCTCGGACACCACTACGGCCCGCGAATCACGGGCTACGCGGCCCTCGAGTCCGGTTCCGACGAGGGGCGCCTCGGACCGCAGCAGCGGCACGGCCTGACGCTGCATGTTCGAGCCCATGAGGGCGCGGTTGGCATCGTCGTGTTCGAGGAACGGAATGAGACTGGCCGCAGGAGAGACGATCTGGTTGGGCGAGATGTCCATGTACTGGACCTTCATCGGTTCCACGATCGGGAAGTCGCCCCGGAAACGGCACTTGACGTATTTAGTCTGGAAGTTGCCGTTTTCGTCCACTTTGGCATTGGCCTGAGCGATGACGGCGTTATCCTCTTCCTCGGCCGAGAGGAACTGGATCTCGTCCGAAACGACGCCGTCCTTCACGAGCCGGTACGGCGTCTCGATGAATCCGAAGTCGTTGATTTTTGCGTGTACGCAGAGCGACGAGATCAACCCGATGTTCGGGCCTTCCGGCGTTTCGATCGGGCAGAGGCGGCCGTAGTGCGTGTAGTGCACGTCGCGCACCTCGAAACCTGCCCGTTCGCGGGTCAGACCGCCCGGCCCGAGCGCGGAGAGGCGACGCTTGTGCGTGAGCTCCGCCAGCGGATTCGTCTGATCCATGAACTGGCTGAGCTGGTTCGTGCCGAAGAACGTGTTGATTACGCTCGAAACGGTGCGGGCGTTCACCAGGTCCTGCGGCGTAAAATTCTCCGCATCGCGCAGGTTCATGCGCTCTTTGATGGTCCGCGCCATGCGGGCCAACCCGAGAGAAAACTGCGATGATAGCTGCTCGCCTACGGTGCGCACGCGCCGGTTGCCCAGATGGTCGATATCATCCAGGGCGCTTTTGCCGTTCTGCAGGTTGATGAGCTCCCGAATGATCGCCACGATATCGCCGCGCGTCAGAGTCAGTACGTCGAGGCCTTCATCGATGCGCAGGCGTTTGTTGATACGGTACCGGCCTACTTCGCCGAGGTCGTATCGTTTTTCGCTGAAGAAAAGGCGATCCAGAACGCCGCGCGCCGTTTCGAGGTCGGGCGCTTCGGTGCCGCGCAGTTGCAGGTACAGGTACGCCAGCGCCTCGGCTTCGGTGTGGGTCGGATCTTTACGGATCGTCTGAAGCAGCGTGCTCCGGTCCAGCGACTCATCCTCCTGGTCTTCCCGCATCAGGAAAATCTTGGAGATCCCCTTTTCCTTGAGCACCTCGAAATCGCCTTCCGTGAGGGCGTGGTCCGGGGGGAGCACGACCTCACGCTCCTTGCGTTCTTCTACGACTTCGCCGGTATCTTCGTCGATCACCTCTACGTTTTTCTCTACCGTTACCGCAACGGCGATCTTCCGCTTGAGGGCTTTTTCGAAGGCGGCCCGGTCGGTAACGGCGAACTGATCGGCCAGCTCGAATACCTGCACCAGCTCGTCGTTCGTCGAAAAACCGAGCGCCCGCAGGAGCGTCGTGACCGGCAGTTTCTTTTTGCGGTCGATGTAGGCCCACATGACATTGCCCACATCGGTCGAAAACTCGATCCAGGAGCCGCGGAACGGAATAACACGAGCGGAAAACAACTCGGTCCCGTTCGGGTGCACACTCTGACCGAAGAATACGCCCGGGCTCCGGTGCAACTGCGATACCACGACCCGCTCCGCTCCGTTGATGATGAACGTGCTGTGGTCGGTCATGGCCGGAAGATTACCGAGGTACACTTCCTGCTCGATGGCTTCCTCCGCTTCATCTTCGTCTTCATCCTCCTTGCTGGAGAGACGGAGCTTCGCCTTCAGCGGAACGGAATACGAGAGGCCCTGCGCGATACACTCTTCTACGGAATGCTTGGGCGCCTCCAGGGCGTAATAAATGAACTCCAGGGTATAGCGCTCCCGGCTATCCTGGATGGGAAAGTGCTCTTTGAAAACGGCCTGAAGGCCGATGTCTTCTCTTTCTTCGGGGGGGACGTCGTCTTGTACGAAATCCCGGTACGATTTAAGTTGAATGTCGAGAAAGTCGGGGTAATCCAGTACGGGTTGGGTGCGGGCAAAAGTAAGGCGCCCGTTTTCATCGTACGAGTGGCCATTAATGTTCGGCATAAGCTACAGGGCTACCGTTTGGAGGACGTGTTGCCGCTAGCGCTGGACTGAGGCGGTTCCGTAATGGGGCAGGTACAGTTTGAAGTTTACTAAACTTCGTACGTGTTGTTTCCCCGGATGCTCAGACCGCAGGCCAGATAGAACGAGGATGACTACAAGCAGAGCAAGCCGGCCCCGTTCCAAGGCCGGCTCGCCGCAGCTTGCGCGAATCTACACCTGATCGTGTGCTTCAATCGGTTGTTCCGGCGTGATGCCGGTTGATGTTACCTTCCGAACTGCTTACTTGAGTTCGACTTCAGCGCCGGCATCCTGGAGCTTGGTGCGAACCTGCTCGGCCTCGTCTTTCGAAACGGCCGTCTTGACGGCGTTCGGAGCGCCGTCGACGAGGTCTTTCGCCTCTTTGAGGCCGAGGCCGGTGAGTGCGCGCACCTCTTTGATGACGGCGATTTTGTTGCTGCCGGCCGCCTTGAGGATGACGTCGAACTCGGTCTGCTCTTCGACGGCAGCGGCCGCGCCGTCGCCGCCCGCGGCCGGGCCGGCTACGGCCACAGCGGCAGCGGCCGGCTTGATGCCGTACTCCTGCTCGAGGACCTGAGCCAGTTCGTTGGCTTCTTTGATGGTCAGGTTAACCAGCTGTTCTGCGATTGCTTTGATGTCTGCCATGTTGGTGTTGATCTCCGGCAGCGGTCTCGGCCTGTTGGGCTGCGCTGCCTGTATTAAGGGTTTATGGGTATTATTTGTTTTCTGCGTAATGAAGCCGGGAACGCTCCGCTTCCGGATGGCCTGGATAAAGCGGCGCCGTGCGGGCGGGGCTTCAGCCCTCGCGCTCGCTGATGGTTTTGATGGCCCCGACGATATTGCCGCCCTGTGCCTGCAACGCGCTTACCACGTTGGACATAGGCGAGAGCAACAGGCCGATGACGTCACCGACCAACTCCGACTTCGACTTCAGCGCGGCCAGCGTATCGAGCGTGGCTCCGGCGAATACGGCCCCGTCAACGTAGGCGGCCTTGAACTCGGGGCGCTCGATGTTCTTGTCCTTCAAGAACTTCTTGATAACCCGGGCCGGGGCCGCAGGCTCCTGACTGAATGCGACGGCCGTGGGGCCGTTCAGGTGCGGGAAGATTTCATCAAACCCGCCCCGTTGTTCCATGGCCCGGCGCACGAGGGTGTTTTTGAGCACTTTGTACTCGATGCCGGCTTCGCGGAACCGGCGGCGCAAATCGTTCGTCTGCGCGACCGTCAGGCCCGAATAATTCGTCAGGTATACAGTCGTCGCGTTATCCAGGCTAACGCTGATTTCTTCGACGACTTCCGATTTTTTATTTTTGGTCATTGGCATGGCTATACCTCGCTACTGCTTTATTTCCGTATCGACGGCTGTTATCGGAGTGCGTTGACGACTACGCTCTTATCCACGGGAACGCCGGGCCCCATCGTGGTGGAAAGCGTAATGGACTTCACATAGGTACCTTTGGCCGCCGCCGGACGAAGCCGCAGCACTTCCTTGAGGAACGCCACGGCGTTGTCTCGGATCTGATCGGGGGCGAATGACGCCTTGCCGATAGCCGTATGCAGGTTGCCGTTCTTGTCTACACGGAAGTCGATCTTACCGGCTTTCACCTGGCGGATGGCTTCTCCGACTTCCATGGTCACCGTGCCGCTTTTGGGATTCGGCATGAGGCCGCGCGGACCGAGGAACCGGCCGAGGCGGCCCACCTTCCCCATGACGTCGGGTGTGGCAATCAGTACGTCGAAATCCGTCCAGCCTTCGTTCTGCATGCGTTCGATCATATCGTCCAGGCCGACGAAATCGGCGCCGGCTTCACGGGCTTCGGCGTGCTTGCTCTCATTGGCCACTACGAGCACCCGAACCGTTTTACCCGTACCGTGTGGCAGGGCAACCGTGCCGCGAACCATCTGGTCCGCATGGCGCGGATCGACGCCGAGCCGGACGTCGATGTCCACCGATTCATCGAACTTGGCGGCGGTGATTTTTTTGAGCAGCTGCGTCGCCTGTTCGATATCGAACGGACCCCCGGCCTCCTGCACAACGTTGAACGCCTGCTGGTAGCGTTTACCTTTTTTTGACATAACCGTAAAGGGTTTGGCGGTCCTATCGCCCGGACTATTTCCAGGCTCCCGCCCATGGATTAGGTAGAGACGGCGAAAGGAGACCCCTGGGGGTCCCTCGCCGGTTCGAGGGACGAATCAGACAGCTTCGGGCCTTCCCTCGATCTTCAGCCCCATCGAGCGGGCCGTGCCCGCCACCATCGAAGCGGCGGCGGCTTCATCGTTAGCGTTGAGATCCTCCATCTTGACCCGTCCGATCTCCAGGCACTGATCCCAGGTGACCGTTCCTACTTTCTGACGCAGCGGGTCGGCCGCACCGCTTTCGATCTTGGCGGCTTTTTTCAGAAGAATGGCGGCCGGCGGGCTCTTTACGATGAACGTAAACGATTTATCCGAGAACACCGTAATGACTACGGGGAGGACGAGTCCCATACGCTCCTGCGTAGCAGCATTGAACTGCTTGCAGAACTCCATGATATTGACGCCCTTCTGGCCCAGGGCCGGGCCGATGGGCGGCGCCGGGTTCGCCTGTCCTGCTTTGATCTGGAGCTTGATATAGCCGTCTATTTTCTTTGCCATGATACACCTCGCGGTTCCAGCGCCTGCCGGCAGCGTTCGCTGGAACGCCCCGCACGGCTCCCGCCTTTTTTGTGTTTTGCGGCCGACGAGCGACTCGCTTTCCGATTGTCGTTTAGTATCGCAAAAACCCGACGCACCAAAGGTCAGGTTTCGTGTTCTACCTGTAAGTAATCGAGTTCGAGCGGCGTTTTCCGCCCGAAAATGGACACCATTACCTTCACCTTCATCTTGTCGGGAAAAACCTCCTCGACGAAACCGGTAAAGTTGTTGAACGGTCCGTCCACGACCTTTACAGCGTCCCCGTTCTTGAACGGAATCTCGGGTTGCTCGCCGGCTTCCCGCGCCTCGTCCATCTTGCCGAGGATCCGGTTAATCTCATCCGGGCGAAGGGGCGTCGGCTGGTCTCCCGTGGTCAGAAAGCCAACCACCGAGGGCACGTTCGAGATGACATGCTGCAGCTCGTTGTCGAGCAGGGCATGAATGAGCAGATAACCGGGGAAAAAGGTTTTCTCGCGGGTTCGTTTCTTGCCTCCCCGCATCTCGAATACCGTTTCCGTCGGGATGATGACGTCGGCCAGTTTGTCCTGAAGCTCCAGGCGTGCCACTTCACGCTCCAGGTTGCCCTTCACCTTCTTCTCATGCCCCGAGAAGGTGCGCAGCACATACCACTTCCGGATGTCGTCGCTTTTAGGGCCTGCCATATCCTTCGCGATCTGCCGCTCGGGTGAGCGGCATACTTTACACGTAAATGAAATCCAGCACGAGGCTGATGATGCGATCGGCCGAGAAAACGAACAGGCCAAAAATAACGGTCCCTATGAGGGTGATCCCCGTATTGGAAACCAGCTCGGACTGCTTGGGCCAGCTTACCTTGCGCATCTCCTTGACGACATCGTCGAGATAGGCCTTGATCTTGTTCATCCTTCACCTGTTGGTCTAACCGGCCAGGGCCGGGCTGCACGGGCGGCAGGACTCGAACCTGCAACCTGCGGTTTTGGAGACCGCTGCTCTGCCAATTGAGCCACGCCCGTAATAAGAGCCCCTTACGGAGCTCTTCGTATGGGTATACTACTTGTCGTCCAGGATCTT